>CAMAZB010000110.1 GCA_945862785.1 uncultured Clostridia bacterium | reverse complement strand
TGAAAGTTCTGAAATCTTAAGCAGCTTGTCGAAAAGACTTTTTCGACAAGCTGAGCCCGCCGTACAGAAGCGAGGCGGGCTTTGAGAGAGGAGAGAAAGTCGTTATCTGAAACGTTATTTTATCAGCTTGCAGGCGGAGCGCTTTTTGCCGTACCAGAGAATGGCGGACACATAGGCCGCGGCGGTGCAGGCACCAATGGCGTAAGCGCCAGCCCAGGGCACATGGAAGCCGATCTTGGCATTCATAATAAAGGCGACGGTGACAAAGCAGTAGAACGCACCGGGGATGAGAGGAATCCAGACAAATTTACTCTTTCCGTTTTCAAACATCCAGACAGAGATGGCAAGGAAAGCGAACAGGGACAGTGTCTGGTTGGACCAGGCGAAGTAGCGCCACAGAATATTGAAACCGTTGGGGTTCATTTTGGCGAACACCAGAATGACGGCTACCAGTGCGAAAATGACAGCGGACAGGCCCAGGCGCTTGGCGTTGGAGCTCTGGTCGATGTGGAACGCCTCGGCAATGGACAGGCGCAGACCACGCAGGGCGGTGTCACCGGAGGTGATGGGCAGGACGATGATGCCAAGCAAAGCGATGATGCCGCCTATATTGCCCAGAACGTCACGGCAGACGACACCGACAGTAGCGGTGGCACCGGAGGCAATGGCCTCCTGCATCCCCAGGTTATACGCACCCATGGCGGCGGCAGCCCAAACCATGGCGATGAAGCCTTCCAGGACCATCATGTTGTAGAAGGTCATGCGGCCCTGCTTCTCGCTCTTCATGGTGCGGGAGATGATGGCCGTCTGGGTGGAATGAAAGCCGGAGAGAATACCGCAGGCCACGGTGATGAAGAAGATGGGGATGAAGTGGTTGGAGGAAAAGTACTCCTGGTAGCTGAAGGCGGTCTTGACGCCGTCCTGCATCACAAAGGCGGCGGGAGCTACCCACTCGTCCCACAGGTTGAGCAGGGGGTAGCCCTTGGCAAACAGGCCAATGAACACACCTAGGGCGGAGAACAGCAGCACGCCGCCAAATACGGGATAGATCTTGCCAATGATGGCATCGATGGGGAACACGGTGGCCACCAGGTAATAGGCGAAGATGACACCGTAGATGACCCAGGTGGAGACGGAGGTGGCTTTGCCGTCAAAGCCAAAGACCTGTGTGGCGGCAATGTCGCCGGGGGTATAGATGAACACCGCGCCTACCAGCAGCAAAAGCACGGAGCAGAAGATCTGATACACGGTGTACACGCCCTTATTGCTGTATCGCCGGATCATGGTGGGCATCTGAGTGCCGCCGTCCCGGAGGCAGATCATGCCGGAGAAGTAATCGTGCATGGCGCCGCCGATGATGTTGCCGATGGGGATGGTGATAAACGCAATGGGGCCGAACAGGATGCCCTGGATGGGTCCGAAGATGGGACCGGTACCCGCGATGTTCAGCAGGTTGATGAGACCGTTCTTCCAGCCCCGCATGGGGATGTAGTCCACGCCGTCCTGCCTGGAATAAGCGGGAGTCTCCCGGTCGTCTGGGTCGAAGACTTTTTCACAGAATTTGCCGTAGACGGCAGCTCCGCCGAAAAGGATCACGAGGCCGATGATGAATGTTGCCATGTACACACACTCCTTTTCCAGTCTTTGCGGTTCTTCGGAAGAGAGAACTCCGGAGGAGCCGCAAGCTATACTATTACCATAGCAGATTTTGAATATGGCTGGTGTTAAGGAAGACTGCGGCATGGTACAGACTATGTGAGGGACACAGATATGGGCGCTAAAAATGCGTTAAACCCGCAAGAGGAATGATTGGCCTGCCGGAGAGCGGAAGAAAAACAGCACCGCCGCGAAAAAATTGCGGCGGTGCTGTTTTAAGTATATCCGTCAGACGTTTTCCGCAAGGCGGTAGCCTACGCCGACTTCTGTGAATAAGTATTCCGGTTCGGCAGGATTTTTCTCAATCTTGCGGCGGATATTGGCCATATTGACACGGAGGATTTGATTATCCCCGCTGGCCCGGGGTCCCCACAGCTCCCTGATAATAAAATCGTAGGTCAGGACCTTTCCGGCATACTTGCCCAATAAGGCTACGATACGGAACTCGCTGAGGGTCAGACGGACGTTTTGCCCGTTTTTCAGGACCTGGTGCTTGTTGTAGTCGATGGTCAACTCTCTCACCGTATAGGTGCCCTTCTGAGCGATCTCATCATTGCCGCTGGCGGTGCGGGTGTGGCGGATGGCGGTGCGGACGCGGGCCAGCAGCTCGTCGGTGCCGAAGGGCTTGGTCAGGTAGTCGTCAGCACCCAGGTCCAGGGCGGTCACTTTGTCTTTTTCGTGGGCGCGGGCGGAAACGACCACCACAGGGAGGCTGGACCAGCTCCTGAGCTGGCGCAGAATATCCAGGCCGTCCATGTCGGGCAGCCCCAAATCCAGAATGATGAGGTCAGGACAGTGGGAGGAGATCATGGAAATGGCCTCTGAGCCGCTGCGGGCCTGCATGGCCTCGTAACCGTTATTGGCCAGCACGGTGGATATAAAATGGGCAATGCTTTTTTCATCTTCAACAACTAAAATCTTTTCCCGGATGTTCATTTGGATTCCTCCTCATACAAGGGAAGTTGGAAAGAAAATTCCGCACCGGTTTTCAGATTATGCGCTTCCATGGTGCCGCCGTGCGCCCGGACGATGGCCAGGCAAACCGACAGGCCCAGGCCCATATTGCGTTTGCCGTCGCCGGAAGGGGTTTCACTGTGCTTCAGGGTCCCGTCAAACAAAGTGGAAAGGGCTTTTTCCGAGATCCCCTGACCATTGTCTTGGACGGAGAAGCGGGCAAAGCTGCCGGACTGCCGGACTGAGAGACGGATAAGAGTGGTAGTCTCGCCGTGAAGAACGGCGTTTTCCAACAGGTTGGACAGGACTTGGCCGATCAGGATAGGGTCCATGGGGACCAGCAGCAGAGATTCCGGGGCGGAGACGGAAACAGGCACCGAGGGAAAGCGGCGGCGGAATTTCCGGGCGGCTTCCGCCAGGATCTCCTCGGCGGCCTCCGGGCCCTTGGAGATACGGGCCTGATCGCCGCCGATGCGGGTGATGGACAAGAGGTTTTCCACAACTTGAATCAGCCATTGGGCATCATCCCGGACATCCTCCAGAAGTACCTGCCTGTCTGACGGGGACATCTGCGGATTCTCCAGAACGGCGGAGGTGGCGCCCAAAATGGCGGTGAGCGGCGTGCGGATATCATGGGAGACGGAGCGGAGCAGGTTGGCCCGCATTTTCTCTTTCTCGTTTTCGGCCCGCAGGCGTTCTTGCTGCTTGGCCTGGGCAGTCAGAGTCCCGGTAATGACGGAGACCATCAAAAAGGTCAGAAAGGTCAGAGGATAGCCGGAAATGGTGAAGTTTACGGCCCAGTAGGGATAGGTAAATACAAAGTTTACGCAGATGACCCCCAGAACGGAGGCAATCAGGCCAAAGAGGTAGCCGGTGGTCAGGCGGGAGATCAGCAGCACCGCCAATACGAATACCGGGGAGGCGAAGCCATCGCTGCTGTCCGCCAGACGGAGGAGACTGCACAGGCCGATAGCGCAGGAGAGGATGACGGCTGAGACCAAAAGGTCCCGCCATGAAAAGGGAAACCAGCGGGCGGCCAGAGAGGGCTTCTGAGCCATAGGATACCTCCTTTCCTGAATCTGGACAGGGTTCAGATAATATTACGATCATTATAACAGATAAGACGTTAAATTGCCGCTAAAAAATTTAACGACTCTAACAGTAGAAGAAAAAACTTTGCAGCGCCTGAACGCCCCTGCGGCCCGCAACGGGCCGCAAGGGCGCATTATTTTTTTCAGGCGGGGCATAGCGGCATGCAACTTTTCCCCGCTGGCGGCCATGGGTGTGAGATGGTGAGGGGTGAGCGCATGGAAAGAAAACGGGATGAATCCGCGTTTTGCAGGGCTTATCTGCGGACGATGGACCCGGAACGGGCGGCGGAGGAAGCCGGCTGCCGGGATGGGTATGCTCTGCTGGGACGCAAGAGCGTCCAAGATCGGCTGGAGCAAATGCGGAACGAGTCGGCGGGACAGCTTCGACGGGAGGATGTGCTCCGCAGGCTGGCCCAGTTGGCGTTTGGAAGAGCGAATGACGCGGCGTGTCTGGCATTTCGGGGCGAAACGCCAGATCCGGAGAGACTGGATCTGTCCGCCGTATCGGAGCTCAAGGTAACAGACAAAGGGATCGAGATCAAATTGGTGGACCGGGTGCGGGCTCTGGAAACCCTGTGGAACCTGCTGGAGAGCGGCGGAGACGGCGGCGCGGAGGAACTCTATCGCGCCCTGGAGGATATCGCCGGGCAGATGGAGGGATCGGATGGGTAAGGACTTACGGTTTTCATCCAAACAGGCCCAGGTGATGTCGTGGTGGTATCGGGACGATTGGGACGCCATTATCTGTGACGGCGCTGTCCGGAGCGGAAAGACCTTTTCCATGGGGATATCCTTCTTTTTATGGGCCCAGGCGCGGTTCGACGGGCAGCAGTTTGGCCTTTGCGGAAAAACCATAGGCTCCTTACGGCGAAACCTGCTGGCGGAACTGATGCCCTGTCTCCGGAGACTGGGAATGACCATTCGTGAGAAAAGAGCGGAAAATCTGATAATCGTGCGCTATCAGGGACGGGAGAACCGTTTTTTGCTGTTCGGCGGAAAAGATGAGTCCAGTGCGGCACTAATCCAGGGCAGCACCCTGGCGGGAATCCTGCTGGATGAAACGGCACTGATGCCCCGGTCTTTTGTGGAACAGGCCATTGCCCGGTGCAGCGTGCCGGGGAGCCGCCTGTGGTTTAACTGCAATCCGGAGGGGCCGCAGCACTGGTTCTATCAGGAGTGGATCTTAAAGGCGAAGGAGAGGCGGGCACTGCACCTGCATTTCACCATGGAGGACAACCCCGCCTTGTCACCGCGCATTCGGGCCAGATATCAAAACGCCTATTCCGGCGTGTTTTACCGGCGGTTTGTGCTGGGAGAGTGGACGGCGGCCCAGGGACTGATCTACGACTTCTTTGACCCGGAGAGGGATGCGGCGGAGGTGCCGGAGGGTCCCTTTTCCCAATGGCGTATTTCCGTGGACTACGGGACGGCCAATCCGGCGTCCTTCGGACTGTGGGGAGAGAAGAACGGCGTATGGTACCGGACGGAAGAGTACTATTACGATTCCCACAAGGCGGGCCGACAACGGACGGACGCGGAATATGCCGATGATCTGGAAAGGCTGGCGGCGGGCCGGGACATTGAAAGAGTGGTAGTGGACCCGTCCGCGGCCAGCTTCATCGAAGTCCTGCGGCGAAAGGGTTTTCGGGTCATCCGGGCGGATAACGCGGTGGCGGATGGCATCCGCACCACAGCGGATCTTTTGAGGAGCAGACGAATCGTGCTGTGCCGGGGGTGTGCAGACTGCCTGCGGGAGATCGGCCTGTATTGCTGGGATGAACGCAGCGGACGGGATGCCCCCCGAAAGGAACACGACCACGCCATGGACGAAATGCGGTATTTTGCAGTGGATGTAGCGGGAGAGAAAGACTGCGGTTTTGCA
>CAMAZB010000109.1 GCA_945862785.1 uncultured Clostridia bacterium | reverse complement strand
AGGCGGTGTCGCCCTTCATGGTCAGGATCTCGCCGATCAGACGCTGGGGGCCGACACGAACCACGTCGGACATATTCGCGTCCGACAAGCCCGTAGCCACGACCAGCGGTCCGGAAACTTTAACAACTTTACCGCTCAAATCAGAATACCTTCTTCCTTGGAAAATTCTCTTCCGAGGCTGTTTGTCTCATTTGTGAAGCCAAGCGCCTTTACAGAATATCAGCGCCGACAGCTCGTTCGATTGCTCTTTGGATATTATCTCTGCCAATACCCAGGGAACCTTCCCGTCCGGGGATCAGGATAATGGCGGGCCGCAGCTCGTCCTTATAGTGGGAGAGCACGTCGTCCATATCCTTCGCCAGCTGCTCTGTGAGGTAGATCACCGCACAGTCAGTCTTGGCCAGCTCGCGCACCTTTTCCTTGGCCTCCTCCACAGAAGCGACGGGATAGGTGTCCAGGCCCAGGGCACGGAATCCCATAACGGATTCCCAGTCGCCGATGACGGCGATTTGATACGTTGTAGCCATCATTCCACCGCCTTACACATAGCTGGCCCGAAGCCGGGAGCGAATCACATCGGCCGGCAGGCCGGTGCTGCGTCCCAGCAGCAGGATGCGGAGATTCGTGTACTCCGTTTCCCGGGCGGCCAGATAACCCAGCAGCGGTGCCTCACCGAAGGGCACGAACTGCGCCCCAGCCAGGTAATCGCCCACCGCATCATCGCAGAGCTTTTCGAAATGGGTCAGCGCACCGCCCCGGAGGGCCTCAGCGCCGGCCTCGGCCGCCGCCCGGAACCTGGTGGAACCGTACAGCTCCGTAAGGCCGCTTCCGCCGCCCTCACTGACAGCCAGGATGGCATCCACGCCGATATCGCCGCCCTCAAACAGAACCCCCTTCAGGAAGTCCACGTTCTTACCCATTCGCAGGGTACGGACGAGAGAGCGAAGGTTTGCGGCGTCGATCTGCGCCTTCACATAGCCGTGCAGAAACGCGCTGCCGGTGGCCTCGGCCACGTCATCCATATCCCGGTAGCACCAGCGATCCAGCACGATATCAGAGAGCTGGGGATCCCGGGTGGTGTCCAGTACCTCTTTGGCCTCCTTGACAGCGGTAGCCAGACGGACGGGCAGATTCTCCACATCGCCGGTCTGGACGGCCTCCTTCAGCTCTGCCGCGGGAACACGGCCCATATCCATCAGCATATGGTCCGCATCAGTCCCCATGGCGTCAGCCTTCAGGACAGCCTTTACATTGTGATAATCATATTTCAGCTTGAAAATGTCGATATACCTGGGGTCCGGAGCACTGTCGCCCAAGTCGGACAGCGTGGCCTCCCGGGCGGCGGACAGCGCCGCGTCCATAGCCTCGGGATGGGTGGCATCCAGTTCGGGATAGCCGCACTCCTGGAGGATCTTCACCGCCTCGTCATCGCTGCGGGCCTCCAGTACCTGCTCCATCCGCTCTCGGGTCAGCAGTCCGGTCTCCATCGCCCGCACCCGGGCGGAGATGGCCAGGTAATCGGTGTCTTTGATTTTTTTAGCCAAGACACTTCCTCCTTGTTATGCGAACAGCTTTTTCACCACCGCTCCCGCGGTCTCCGCTTTCTGCAGGCGGACCAGAGTCTCGAAGGTGCAGTTGACCTCCACGTTCTTATCCTTCAGGATGAAGCCGCCCCGGATGGGCTGGGTCTCTTCAGACAGGCGAAGCTGCTTGCCGGAAAGTTCATTGGCCTTGGCCACGGCAGCCTTGCCGACCCGCTCACGGTCTTCCTTGGAGAACACGGCCTCTTCCTTTCCGTTGGAGGACGCCTTCACCAGCAGACCGGCCAGAACGGCCACATACTGCTCTTCCGGCATGGCGCAGAGCTTATCCAGCGCCTGGATGTAAGCTTTCTCCACCATTTCCTGCTTCGCGGCGAGCAGTACCTTGCGGGCCTCCATCTGGGCCGCGCTCACCAGGCGCTCTTCCCGCTCAGCGGCGTTTTTTTCATTCCGGGCATTCAGTTCCGCGGCCTCACCGTCAGCCTGAGCACGGTAGCTTTCAGCAATCCGATCGGCCTCGTCTCTGGCATCGCCCAGGATGCGGTCGATCTCAGCCTGAGCTTCCGATGCGATCCGCTGGGTGATCTTTTCGATTCCGTTCATAGTTCAGTGTTACCACCTTTCTGATGTGGTAAGCACATCACAGAGCGTTCATCAGCAGCAGCACGGAAGCCAGCAGAGACAGAATGGCGTAGAACTCAACGATACCGCAGAGGATGATGCCCTTGGCCCAGTCATCGGGCTTCTTGGCAACCACGTTGACGGAAGCGGCAGCCACACGGCCCTGGAAGATAGCGGACAGCCAGCCGCCCAGAGCGATGGGCAGGCAAGCGGCGAAGATGGTAGCACCCTCGGTAACAGTCAGGGGCACGATGCCGCCGGAGAAAGCGCCCATGGTGAACAGAGCGAAGAACCAGACGACCAGGCCATACAGGCCCTGGGTGCCGGGCAGCACCTGCAGAATCAGGCACTTGGAGAAATGCTCGGGAGCCTGGCTCAGCAGGCCGGTAGCGGCCTCACCCACCATGCCGGTGCCCTTTGCGGATCCGATGCAGCACAGGCCCACAGCCAAAGCCGCGCCAAGAAATGCCAGACCGATACCGCCGAAAGAATCAAAAAATGCTTGCATGATAATTTCCTCCTTATTTCTGTTCGATCACATCAACGTATTTGGTTTGAATATCCAGGGGTCTGAAGGGCTTTCCGCCCTCCTTGTAGAAACGATTGAAGAACTCCAGGCACTGCAGACGCAGGTCGTGGACATAGCAGCCCAGCAGGTTCAGTGCGAAGTTCAGCATATTGCCGATCAGGGAGACGATCACGAAGCCGATCACGTTTCCGGTGACGGCGCCCAGAGTATTGAACACCTGAGCAATAACGCTGCCCGCCAGCATCAGTGCCATCAGACGGGCGTAGGACAAGGTATCGCTGAAATAGCCGGTGACGCCGTTATACACCGCGCCGATGAGGCTGAACAGCTTACCGATGCCCTTAGAATTGCGGGTGGAGCCATAGACCAGCATCAGCAGGCCCACGATCAGCACCATGGGATAGCCGCCCACGCTGCCGATGCCCAGGATGGCCAGGGCAGCGCCAATGAGGATCGTCCACCAGGTGAACTCCTCCCAAACGGCGTCCTGCCAGTTGCCGTCCTTGAACTTCTTGACCACACTGATGGCCATACCGGTGAAGATCTGGATCAGGCCCAAAACCAGGGAGCCTACCAGGATCATCAGGGTATCCGTCAGCGGGGTAAAGAGGTAAGGCAGCTGGAACGTGCTCTCGGGATTGATGATCTTCAGAAGCTGGGGGATAAAATCTCCGAAGAAACCGCCGGTCATCGCGCCCCAGATAAAGGTGCTGATACCGCACAGCCCCAGCAGTCCGCCAAAGTCCTTCATGCCGCCCTTGGCGTGCATCTTCTTCAGCATGACCCAGGCGCCCAGGATCATCAGGATGCCGTAGGCCATGTCCGCCATCATCAAACCGTAGAAAGTGATGAAGAACGGAGCCATCAGCGGGTTGGGATCCAATCCGTCGTAAGCCGGCATCACGTACATGTTGGTCACCATGTTCAGCGGCTGGGTGAACCAGTTGTTCTTGAGCTTGACAGGAACCTTCGGATACTCTTCTTCCGTGGGATCCGAAGTCTCCCAGGCGCAGCCGCTGCGCTCCAGAAAGCTCTCTACTTCCTTGATGTTCTCCGCCGGCGCCCAGCCCTCGAAGAAGAGGATGGTGCCGTCAGTCAGGATCCGTTCGGCGTTGGTGTCCTTCGCCGCTTCGGCTGTCAAGCGGTCTGCGTACATCCGCAGTGCCGCCCGGTCATCAACACTCTGCCGGATGGCGGCGGTGGCCGCCTCCTGCTCCGTGTGGTTCTTGGCGAGCTGGCGATCCAGCTCCGCCACGTTCTCCGCCGCCGTTCCGGTGACGTTTTGGAAAGTCGTCACGCTGAAGTTGTGGGGACGGAGGACTTCCATTGCGGCTTCCTCGTCCTGCCGGTGGCAGATCACCAGATAGTACTTCTGCTGCTTGTCCGCGCTGATCTCATACAGCTCGGCCGCCGTATCAGCCGCCGCCAGCTCTGTTTTCACAGCACCGGTGTCCGTACTGGCGGGACAGACCCCCGTGCGGAACACGGTATGGGCCGTTCCTTCCCGTTCCAGCGGCATGTCCAGAGACACCCACGGCTGCAGGCTGGCCTTTCGGGAAAGGAGACGGGTCTCCTCGCCCTGCAAGCGGGTCAGATCCTGCAGCGTACCGCCGATGCGGCTGCTGACTTCCTGAGCACGCTGAGCGGATTCCTCGCTGAGGAACTCCTGCTCGGAGACCGTTCCCCGGGGAGCGAACAACCCGTCCTTCGGCTGTGCGAAACGCTTGATGGCGTCCAGCGCGGTGTTCACCTCCGTGATCTCGCTCTTTGTCTCCGCCAAACGGGATGTTCCGCGTTTCAGCAGAGCGGACCAGGCAGGGTCAGCCAGCTTGTCGTCTGGCTCGCTGATCTCCACACAGCCCAGATGCAAAAGGCCCTTCAGAAGTTCATCCCGGTGGTCGGCCATCGCCATGACGCGGAGTTTTTTCATTTTTACAATGGCCATTTCAGTGATTCACAACCCTTCCGACAATAAACTCTGCGGCCTCCTCCAAGTGTTTGCCCGCCGCTTCACGCAGTGCGGCGCTCTCGGCTTCCGCAGCACGGCCAATTTCAGCCGCTTTTTCAGCAGCCTTCTCCTCAGCCTTCTGCAGCAGCTTCCTGCCGTCTTTGGTCGCGTCAACACGCACCTGCTGTAAGAGCGCAAGACCCTCCCGCTCCGCATTGGCTACGATCTGACGTGCCTCCGCTTCTGCAGCCGCCTTGCGCTCCTGGCTCTGTTGTTCGATCTGCGTGACCTTTTCGATTGCTTCCAGGGACATCCGTTTTCACCTTCTCTCCTGTGATGCAGTCTTTTTAATCGCTGGGAAACCTCCACCCGCCAAAATAACAAATTTGCTTTGCCGGGTGGAGACCGCTTGCCCGACTTACCCATGGTATACGGGCATACGCTCTGTCCGAATCACAGTATAGGTCACCACCCCCACTCATTGCAAGGAAATTTTGCGTTATCTCCCCGCTTTCTTCCTTTTGCACAAAGGTCCCGCTTGTTTTTATTGCAGATTCAACGTAAACGTGTGCGTAAATTTTCGTAATCGAATACGCATCCAACGAAAATAATGATTTTTCGTTTTATTTTTAACATGTTTTTACCGTCTTATCCCTGCTTATGAAAATTTTGCGTGAATTTTTTTCTTTTTTGCGTAGTTGCAGTCTGCATCTATTTTTACCATTCTGCTCTCCCTACATCTTTTCTTAACGAAATATCTATATCATATATTGTATTTTCGACCTTTGGGTGCCTCCAAACGCAGGGATCCCAGAATTATTCAGGTGCCAGACGCTCTTTCCTCAGTACGATTCAAAGCTGCGAGCAATATTCGCCCGTTATCTTCTTTCTATTTTAATGTCTACTGAACAATAGCCCATTTTTCCGCGGGCATGAAAATAGCCAGCA
>CAMAZB010000108.1 GCA_945862785.1 uncultured Clostridia bacterium | reverse complement strand
ACGATGCCGGTGGCGCCGTTTTTGGCGTCAAACTTCTTCGCCATGGCCTCGATGCCCTTTTCCAGCGCCGCCTGGACGCTGACATCCAGGGTCAGCACCAGGTTATTGCCGTTCTCCGCATCGTAATACTGCTCATACTGATACAGAAGGTCTGTACCGGCGGCGTTCTTGGCGGTGACTGTCAGTCCGGCGGTGCCCTCCAGCTCGGAGTCGTACTTGGCCTCCAGGCCCACGCCGCCCTTATTCTCGGCGTTCACGAAGCCGATGACGTTGGAGCCCAGACTGCTGTACGGGTAGATCCGCTTGGAATCCGGGTTCATCCACACGCCCTGGAGCTTTTTCCGCTGCTTTTCGGGGACTTCATTGCCCTCCTCGTCGATCTCGCCGTTGATGAACCGCCGGACCTCGTCCGCCTGGGTCTGCTCCACCTTTTTCCGGATGTTCACATACATCAGGTTGGTCTTGGTCATGCTCTCTTCGATCTTGGCCTGGTCCACCTCCAGAATGCGGCTGAGGCCCCGGGCGATATAAGTCTGGTCCCGCAGCTCCGGCGCGGTATAGGTCTGCCCCTTTTCCGCCGCCTTTGCCTTGGCGTCCTCGATGCTCTGCTTCTGTTTTTCCACAAAGGCGGCGATCTCCTTGGGGGAGATGTTGACCTCCTCCGCCGTGGAGGAGACTGCCAGCATATAGCCGTTGCAGTCATAGATGGTACCCCGGGACGCGGGGACCGTGGCGCTGCGGGTCTGCTGGTCCACAGCTCTTTCCCACATCTCGTCATGCCGGTTGATCTGGAGGTCATACAGCTTCCAGAACAGCGCCAGGAAGGTGCATACGCCCAGTACAATCATCAGCAGTGTTGTCCGGGTCCGCACCACACGGTTGGCCCAGCGGGCGGCGTCACTTTTTCTGCGGGGGTTTGGTGCCATGCTCGTTCCTCCTCAGGCAAGGCCTGATGTCCATAGAAGATTCAAGGGAGTGAGAACTCCGCTCTCACTCCCCAGTGGTACTGCTGTCAGGTGCCGTATCCAGCCTGTGCGGGCCGGCAGGCGGTTGCTGGCCTTGGATACAGCATTATAGTGCGGCAGTCAGTCGAAATATTCCACCACCGCGTAGACCCCGTGGTGCAGGGAGGTCAATACCCGCGTCAGCACGCTGGGGTCCTCCTGGCGGTAGACCACAGCGCTGTCGCCTTCGGACAGGTCGATGTAGCACATCTGGCTGCTGCCTGGCTTGACCATACCGGCGGCCTCTGCCGCTTCCTTGACTGTGGCCAGGTCGAACATCCGCTCGTATTCCGTGGTCAGCCGCAAGTTCTCCGTCTCCAGGACGGACAGTTCCTCTTTCAGGGCCACCGTGTCGGCGGAGAGGACGGTGAGCTGGATATAGCCCATCAGCACCAGCACCGCCATACCGATGACGGCCATGGTGCCCAGCACGGTCAAGGGGGACACATGCTGGCGCTCCCGCACCTGCACTTTCGGCTTCTCATGGACCTTTACCTGCTCCTTTTCACGCTGCCGGGGCATTTCTCCGGCGTGGCGCAGTTCCCGTTCCCGAACAGCCCAATCCAGGTCATATGCAAGACTGCCGTCTACCGACCGCCCGTTTTCATACCACAGATCTCTCGCTGCCGACGCCACAGGTCCTTCGCTCCCTTCCAACACGCACTACCGAAAAGGGCTTGTCCCATTCGGTGAAGTATCATTTCGCTTGTACGCCGCACACGCGGCGCCTCAAATATCAAAATTATCGCATTTCTCCGCCACCCGGAGCTTGGCGCTGCGGGCACGGGGGTTTTCCTCCAGCTCCGCTTCGCCGGAGACGATGGGCTTCCGGGTCAGAATCTTGATTTTGGGTTTCTTGCCGCACACGCATACCGGAAATTCCGGCGGGCAGGTGCAGCCCCGGGCCATGTCCTGCATCGCCCGCTTGACGATGCGGTCCTCCAGCGAGTGGAAGGTGATGACCGCCAGCCGTCCACCGGGGTTCAGGCCCTCCACCGCGCTTTTCAGCATGGGCGGCAGGGCGTCCAGCTCGCCGTTGACGGCGATGCGAATGGCTTGGAAGCTCCGCTTGGCGGGGTGCTGCTTCTCCCGCAGCGCCGCCGGCGGCATGGCGGACTTGATGATGTCCACCAGCTCCAGGGTCGTTTCCACGGGCTTGTCCTCCCGTGCCCGGACGATGGCTTTCGCGATGGCTGGGGCGTAGCGCTCCTCGCCGTAGTCAAATAAGATCCGCCGGAGCTCCTCATAGCTCCAGTCGTTGACGACCTCCCGGGCGGTCAGGGACGCCGAGGCATCCATCCGCATGTCCAGAGGGGCATCCTGCATGTAGGAAAATCCTCTGGCGGCGTCGTCCAGTTGCGGCGAAGACACACCCAGGTCGAACAGCATCCCGTCGGCGCCGGCAACGCCTGCATCCCGCAGGACGCCGCCCAGTTCCGAAAAATTGCTGTGGACCAGCGTCACCCGGTCCATCCACGGGGCCAGGCGCTCCTTTGCCGCGTCGATGGCCGCCATGTCGCGGTCGATACAGATGAGCCGGCCGGTAGTCAGCCTCTGGGCGATCTCTCTGGAGTGCCCTGCGCGGCCCAGTGTACCGTCCACATACACCCCGTCGGGGCGGATGTGCAGCGCCTGGATGCATTCATCCAGCAAAACAGGCTTGTGGGTAAATTCCATGACCGCTCACCCACGGTTGCGGCGGGCGCGGACCAGGTTGTCCATGGCCGCGGCCATATCGTCGTCCTCCAGCATCCGCTGCTCCCGCTCCGACCAAGTCTTGGCGTCCCAGATCTCGGCAAAAGAGTTCAGTCCGACGATGGTGGCATTCTTCTTCAGTCCCGCGTGGGCCCGCAGTCCGGCGGGGATCAGCACCCGCCCCTGACCGTCCGGCTCGCACTGGACAGCGTTGGCGTACAGCAGGCTCAGCGCCCGGGCCTCGGTATAGGGCAGGTCGTCCATATCCTCGGACATCTGCTCCCATTTGGCCTCCGGGTAGATGGTCAGGCAGTGCTGGGCGCCGATGGTGATATAAAAGGTATCTCCCAACGCCTCCCGCATGGAGGACGGGATCACAAGGCGGCCCTTGGAGTCGATGCTGTTATTGGATTTTCCCATCAGCCTCGCCACATTGGCCGCCCCCTTTCCCCTCTTTTTGGGATAGAATGGGGAAAGTCTGGCACAAGTTCACCCAATAGCCCCACTTTTCCCCACCTTGTGATTTGAGTATAAGCAAATTTCTGATGAATTGCAAGGATTTTTTTTCGACAAGAACCGGGGAAAAGCCCCTGTTTTTCCGTATTTTTCATCTCAAACAGCAGAAATGAAACGCACGTTCGACCCTTCCGAGACGGTTAACGTAAAATTGAAGAAGCCACCCGGCACAACATCTTGTGCCGGGTGGCTTTTCTTTCTTTTATTGACCGCAAAATACGGAGTGACTTAAAAAAGTTTCGCCGTTTTTTTCGTCGTTTTTTACAAAATTTTAGGAAACCATAAGGATTACGGTCTACCCCGCGGGATCAGCCGTTCTCCCCGTCCCCGTCGGGTTCGTTTTTGCCGTCCAGCTTATCCCGCTGCTCCTGCATTTTGGCGGCAGAAGCGGTGCGGAAACGGACCCGGGACTGCTTCACCTCGTCCAGCGCGGCCTGGACTGCCTCCTCAGTGCGGGCCAGGGCGTCCTCGGCATACTCGTTGGCCACCTGGTAGAGCTGGCGGGAGCGGTCCTCCGCCCGGGCCACGATCTGGCGGGCCTTCTCCTTGGCGGCGTACAGCACCTCGCTGTCAGAGACCTTGCTCTTGGCCTCCAGCTCCGCCTGGCGCATCATGCGATCCACATCCCGCTTGGCCTCATCCACGAACTTATCCCGGGCAGCCAGCAGCTCCTGGGCGCGTTTAATCTCCACGGGCAGGGCAGCCCGCAGCTCATCCAGCAGGTCCAGCATTTCGTCCCGTTCCACAATGCTCATATTGGGCTTGAGCGCGGGGGCCTTTGCGTCCTCGATCCGCTCATACAGCATATCGATCAGGCGATTGATATCGTTTGCCATACTCTTATCCTTCCTTTTTCTCTGTCATGTCCCGCACCAGGGGAATGATGGACATGGGCAGGTATTTTTCAAGCGGCTGCTGGTAACGGATCATCTCCCGGGCCATGGAGGAGCTGAAATGCTGGTATTCCGCGCTGGCGGGCAGCAGCAGCGTCTCCAGCTCCGGGTGGATGCCGCGGTTAATGAGGGCCATCTGATACTCCACATCCAGGTCGGTCACATTGCGGACGCCCCGGACAATGACATGGGCGCCGTGTTCCACGGCGAAGTCGGCCAGCAGGCCCGGAAAGAGCTCTGCCTCCACGTTGGGCAAATCGGCCACCGCCGTCCGGACCAACAGGAGCTTCTGCTCCGGTGTAAACATCTGGTTTTTCTTCTCAGCGTTGGGACTGACGCACACGCAGACCCGGTCAAAAATGGCGGCGGCCCGGCGGATCACGTCCAGGTGGCCCAGGGTGATGGGGTCGAAGCTGCCGGAGCAGATGGCTGTTTTCATGGGGCTGATTCCTCGCTGTCTTGGTTTCCGCTCCGGCGGTACACGGTCAGTCCGATCTTGCCGTAGCGGTAGGTGCGGTGGAGCCGGTAGGGCGGTGCCAGGGCCGGCAGGGCCATGCCCGCCGGGTGTTCCGCTACGATTATACCATGGGCGGCCAGAATGTCAAACCTTGCGATGTGGGCAATAGCCGGTTCCAGCAGCCCGGCGGCATAGGGAGGGTCCAGCAGGATGAGATCAAACTTCTCCCGGACGCCCTTCAGAAACTCCATGGAATCCCCGGCCACCACCCGGGCCCTGTCCGTCAGGTCCGTGACTTTCAAGTTCTCCCGGATGAGCTTCACCGCGTCGGCCCGCCGGTCCACAAACACGGCGGAGGCGGCGCCCCGGCTGAGGCACTCAATGCCCAGCTGACCCGTTCCCGCGAACAGGTCCAGCACCCGGCGGCCCTCAATATCGAACTGGAGGATGTTGAACATGCCCTCTTTTACCCGGTCGGTGGTGGGACGGGTCTCCATTCCCTCCAGTTCTCCCAGGCGACGGCCCCGGGCGGAGCCGGTAATGACACGCATGGCGCTGCCCCCCTTTCCTGCTTTTGTTAACTCATTATTTTACGGCAAATCCGCCCATATTTCAATACGCTTTTTCGGTCCGCGGCGCCGTTTTCCCGTCATGGGTAAAAAGCCGTCAATTTCTCTTTTCCCGCTTCCGCCGCGCCCTGCGGAGGATCAGCCGCACCAGCAGGACGGCCAGCAGGAGGACCGCCAAAGCCGCCAGCACCACCACCCAGGTGATCCAGTTCCAATCGGTCAGCAGTTCTGACGGAGACAGGCCGTGGGTGACGGTCTTTCGGCCGTCTCCCAAACCCGAAGCATACGCTTCCGGGACACCGTCCTTCCCGAAGGATTCCAGGTAGGCCGCCAGGGCGTACCACTCCTTGATTTCGTTACCGTCTTTGTTATAGAGGATGCAGTCGTTGAAATCCGTCACGGGAGAGCCGTCGGCCATTTTGGGCTCCAGAGACAGCAAGCCCATGGACTTGGTTTTCACCGTGCCCAGCAT
>CAMAZB010000107.1 GCA_945862785.1 uncultured Clostridia bacterium | reverse complement strand
CCCGCACACCCTTCCTTCCCGTTTTCCTACATTTCCGGGTTTATCGACAGCCTGAACACGCCGCTTTCGCGGCGTGTTTTACTCAGAACTCGTAGTCCACGGCCACCCGGTCAATTCGGATGGACTTGCACAGGGCGGAGACGGCCTTGTGGCGTAGGTCATTCTTATATGTATTCAGTGATTCCAGGCTCTCGAACTCGCTGACCAGGACGGCATCGTAGTTGCCCTCCCCCACGTTGACAGCCACCTCGGACTTCAACAGCTGGGGGATAACTCCCTGGAGGGCCCGCAGGCCGTCCAGAAACTGCTTCTGCTCCGTCTCCGTGCCGGGGCGGAATTTCCACATAACGATATGGCGGATCATCTCAGCCCTCCCGCTTGGCGTTGTACGCCGCGATGCCCAGGCCCAGCAGCTCTACGGAGCGGCGCAGCTGGTTGGGATTGGTAACGTAAGCGATGCGGATCTCATTGCGGCCCTTGCCGGGAGTGGCGTAGAAGCCCTCGCCGGGGGCGTACATGACAGTCTCCCCGTGGTCTTCGAACTCCTCCAACAGGAAATACTGGAGCTTTTCCGCATCGTCCACCGGAAGGGTCGCCATCAGATAGAAAGCCCCCTCAGGGACCCGGAACTGCACACCGGGGATCTTGCTCAGGCCCTCTACCACCGCGTCACGGCGGCGGCGGTACTCCGCCCGGATGGTATCGTAATAGTCCTCGGACAGGCTATTGTACATGGCGGCAGCGCCGATCTGATCCAGAGTGGCAGCGCACAGACGGCCCTGGCAAATCTTCATGGCGTGGCCCATCAACTCCCGGTTACGGGAGACGATGGCGCCCACCCGGGAACCGGTGGCGGAAAAGCGCTTGGACACAGAGTCCACCACCACCACATTTTCGGCAGTGTCCTCAAATTCCAACATAGAGCTGAGGCTCTGGCCATCATAGACCAGCTCCCGGTAGACCTCATCGCTGATCAGGAACAAGCCGTGCTCCTTGGCGATATCTGCCATGGTCCGCATCTCCTCCCGGTTCAGCACCACGCCGGTGGGATTTCCGGGATTGGTCATCAGAATGGCACGGGTGCGGTCAGTGATGTACGGCTCGATCTGTTCCCGGGTAGCGAAGCGGTAGCCGTGCTCCGGGTCCGTGGGCACGGGCCGGATAACGGCGCCGGTAACCTTCACAAAGGTATCGTAGTTGGGATAGTAAGGCTCCGGTACCAGAACCTCATCCCCCTCCTCCAGGATGCAGGAGAAGATGATCTGCAAAGCCTCGCTGCCGCCATAGGTAGCCAGGATATCCTCGTCAACCAGGGAGATGCCCAGCTTCTCATAATACTTGCGGACAGCCTCCACAAAAACCTCCACGCCGGGAGAGGGAGCGTACTCCAAGACCTTTTCCCGGAAATCATGGATGGCGTCAAAAAAGGCAGTAGGGGTCTCCACGTCCGGCTGGCCGATATTCAAATGGAGGACCTTCCGGCCCTTGGCCTCCGCCGCCACCATGTAGGGGCGGAACTTACGGATGGGAGATAAGGAACAGGATTCAATTCTGCTGGAAAATTTCATGGAAAAAGCCTCCTTGGGTCAAACCGTCCGCCGGAAATAGCGGTAAAATATCAAAATAAAAACGCCCCTGACTGCTGTCAGGGGCGAAAAACTCCGCGGTACCACCCTGATCTGCCCCTTTGCAGGGACATCTCATGTCATCCGGTAACGGGGATGAACCGTTCCGTTCCTCGCGGACTGCTCCGAAGTGGCTGCTTCCCGGCGTGGGCTGAGGGTTTGCACTCTCTCCCTCTCACTGTGAGCCGGTTTCAGGAAGCTGGCTTCATCATCACTTTTCAGTATGAATCATTATAGCGGTTTCTGAGTTTTTGTCAAGCCCGGTAGTACAAAATTTCATACTTCCTCTTTTGGAAATGGCGGCTCTTCATTACCACTGTCTGCTCCGCCCATCTGCATCTCCTGCCACTGAGCCCGGGTGATCAGAAGCTGCCGGGGCTTAGAACCCTCGAAGGGTCCCACGATGCCCCGCTCCTCCATCTGGTCCACCAGGCGGGCGGCGCGGGAGTACCCCAGCTTCAAGCGGCGCTGGAGCATGGAAACGGAGGCCTGCCCCGTCTCCAGCACCACATCCACAGCGGCGGGCAGAAGCTCGTCGCCCTCCTCGTCGCCGGAATCGGCAGCGGCGGCAGGGCCGCCTTTGGCGCTGCTTTTCTCCTTCTCCTGAATGGACTCCTCGATCTTGGCAATGACCTCGTCGGAATAGTGGACCTCGCCGGACTGCTTGACGAACTCCACCACCTGCTCGATCTCCTCTGGGGAGATGAAGCAACCCTGGACGCGGGTGGGCTTTCCGGCGCCCAGCGGGGCGTAGAGCATATCGCCCTTGCCCACCAGCTTTTCCGCGCCGGTGTTGTCCAGAATGATGCGGGATTCCAGAGAGGAAGCCACCGCGAAGGCGATGCGGCTGGGGATGTTGGCTTTCATCAATCCGGTGATAACATCGGCGGAGGGACGCTGGGTGGCGATGACCAGGTGGACACCGGCGGCACGGCCCATCTGGGCCACACGGCAGATGGATTCTTCCACCTCTTTCGCCGCCACCAGCATCAGGTCGGCCAGCTCGTCGATGACCACCACCACGCTGGGCAGGGTCTCCATGCCTTCGGTGGCCCGGGCCAGGCGGTTGTACTCCTCCAGCTTCTTCACGCCGTGCTCGGAGAAGGTCTTGTACCGCTTCATCATTTCAAATACCGCCCATTGCAGGGCACCAGCGGCCTTCTTCGGGTCCGTCACCACCGGGATCAGCAGATGAGGGATGCCGTTATAGGGCGCCAGCTCCACCATCTTGGGGTCCACCATGATGAAACGGACCTCATCGGGGGTGGATTTGTAGAGCATACTGATGATCAGGGAGTTGGTGCAGACAGACTTACCGGAACCGGTGGTGCCGGCGATCAGGACATGAGGCAGCTTTTCGATATCGCCGATAACGTTTTTGCCTGCGATATCCCGGCCCAGGGCAAAGGCCGTCTTGGACTTGTGCTCGGTGAAATCCCGGGACTCGATGACGTCCCGGATGAGCACGGGGGTAACGTGTTTGTTGGGCACTTCAATGCCCACTACCGAGATCTTATCGGGAATGGGGGCAATGCGGACGCCGGTGGCGCCCAGCGCCAGGGCGATATCGTCCGCCAGATTCGTGATCTTGCTGAGCTTCACGCCCTGGTCCAGCACGAACTCATACCGGGTGACGGAGGGACCGTGTATTACATCGCCGGGAGTGGCATCTACGCCAAAGCTGGTGAGGGTCTCTGCCAGGCGGCGGGAGTTGTTCCGCAGCTCGGCTCCGGCCTCGATATGATTCTCTCCCCGGCTGGCCCGCAGCAGGGTAATGGGCGGGAACTGGTAGATATCCTCCCCTCCCGCCAGCTTCTCCTCGATTTCTGCCGTCACGGCGGCGGTCTGAGCTGCCACCTCTTTTGCGGTGTTGGCCTTCTCCTTTCTGGGAGACACCGGCTCCTCCGTCAAGGGAACAGACTCGGAAACAGGAGCGGGTGCAGGTGCAGCGACAGGCACAGGCGCAGAGACTACCGGCTCCTCCCCCTTGGGAATCGCCGGGGTCTTTACGGGCTTCTCCGACAGTACCTGATCAGGGGTCTTCTGCTGGTCGGACTTGTGCCGGAAAAAGCCGGTAAACCGTCCCTCCTTCTCCGGGGCTTTTTCCGTCGGCTTCCGGGCAGGCTCGTCGTCCAGGGGGAAGTCGATCTGGGGCTTGGGTTTCTCCTCCGGCCGGCGCTTGGGCGGCTCCACGGGGACCATACGGATATGGGGCTGCTCCGGCTCCTCCTCGTACTGGGGCCGCTCCCGGTGCTTCTCAATAAGGGCGCCCACTGTCAGCCGCAGCGCCGTCATCAGCAGCACCACGAACAGCACGGTGAAGATGATAATGGAGGCCAGGCGTGAAAACACCGCCGCAGAGCCCTCCGCCAAGGCGCCGGAAACAGCGCCGCCGGAGGCCAGGGCGTTGCCGCTGGTCCACAATCTGGGCAGCACGCCCAAAGAGGATTCAAAGATCTCCTTGCAGAACAGGAGGTGACCCAGGGTTCCCAGCAGCACCGGCAGCAGCAGTGCGCAGGTCACCCGCAGCTGGACAGGCCGGCCGTGGTGGAACAGCAAAATCAATGCCGCCAGCAGCAGTGCGGGAGCCGCCAGCCAGTATCCGTAACCAAACAGGCCCTTCAGCAGTGCCGCAAACCAGTCGATAAAGATGGCGGAGACCTTGAAGTAGCTGACAGCCGTACACAGCGTCAGTACCAGCAGAACCACGCCCCATACTTCCCGGCGGATGGGCCGCTTCTGGGGCTGAGCTGGCTTTTTTGCACGGCCGCTGCCGCCGTTCTTTTTGGCGGTAGATGATTTTGTTGTGGTTTTCTTTTGTGTCGTGGCAGCCACGGTATGTACCTCCGATGGTTATTTCTGAATGATGGTCAGGACCTGGGTAATGGTACCTACGATCCAGCAATAGTACGCGAAAAAGCCGAACTTGTCTCCCCACAAAATTTTTAATTTTGTGGGGGCCCCTTGTTTGGACTCAAATAGTCAGGCAAAGCCCGACCATTTCAAGGTTTTGCGTACCGCAAAACACTTGACGCCGCTTTCGCGGCAAGCGCGCGGAACGCGTCCGGGCAAGTTCTTCTACTACCGGATGATGGTCAGGACCAGGGTAATGGTACCTACGATCCAGCAATAGTACGCGAAAAAGCCGAACTTGCCCTTGTCGGCAATCATTTTCAGCAGGCGGATGCAGGCGTAGCCCACAATGGCGGCCACTGCCACACCCACCAGGTATACGGGAACATCACCCCAGATAATACCGGCCTCTACCGCGTCCTTCAGACTGAGGATGTTGGCGCCCAGGATAGCAGGAATGGACAGCAGAAAGGAAAACCGGACGGCGAACTTCCGCTCAAGCCCCACGAAGCAGCCGGCGGTGATCGTAGTACCGGAGCGGGAAATGCCCGGGCAGGTGGCGATGGCCTGCCCAACGCCCACCAGCAACACATCCAGCAAAGTGGCGCTCTTTTCCGTTTTGCGTCCCTTTTTCACCCGGTCGCTGGCATATAGCAGCACGCCCGTGACAATCAGGGCTCCTGCCACAAAGTACATATTATCGGCCAGGCCCTCCACCAGGTCCTTCACAGGCAGCACAACGAACAGCGGCAACGTACCCACGATGATCAGCAGGATCAACCGCCGGGCGGGCGGCACGGGGGTCGGCGTGGAATGGTGGGCCAAGTCCCTCACACCCCGGAAAAACTCCAGAACCATGTCCCGGATGTCGTCCCAATAGGCGGCAAACACCGCCAGCAACGTGCCCAGATGCAGCAGTACGTCGAAAAATTCCGGGATCTCCAGGCCGGTCATGCCCAGCAGGTGCTCTGCGATAGCCAGATGTCCGGAGCTGGAAATGGGTAAAAATTCCGCTACGCCCTGAATCAGGCCCAGCAGGATAGATGACAGCAGTGACAAACCGATCACACTCCTAACAGCAAATTGCCTATATAAAGATAGTATAACATGCGCGGGCGGTAAATTCCAGTCATATTTATGAAGAGAAGCACCGCTCTCCCCCGGAATGACACTTAGGCGGACTGCAAGCCCCGGAGACACAGATTTCCTCTCCCATGTGGCAGGCGTACCGCCTCCCATATCCAAAAAGCGTCCGGGGACGGTTTGTGAACCGCACCCCGTCAAGTAGACAAAGAAGAAAATAATGGAAACACAGCG
>CAMAZB010000106.1 GCA_945862785.1 uncultured Clostridia bacterium | reverse complement strand
ACCTCCTACTCCCCCTGCTTCCGCAAGGAGAAGGGCGCCCACGGCATCGAGGAGCGCGGCGTGTACCGCATCCACCAGTTTGAAAAGCAGGAGATGATCGTGGTCTGCAAGCCCGAGGAGTCCAAGGACTGGTATGAGAAGCTGTGGCGCTACTCTGTGGAGCTGTTCCGCTCTCTGGACATCCCCGTCCGGCAGCTGGAGTGCTGCTCCGGCGACCTGGCCGACCTGAAGGTCAAGTCCTGCGACATCGAGGCCTGGTCTCCCCGCCAGCAGAAGTACTTTGAGGTCTGCTCCTGCTCCAACCTGGGCGACGCCCAGGCCCGCCGCCTGCGTATCCGCTATAAGGACGAAAACGGCAAAATGCAGCTGTGCCACACCCTGAACAACACCTGCGTGGCGCCTCCCCGGATGCTGATCGCTTTCCTGGAGAACAACCTTCAGGCTGACGGCACCGTCCTGATTCCCGAGGTCCTGCGGCCTTACATGGGCGGCAAGGACAAACTGGTTCCCAAGAAGTAAGCGCCCGAAGCCGCCCATATCGCCGCTGTGCGGCGTCAAGCGTTTTGCCAAAGGCAAAACCTTGCAGCGGCCCTGCCGCTGATCAAATAACAATTTCCTTGCGGCCGTATTCGGCCACAAGGCGGCAAGGACAAGTTGGTGCCAAAGGCGAAGCAATCGTCTTGCCCCAAAATAACGCAGAAGTCTCAAAACCAGCGCCCGTTTCCAGCCGATAGAAGGACCCAGAGACATAGCGAAGGTCATTTTCAGGCCTTCTATCGGCTCCATTCCGGTCTGTCCCCCGAAACTCTTGGGGGACAACGGTTTCACGTTTTTATCTATTTGTATTATTTGCAATATAAAATACAGGAGGTAATCACCATGAGCGTTCAGGAAAAAACCACTGGCTTTTTCTCCGAATTCAAGACTTTTATCGCCCGAGGCAACGTGATGGACATGGCCGTCGGCGTCATCATCGGCGGTGCCTTCGGCAAGATCTCCGCCTCCCTGGTCAATGACATCATTATGCCCGCTGTTTCCATGCTCACCGACGGGGTGGATTTCTCCAACTGGAAAATTGTCCTGAAGGCCGCTGTGGCCGGTGCCGACGGCGCCATTGACCCCGCCACCGAGGTTGCCATCAAGTACGGCAGCTTTCTGGCCACCATCCTGAACTTCCTCATCATTGCCTTCGCGGTGTTCTGCCTGATTAAGTTTCTCAACGGCCTGCACCGCAAAAAGGAAGAGGAACCCGCCGCTCCTCCCGCTCCTCCCGAGCCTTCCGCCGAGGAAAAGCTGCTGGCGGAGATCCGGGATCTGCTGAAAAACAAGTGATGGAACAACTCCTGCGAGACGGGCTGACCACACTGGGTCTGCCCACGGGCGGCATCCCCGCTTTGATCCGCTATGCGGACCTTCTGGTAGAGAAGAATAAGGTGATGAACCTGACCGCCATCACAGAGCCGGCGGACATTGCCGCGCTGCATTTTCTGGATAGCGCCGCCCTGCTGACCCTGGCAGACTGGAAAGGCAAAACCGTGGCGGATATCGGCACCGGGGCTGGGTTCCCCGGCCTGCCGCTACGCATAGTCGACCCGTCCATCCGCCTGACACTGCTGGACGCCCAGAACAAACGGGTAGAGTTTTTGAAAGAGGTCTGCGGCGAGCTGGGCCTGGCGAACGTGGAGTGCGTCCATGCCCGGGCCGAGGAATTCGCGGCAGACCATCGGGAGGGCTTCGACCTGGTGACCAGCCGTGCCGTGGCCGCCCTTCCCCTGCTGTGCGAGCTGTGTCTGCCGCTGGTGAAGGTGGGCGGGTACTTCGCAGCCATGAAGTCCGTGGACGCCGACGCCGAGCTGGCATCCGCCGCTCACGCCATTGAGGTGCTGGGCGGTGCGGTGGACCACGTGACGGATTACGCCATTCCGGGAACGGAAGTACACCATCGGGTCATCTTCATCAAGAAGTGCCGGGAAACCGGGAAAAAATATCCCCGGGCCTTTGCGAAGATCAAGAAAAATCCCTTATAATGGTAATTTCGTTAATATTGTTATCATTTTTACTGACGAAACCCTTTACGAATCAAGATTCTATGATATAATAGTACAGAAATTTTGGGGAGGAATGGCCGAATGGAGCGGCAGGGACAATGCATTGCCGTGGTGTCCGGAAAGGGCGGCACGGGGAAGACATCCTTTACCGCAGGCGTCGGCGCCGCGCTGGCCTTGTCCGGCAGGCGGGTGTTGTGCCTGGACTGCGACGTGGGGCTTAGGAACCTGGACCTGGCCCTGGGCCTTTCCGACCGGGCACTGATGGATTTTTCCGACGTTGCCCAAGGGCGGTGTTCCCTGAACGAGGCCGTGGTGGAACACCCTCGTCTGCCGGGCCTGTTCCTGCTGACAGCGCCTGTCCGCAGCCGGGGCCGCCCCGTGACCGAGGAGCAGATGACACAGCTTCTGCGGGACATCCGGGGGCAGTTCGACTACTGCCTGCTGGACGCCCCGGCGGGCCTGGGCATGGGCTTTCTGCTGGCCACCACCGCCGCTGACCGCTGCGTGGTAGTAACTACCACTGATGCCTCCTCCCTGCGGGACGCCCAGCACACCGTGATGGAGCTGGAGTGCTTTGGCGCCGGAAAGCTGCATCTGGTGGTGAACCGGGTGCGGAAGAAAATGCTCCGCAGTATGCACGCCACCATTGACGACGCCATCGACAAAGCGGGTCTGCCCCTCATCGGCGTAGTGCCGGAGGATGACGCCTTGCTCCTGAGTCTGAACCGCGGCGTTCCCCTTCTGCTGGCCGACAGTCAAAGCGCCGCAGCTGCCGCCTACCGGAACATCGCAAAGCGTATCCGGGGTGAAAAAGCCCCTCTGCTGCGTATCAAATAGAAGAGAAAGGAGCCACTCCCATGAATATCGCCCTTATGTCCCACGATAACAAGAAAGAGTTGATGGTACAGTTCTGCACCGCTTATGCCGGTATTCTGTCCCAACACCACATCTACGCCACCAACGCCACCGGTCACATGGTATCCGATGCCACCGGTCTGAACGTACACTGCTTCCTGTCCTATGCCCACGGCGGCAGCCAGCAGATCGGCGCCCGCATCGCCTACAACGAGTTTGATATGGTGCTGTTTTTCAACGACCCCAGCAACGAAAGTATGGCAGGCGACATCTCCTATATCTCCCGCCTGTGCGATCAGAACAATATTCCCTTCGCCAGCAACATCGCCACCGCGGAAATGCTGGTACTGGGCCTGGCCAGGGGCGATCTGGACTGGCGCTGCATTGTCAATCCCTCCAACCGGCCTATCGCTTGACATTTGGATAAAAAGCGCATACAATCTGTGCGTACAGCACCGCTAGGATGCCGCAGCAGTAATTCAGACACCGATCTCCAGAGAGGGGCGCGCCGCTGAAAGCGCCCCGTTCGGACTGAATGAAGGACAGCGGCGGAGCGGGGGCGGAAACGTCCACGGCTCCCTCCCCGTACCAGGAGGCCAAAGGAGGTCCTTCGGACCTTGAATTTGGGTGGCACCACGAAGCGAATTTTTCGCTCTCGTCCCAATGGTTTTGGGACGGGAGCATTCTTTTTTAAATTTACCGATAAAAGGAGATCGACCATGGCTAAAATGACCCCCCGGACACTGTCCGGCTTTATGGAACTCCTCCCCGCGCCTCAGCAGCAGATGGAGCGCATCATGGAGGTGCTGCGCCGCACCTACTCCCTGTACGGCTTCACCCCCCTGGACACCCCCGTCATTGAGTCCAGCGACGTGCTGCTGGCAAAGGGCGGCGGTGAAACCGAAAAGCAGATCTACCGCTTCCAGAAGGGCGACGCCGACCTGGCCCTGCGGTTTGACCTGACGGTGCCTCTGGCCAAGTATGTGGCCCTGCACTACAATGACCTGACCTTCCCCTTCCGCCGGTATCAGATCGGCAAGGTGTACCGCGGCGAGCGGGCTCAGCGGGGCCGGTTCCGGGAGTTCTATCAGGCGGACATCGACATCATCGGCGACGGCAAGCTGTCCATCGTCAACGAGGCGGAGATCCCCTCCATTATCTACAAGACCTTCTCCACCCTGGGCCTCAAGCGGTTCCAGATCCGGGTGAACAACCGGAAGATCCTGAACGGCTTTTACGCCATGCTGGGCCTGACGGAGAAATCCGGCGACATTATGCGCACCGTGGACAAGCTGGACAAAATCGGCCCTGAGAAGGTGAAAGCCATCCTCATGGACGAGGAAATTGCCCTGTCTGAGGAGCAGGCCAGCGAGATTCTGAAATTCATCGCCATCACCGGCACCAACGAGGAAGTGCTGGCGGCGCTGGAGGGCTATCAGAACCGGAACGAGGTGTTCGACGAGGGCCTCACGGAGCTGAACACCGTGGTGAAGTATCTGGCGGCCTTCGGCGTGCCCGCCGAGAATTTTGCCGTGGACCTGACCATCGCCCGGGGCCTGGACTACTACACCGGCACCGTCTACGAGACCACCCTGCTGGACCACCCGGAGATCGGCTCCGTGTGCTCCGGCGGCCGGTACGACAACCTGGCGGAATACTACACCGACAAGCAGCTCCCCGGCGTGGGCATTTCCATCGGCCTGACCCGGCTGTTCTACGTCCTGGGCGAGCAGGGGATGCTGAATCCCGACCTGCCCACTGCTCCCGCCGACGTACTGATCCTGCCCATGACCGACGACCTGTCCGCCGCCATTTCTCTGGCGACCCAGCTCCGGGAGAACGGCATCCGGGCCCAGATCCACGGCGAGAACAAGAAGTTCAAGCAGAAGATCTCCTACGCCGACAAGCTGGGCATTCCCTACGTCATCTTCCTGGGCGAGGACGAGATCAACGCCGGCGTGGTGGCCTGCAAGGACATGGCCACCGGCGAGCAGACCAAGCTGGAGCCTGAAGCCACCATCGCCCGCATCAAGGCGGGTCTGGCGGAAAAGAAAAAAGGGGCTGTGATTTTGGGGTAAGACACACGGTGAAACGATGAATATCCGAAAGGAGTTCTTATGAAAAGACGTTGGAAAACAGTTCTCTCTGCACTTTTGATCGTCTTTCTTTTGACTTCACTTGCAGTTGGAGTGAGATACCGGCAGGGGCGAAGCCTATTCGAGTTAGAACCCACTCCCCGTGATATGTCCGCCGTTTCATATCAGGTTTTTTTCAACAAAGACAGCCTTGCTCTGGATACGGACAAAGGCCTTGCCAACAGCCATATCTTTGAATCAGTGGCAGCCCTGAAATTCCATCGGGAGGTATCGAATTTGGTCGCACAGCCCTTGGGGCTTTGGCACCATCCGAATACAGAGCCCCCGGAAAGCGGATATGCCTTTATATTAACGTTTAAAAACCGCGCCAATCATATGCCTGTTGTCAGCCTCTTCTTCAGCGGCGATCAGTGGTATTATCAAAACACAGGTATGGCTGGATATCTTCCATGCACTGTCACTCCAAACGGTATCCAAGCAGGCGAAGAAATCGGAAAAATGCTGTGGGATATGACCCCGGTCTGGGAAAAATACGGATACAGCTGAAAGGAACGGGGGCACGAAAGACTTTTTACAGCGTTACAAACGGGCCCTTTGCTGAGGGCTGGTTGGGCTGCTGGCAGCCTAGTACCTGTGGTACAACCGCCCGGTGGACATCCGCTTCCTGCTGCGGGATGTTTCCCCAAACCACGTCTCCGCTCATGTGGTCACCTCGACGGGATACCCCGGTCTGAACAAGAGCCAGGACTTCACCGCCGAAGTCCAAGAGTTCTGTGCGGAAAGCCCGAATTCTTAATCCCAAAAGTATTATTTATATATTTTAATACAGAAAGGAATAACCAACTATGATGCAGAATCGCACCCCTGTCTCTTATACACATCTCCGAGCCCACGAGACGCTACGCTATCTC
>CAMAZB010000105.1 GCA_945862785.1 uncultured Clostridia bacterium | reverse complement strand
CCTATTCCTGGGGCACCGCCGTCAACGTCCAGTCCATGGCCTTCGGCAACATGGGTGACGACTGCGGCACCGGCGTTGCTTTCACCCGTAACCCCGCCACCGGCGAGAAGAAGCTGTTTGGCGAGTTCCTGACCAACGCCCAGGGCGAGGACGTCGTGGCCGGTGTCCGTACTCCCATGCCCATTTCCCAGATGGCTGAGAAGTTCCCCGAGGCTTTCGCCCAGTTTGAGAGCGTCTGCAAGATCCTGGAGGATCACTATCACGACATGCAGGACATGGAGTTCACCGTTGAGAACGGCAAGCTCTACATGCTGCAGACCCGTAACGGCAAGCGCACTCCCGCCGCCGCTTTGAAGATCGCCTGCGACCTGGTGGACGAGGGAATGATCGACGAGAAGCAGGCCGTGGCCATGATCGAACCCCGCTCTCTGGACACCCTGCTGCATCCCCAGTTCGACGCCGTGGCTCTGAAGAAGGCCACCGTCATCGGCAAGGCCCTGGGTGCTTCTCCGGGCGCCGCTTCCGGTAAGGTCGTCTTCTCCGCTGAGGATGCCAAGGAGTGGGCCGAGCGCGGCGAGAAGGTCGTCCTGGTCCGTCTGGAGACCTCTCCCGAGGACATCGAGGGCATGAAGGCCGCTCAGGGTATCCTGACCGTCCGCGGCGGTATGACCTCTCACGCTGCCGTTGTGGCCCGCGGCATGGGCAAGTGCTGCGTCTCCGGCTGCGGCGACATCAAGATGGACGAGGAGAACAAGAAGTTCCAGCTGGCTGGCAAGACCTACGCTGAGGGCGACTGGATCTCCCTGGACGGCTCCACCGGCACCATCTATGACGGCGCTGTCCCCACCACCGACGCCACCATCGGCGGCGAGTTTGGCCGGGTCATGGGCTGGGCCGACAAGTATCGCCGCCTGCAGGTCCGCACCAACGCCGACACTCCCCACGACGCCGCTCAGGCCCGGAAGTTCGGTGCCGAGGGTATCGGCCTGTGCCGTACCGAGCACATGTTCTTCGAGGGTGACCGTATCCGCGCCATCCGCCGCATGATCTGCTCCGACACCGTTGAGCAGCGCGAGGCCGCGCTAAGCGTTCTGGAGCCCATGCAGCAGGGCGACTTCGAGGGCATCTATGAGGCCATGGAGGGCTGCCCCGTCACCATCCGCTTCCTGGATCCCCCCCTGCACGAGTTCGTCCCCACCGAGGAGCACGACATCGAGCTGCTGGCCGAGGACCTGGGCAAGTCTGTTGCCGACATTAAGAACATCATCTCCTCCCTGCATGAGTTCAACCCCATGATGGGCCACCGCGGCTGCCGTCTGGCCGTCACCTATCCCGAGATCGCCGCCATGCAGACCCGCGCCGTCATCAAGGCCGCGCTGGCTGTCCAGGCCAAGCATCCCGACTGGAACATGGTCCCCGAGATCATGATCCCCCTGGTTGGCGAGGTCAAGGAGCTGAAGTACGTCAAGAACGTTGTGGTCAAGACCGCTGACGAGATCATTGCCGCTGCCGGTTCCTCCATGAAGTACAAGGTCGGCACCATGATCGAGATCCCCCGTGCCGCTCTGACCGCCGACGAGATCGCCAAGGAGGCCGACTTCTTCTCCTTCGGCACCAACGACCTGACCCAGATGACCTTCGGCTTCTCCCGCGACGACGCCGGCAAGTTCCTGGGCGCCTACTACGACAAGAAGATCTACGAGAACGATCCCTTCGCCAAGCTGGACCAGACCGGCGTTGGCAAGCTGGTGGCCATGGCCGCCAAGCTGGGCCGTTCCACCAACCCCGACCTGCACCTGGGCATCTGCGGCGAGCACGGCGGCGATCCCTCCTCTGTGGAGTTCTGCCACCGCGTGGGTCTGGACTATGTGTCCTGCTCTCCTTTCCGCGTGCCCATCGCCCGTCTGGCCGCCGCTCAGGCCGCCATCAAGGAAATGTAATTTTCCCGGCCTTCGGGTTTTATATCGGCAAAAAGGACGCGCTGCTGTTTGCAGCGCGTCCTTTTTATCATTCATATCCGTATTTGTGATGATGGGGCGGGTTAGAGTTCGGCGGACGCACTTGATTCGCCGTCCCGCAGCTCCCCTGCCGGCGCCTTCTTCCGCAGCTTCTCATACAGCCGCTCCATCCAGAGGAATGTAAACCCGCCTGGGAAGATGCTGTTCACTGCCAGCGCCGCCAGCACGCCGATGCCGGTGTCGACAATGCGGTTCAGGGCATAGCTGACGTATGTATCCACCGGCGTGTTGAACAGGATGATGCACAGGACCACTCCGCCGGGCTGAACGCCTCCCACCCAGAAGATCTGGCACAGCCAGATCAGCAGCACCGTGCCGACAAACACCAGGGCCACCAGCAGCAGGGACCGCCCACCCTCCGGGTAGAAGATGAGGTAAAAACGGAACAGCGCCATACCCAAAAAGCCGCCAATGACCGTACCAAACAGGCGGTTTCCGCCGTGAAGCTTGGAATTGGACAGATCGCTCCCCATGCCGAAAATGGCACCGATGCACGCGAAGGCGGGACTGCGGTCGAAAAAATAGTAGACCAACGCGCAAAGAGCGGCGGCAATGGCGGTCTTGATGTTCCGCATCCCCACCTTCGGGCACCGGAAGCTTTTATCTGTTTTATTCGAAGGTTTCTCCATCCGGCCGTTCTCCCCACTCTTTCGTACTTTGCAGGCCTAATGTTAAAATTTTACCATGCCTGAAATAAAATGGAAAGCTTCCCTCGCAAAATTTTGCGCTTTTTTGCGTAGAATTTGCGTGGGTGTTTACCATGGATTTGCACAAATCTTTTTTACCTGCGTCCCATGCTCCGCTTTTGCGAAAAAAACCGCCGAGGGAAAAGACCCCCGGCGGTTCACGGCTCTTATTTCATTTGTCCAATGCATAGAACATGGCTGCCATTTGAGCTGTCATGTCCTCCCTGCCGCTGCACAGGGTGATAATCGCTATATAGTTGCCCTTTTTCAGATAGACCTGCTCCTGGTAGATGGGCATTCCCACATCCAGCATCCCGGAGAGCTTTACCGCCTGGCACTCCTCTCCGGCAAGGGTCTCCGTCATCTTCTCAATGGTCACGCCGATCCCCGTCAGGCTCTGTTCCAAAACGGGGATCGCGGCTTCCAGATACGCCGCCCCGCCCCCGACCCTAGACGGAACTGGAAAACGTGCGGGTGTACCGGGACTTTTTCCGGGAGCATGAGAAAGAATTTTCTGACCCGTCGGGGAGTCATGAACATACATGATCTTTCATGTTGAGGAATGAAAACCACCGACCTTGCCAAGCCGGGAATCTAAAGAGAACAGGACGGCGCACAATCGCGCCGTCCTGTTCTCTTAGCCGTCTTCCATCGGAAACTGGACATTCTTTCGCTGATGAAGGCAAAAGTAGGTTTCGGTCGCAGCAACCTGCTGAAAGGACTCCACCAGCGCTTCAAAAGATGCCATATCCTTACAAATGACCCGCAGCATCAATCCGGTGCGGCCAGCCAGGTCCCAGGCGGCCACCACCTCCGGCCTGTTCTCAATCATCTGGTAAAGGCTCTGCTCCGCACCGGCGTGGGCAGTTGCCAGCACCACGGCCTCGATTTCATACCCCGCGGCCACAGCGCTGATATCCGCATGATAGCCCCGTATGATCTGCTGCTCCTCCAGCCGGTGTACCCGTTCCGCTGTGGCCGGCACGCTCATGGAGATCCGCTCGGCCAGCGCCGTCATCGTAATTCGCGCATCCTGCTGTAAAACCCGCAAAATACGGCGGTCTGTTGTATCCATATGGATACCTCCTTGACATATTCTTAAAATTCGGAATGTATTTTAACGAATTTCCTTCAAAGCGTCAAGCTTTTTTGGCATAACTTCTTATTTTTAGAGTGTAATTTTGTGTATATTGATGATATACTGTGTTATGTTAAGAAAAAACAAGGAGGTATTCATTATGGATACGAAAAAGGAGAAAAAGATTATCCACCATGCTTGGGCTGTTGTAGGTCTGCTGGTGGTCATCATGGTAGGCGCTATGCTGGAGGGCCTTAATGCTGTCAGGGGCAGCACGCTGTACTATATCAGTGGTGCGCTGACGGTTCTGACCTTCATCGGAGCTTCCGGTTATTGCTCCCATACTCTGACCGAGCTGGAAAAGCTGGGTTAAATCCCCATGCACTTCAAAAGCGCAGGTCCCCGTTTGTTCCGGGGACCTGCGCTTTTTCCATATTTCCAGGATGTGCGAAACTCACTCATCCAGCTTGAGCACTGCCAAAAACGCCTCCGTCGGCACCTGTACAGTACCCAGGCTCCGCATCTTTTTCTTACCCTCTTTCTGCTTTTCCAGCAGCTTCTTCTTGCGGGTCACGTCGCCGCCGTAGCACTTGGCCAGCACGTCCTTGCGCATGGCCTTGATGGTCTCCCGGGCGATGATTCGGCCGCCGATGGCAGCCTGAATGGGGATCTCGAACAACTGGCGGGGCACATTCTCCTTCAGCTTCTCGCACAGCTTCCGGGCCCGGGGATATGCCTTGTCCTTGTGGGCGATGAAGCTCAAAGCGTCCACCTTGTCTCCGTTCAGGAGCAGATCCACCTTCACCAGCTCGCTGGGCCGGTAGTCGGACAGCTCGTAGTCCAGGGATGCATAACCCTTGGTATTGGCTTTCAGGGTATCAAAAAAGTCGTAGATGATCTCATTCAGGGGCATCTGATAGTGGAGCTCCACCAGATTGGTGTCCAGATACTGCATATCCTTGAACTCGCCCCGGCGGGTCTGGCACAGAGGCATGATATTGCCTACGTACTCGTTGGGGGTGATGATGGACACCTTGACGTAGGGCTCCTCCGCGTGCTCGATGGAAGCGGGGTCCGGGTAGTTGTGGGGGTTGTCCACCCGGACCAGAGACCCGTCGGTCTTGTAGACGTTGTAGATAACGGAGGGCAGGGTAGTCACCAGGTCCAGGTCGAACTCCCGCTCCAGCCGCTCCTGAATGACCTCCATATGGAGCATTCCCAGGAAGCCGCAGCGGAAACCGAAGCCCAGGGCCACAGAGCTCTCCGGCTCGAAGCTCAAAGACGCGTCGTTGAGCCGCAGCTTCTCCAGGGCGTCCCGCAGGTCGGGGTACTTGCTGCCGTCCTCGGTGTAGATGCCGCAGTAGACCATGGGCTGCACGGGACGGTAACCCGGCAGGGGCTCCGCCGTGGGGGCGGCGGCATCGGTAACGGTGTCGCCCACCCGGGTATCCTGGACGTTCTTGATGGATGCGGTGAAGTAGCCCACCTCGCCGGCCTCCAGCATCTCGCAGGGCTCCAGACCCAGAGGCAGCAGATGGCCGCACTCGATAACCTGGTAGGTGGCACCGGTGGCCATCAGCTTCACCGTCTGACCCGTGCGAATGGTACCCTCCATCAGCCGCATGTAGACGATCACGCCCCGGTAGCTGTCGTACTGGCTGTCAAAGATCAGGGCTTTCAAGGGTGCATTCACATCGCCGGTGGGAGCGGGCACGTTCTGCACGATATCCTCCAGCACGGCGTCGATGTTGATGCCCATTTTGGCGGAGATCTCCGGTGCGTCCATGGCGGGCAGGCCGATGATGTCCTCCACCTCGTGCTTGGCCTTCTCCGGGTTGGCGGCAGGCAGGTCGATCTTATTGAACACCGGCAGAATCTCCAGGTCGTGCTCCATGGCGAGGTAGGTGTTGGCCAAAGTCTGGGCCTCCACGCCCTGGGTGGCGTCCACCACCAGCACGGCGCCCTCGCAGGCCGCCAGGGACCGGGACACCTCATAGTTGAAGTCCACATGGCCCGGGGTGTCGATGAGGTTCAGCTCGTAGACCTGTCCGTCCTGGGCCTTGTAGTTCAGCCGGACGGCCCGGGCCTTGATGGTAATGCCCCGTTCCTTTTCCAGGTCCATGTTGTCCAGCATCTGGCTCTCCATCTGCCGCTGGCTGACAGCCTCGCACTTTTCCAGCAGCCGGTCCGCCAGCGTGGACTTGCCGTGGTCAATGTGGGCAATGATTGAAAAATTTCGAATATTGGCTTGTTTCGTCATATTTTGGA
>CAMAZB010000104.1 GCA_945862785.1 uncultured Clostridia bacterium | reverse complement strand
ACGCCCACAATGAGTATCAAACTCGCCAGCAGCACCGTCAGCGCCACCGCCAGCGTAGCACGAAAAATCCGTTTTGTCATGGGCCGCCCTCAGCTTTCACGGCTGATCTTGTAGCCGTAGCCCCGGACGGTTTCAATATAGGCTCCCGCCTCTCCCAGCTTCTGGCGGAGGGTGCGGACGTGGACGTCCACCGTGCGGCTTTCGCCGGTGAAGGCATAGCCCCACACGTCCTCAATGAGTCGCTCCCGAGAGAGCACCTGGCCCCTGTTTTTCAGCAGCAGGCACAGGACCTCGAACTCCTTTTGGGTCAGGACGACCTCCCGACCGTTCACCGTGACGGTGTGGCGGGTCTGGTCCACAGTCAGCACGCCGCAGCGGTAGATGTTCACTTCACGCTCTGTCCGGCGCAGCAGCGCCCGGATGCGGGAGAGCAGCTCCATCATGCCGAAGGGCTTTGCCAGATAGTCGTCCGCACCGGCATCCAGGCCTAACACCTTGTCATACTCTGTACCCTTGGCTGTCAGCATGATGACCGGCAAGCGGCAGGTCCGGGCCGAGGAACGGAGCTGTTTCAGGACGGAAATACCGTCCTCCTCCGGCAGCATGATGTCCAGCAGCACCAGAGAGGGGGTATGCTCCGCCATGGCCTCCCAGAACGCGGAGGGGCGGGGGAAGCCTTTGGCCTCCATGCCCTGGCTTTGCAGGGTGTAGATGACCAGGTCCCGGATACTGTCGTCGTCTTCCAGTAAGTAGATCATAGTTGCCTCCTATGTGTGGTCCCCTGGCAGGGGACGGGGGCATCTCCCGTCCCCATGAGGCGGAGCCTATCAAATGAGCTGCTGCTCGTTGATCATCAGCTTAAATTGCAGGCCCAACTTTTCTGCCGCCTTACGGCACAGCAGCATCCGTCCCATAAAGATCTCAAAGTAATCCATAACGGAGCCGTACTTCGTGTCCACGGACAGCTTCAGCTTGATGAGCGTATGCTCCTCGTTGATCTTCAACTGGGACTTTTTCACCGAGTAGTTCACACGGTCATGGATGTCAAAGGTGGCGGGGTCCTGATTCCGGACACGACTGCGGCGGACGTCGGATTTGTCCGCCAAAATCAGCGCCGCCGCCACGGCGTTTACCGGTTGGCCGGTGCCCTCATCGTGGTTACCAATGGCGGTGACGATGGTGGCGATCTCCTCCGGGTCGCAGTTCAGATTGTCCAGAATGCGGAAGGCCATGACGGCGCCGGACTGGGAGTGGTCGATACGATTTACCAGATTCCCGATGTCGTGAAGGAACCCGGCGATGCGGGCCAGCTCCACCGTCCGGGCGGGGTAGCCCAGCGTTTCCAGGATATAGGCGGCATTCTCCGCCACCATGGTCACATGGGCGAAGCTGTGCTCCGTGAAACCCAGGGCAATCAGGGACTCGTCCGCCCGCTGGATATAGGTGCGGATGGCGGCGTTGTTCTTTACATCTTCAAAGGTCAGCAATGCCGGTCTCTCCTTTCGGCGGAAACGGCACTGCTGCCGCCTCCTTCTTTAATTATTCGAGGGGTGAACGCCTGTGATACTATACTCCACCCATTCCGCCACATTGGTGGCATGGTCCCCGATGCGCTCCAGATATTTTGCCACCATCAGCAGGTCAAGACCCTGCTGGCCCCAGGCGGCATCAGCGGCGATCATGTCGATCAGTTCCCGCTTCACCTGGTCAAACAGGGCGTCCACCTGGTCGTCGGCGGCGCAGACGGCACGGGCCAGTTCCAGGTCCCGCTTCACGAAGGAATCCACACTGTCGGTCACCATGCCGATGACCGCCCGGGTCATGTCGGCGATGTGCAGCACACCGGAGCCATCCGGCAGGCGCACGCTGGAGACCAGCTCGGCGATGTCCGCCGCCTGGTCGCCGATGCGCTCCAGGTCGGAGATCATTTTCAGGGCGGCGGAGATCTCCCGCAGGTCCCGTGCCACCGGCTGCTGCTGCAAAAGAAGTTTTAAGCATAGGTTTTCCACCTCCCGCTCCCGGCGGTCCAGGTCCCGTTCCGCCTCCAGGGCGGCGGGCACCAGGGATTCATCGCCCTTCAGCAGGGCCTCCGCCGCGGCGGAGATAGCGTCCTCACAGGCGGCGCCCATCTGGATCAGCTCCACATGGAGCCGCTTCAACTGCTCGTCAAATTTGTTTCGCATATTAGCCCTCCTTATCCGAACCGGCCTGTAATGTAGTCTTCCGTGCGCTTGTCGGTGGGGTTGGAGAACAGCTGCTCGGTCTTGCCGAACTCCACCAGCTCCCCCAGCAGGAAGAAGGCGGTATTGTCCGAGATACGGGCGGCTTGCTGCATATTGTGTGTCACCATGATGACAGTATACTTGTTTTTCAGCTCCGCCGCAAGGTCCTCGATTTTAGAAGTGGAAATCGGGTCCAGGGCGCTGGTGGATTCGTCCATCAGCAGCACCTCCGGCTCCACCGCCAGGGCACGGGCGATGCACAGCCGCTGCTGCTGGCCGCCGGACAGGCCCAGAGCGCTCTTTTTCAGGCGGTCCTTCACCTCGTCCCAGATGGCCGCGGCGCGGAGGGACCGCTCCACGATCTCGTCCAACTGGACCTTGGAGCGGATGCCGTGGGTCCGGGGGCCGTAGGCCACATTGTCGTAGATGCTCATGGGAAAGGGGTTGGCCTTCTGAAACACCATGCCGATCCGCTTGCGGAGCCAGGTAGGGTCCACGCCGCTGTCATAGATGTTCTGGCCCCGGAAATTCACCTCTCCGGTGATCTTTACGGAGGGTATCAGGTCGTTCATGCGGTTCAGCGTCCGCAGAAAGGTGGACTTGCCGCAGCCGGAAGGGCCGATGAAGGCCGTGATCTCATGCTCCGGGATATCCACATTCACATTGTGGAGGGCATGGTTCTGGCTGTACCACAAATTTAAGTCCTTTGCTTGTAAAATCGTTGACATAGCAACCTCCCGTTACTTTTTCAGTTTCTTTCCCGCGTAGTTCGCGGTCAGGTTGATGAGGAAGGTCAGCACCATCAGAATCGCCGCGATAGCAAAGGCTACCCCGGTCTCGCCCCGCTCATTGGCGTAGACATACAGTGCCACGGTCAGCGTGGCGGAGGAGGACTGGAGGGCGGTGAAGAAGTCGTTGAGCACTAATCCGAAGCCTGCGGTGAACAGCAGCGCCGCGCTCTCGCCCACGATGCGGCCCACCGCCAGGATGCAGCCGGTGACGATGCCGTCGATGGCGTTGGGCAGCACCACAGTGCGGACCATGTGCCACTTCCCCGCCCCCAGGCCCAGGGCGCCCTCCCGGTAGGACTGGGGGACGGTCTTGAGACTCTCCTGGGTGGTGCGGACGATGGTGGGCAGAATCATGATAACCAGGGTCAATCCGCCCGCCAGGATGCCCGGCGCCAGGCCCAGCTTCTGGACGAAAAACAGCATACCCACCAGGCCGAAGATGATGGAGGGGATACCCGTCAGGGTCTCGGTGGCAAATTCGATGAGCTCCACTACCTTATGGTTGGTGGCGTACTCCGTCAGGTAGATGGCTGCGCCCACACCCAGGGGCAGAACAATGAGCATGGCCACGAAGATGATATAAAGGGTGTTGAGGATATTGGGCAGGATGCCGATGGTGTCCTTGATATAGCTGGTCTGGGTGGTCAGCAGTTCCCAGGTGATGCTGCCCAGTCCCCGGTAGAAGATATAGCCGATGAGGAACACCAGCAGGGCGCAGGTGACGCCCGCGCAGACCCACAGCAGGGCCCGGAGCCCGCGGTCGTAGACCTGGCGGCGGGGAGACAGTTTCTGTTCCACGGTCAGCCCTCCTTTTTACGCTTGATAAACACGTTCAGCAGCACGTTGATGAGCATGATGAACAAAAACAGCACCAGGCCGATGGAGTACAGGGCGTTGCGATGGAGGCTTCCATAGGCGGCGTAGGACATCTCCGAGGCGATGGCGGTAGTGAGGAAGCGGACGGAGGTGAACAGCCCCGGCATATTCGCCACGTTGCCCGCCACCATGATGATGGCCATGGCTTCGCCGATGGCACGGCCCACGCCCAGGACCACGGCCGTCGCCACGCCGCTGCCGGCGGCGGGCAGGGACACCCGGAAATACGTTTCGATCTCCGTGGCCCCCAGGGCCAGGGATGCCTCCTCATACTCCTGGGGCACGGCCCGGAGGGCAGTCTCCGAGACGTTGATGATGGCGGGCAAAATCATAATGGCCAGCACGATGATGGCCGCCAGCAGGCAGGCACCCGAGGAGAGGTCAAACAATTTCCGGATGGCGGGCACCAGCACGATCATGCCCACCAGGCCGTAGACCACGGAGGGGATGCCCGCCAGCAGCTCCACGGCGGTTTTGATTACCCGGGCGGCTTTGGGCGGGGCCACCTTCGCCAGGAAGATGGCGGTCATCAGGCCAATGGGCACGCCCAGGAGCACCGCCCCGGCGGTACCGTAGACAGAGGTCAGGATAAAGGGCAGAATGCCGAAGGAGGGCTCCACCGTGGTGGCGGTAGGCGCCCAGGTCTTGCCAAACAGGAAGCCCACCAGTCCGATCTCCCGGATGGCGGGCAGGCCGGAGACGATGAGGTAGATGCTGATGAACAGCACAAAAGCCACGGCTACCACGCCGCACAGCAAAAACAGCAGGTGAAAGAACCACTCCATGGCCTCCCGGCCATTTCGCTTCTGCCCGGGAGCGGCTCCACCGCCCCGTTTTCGTTCCGCTGTTCGGCATTGGGCAGTGAAGCGCAGCGCGTTTTCCATATTTCTGAGCTCCTTCCAGTGATGGGAACGGCCCCCACCCTGTTTTCCCGAGGGTGAGGGCGTTCCCAAGAGGGGGTGGGATGTTGACAGTATAAATCAGGCCACAGGTACGGCGCCGGCGGCACGGATCAGGTCATTGGCGGCGGCGGAGGTGGCGAAATCGAAGAAGGCCTGGGCCTGGGCGCTCAGCGCCGTGCTGTCTTTGGTCACGAAGACGAAGGGGCGCTGGATGGCGTAGCTGCCGTCCAGAACGGTGTCCTCGGTGCAAGCCACGCCGCCCACGGTGACGGCCTTGACGGTGTCCTTCAGGGCGGACAGGGAGGCGTAGCCGATGGCGTTGGGGTTGCCCGCCACAGCCTCAATGACGGCGCCGGTGGAGGTCAGCTCCTGATCCATCTTGCAGGCGTCCTTGGTTTTGGTGATGGACTCGAAGCCATCCCGGGTGCCGGAACCGGCTTCACGGCCAATGCAGGAAATAGTCCCGGCCTCGCCGCCCAACTGGCTCCAGTCGGTGATCTCGCCGGTGAAGATCTGGGCGATCTGCTCCACGGTTAGGTCAGCCACCTTGTTGGCGGGGTTGACGATGACGGCGATACCGTCCAGGGCCACGGTGGTGCCCACCAGGCCGGAAACCTTCTCCTCGTCCTTCAGGGCCCGGGAGGAAAGACCGATGTCAGCACTGCCATTGGAAGCGGCCTCGATGCCGGCGCCGGAGCCGGTGGCATCATAGGTGACGGAAACGCCGCTGTTGTCGGTCATGAACTGCTCACTCAGAGCACCGATGACCTTTTCCATGGAGGTGGAACCGTTGGTGGAAACGGTGCCGGACAGTGCAGCAGGCTGGGTAGACTGCTCAGTCTGGGCGGGAGTCTCCTGCTTGCCGCCGCAGGCGGCCAGCAGGCTCAAGGCCATGGTCAGGGTCAGCAGAATAGCAAATGCTTTTTTCATTACAATGATTCTCCTTTTTTCATATGTCTGTTGCTTCATGCCACGGCCTTAGTATAAACAGTCCAACGTAAAATCCGTCACCACGCCCTTGTTAAGTCTGGGTAAAATAAAAAACTGGGGTCGCGAAAGCGGTCAGTAAATTCTGAGCTATTTGTATCAGTTTTTACAGCAGGGAGGCGTTGGCCATGCCGTAAAGTCTTATCATGCCAAACAGTGGTTATGAACGAATGAAAAAGCTGATGGCGGATGCAGGGCTTCCCAATATGCGATTTCACGATCTCAGACACACATTAGACATCCCGGCGAGTGCGACGGACAATCCGGGTATGGCGTTGATAAACT
>CAMAZB010000103.1 GCA_945862785.1 uncultured Clostridia bacterium | reverse complement strand
GATAGCGTAGCGTCTCGTGGGCTCGGAGATGTGTATAAGAGACAGTCATAATACAGTGTGAGTATAATCAGGAATCGATGCCCCGGCTGGTCAGGTACTTCTTGACCATCAGAGCCACCTTGAACGTAATGGCGTCGTCAAACTCCCGCAGGTCCAGTCCGGTGAGCTTCTTGATCTTCTCCAGCCGATAGACCAGGGTATTGCGGTGGACGAACAGCTTTCTGGCTGTCTCGGACACGTTCAGGTTGTTCTCAAAGAACTTGTGGATGGTGAACAGGGTCTCCTTGTCCAGGGCATCGATGGGGTTCTTCTTGAATACCTCCTGCAAGAACATCTCGCACAGCGTCGTGGGGAGCTGGTAGATCAAACGGCCAATGCCCAGGTTCTCGTAGTTGATAACATACTTCTCGGTGTCGAAGACCTTGCCCACTTCAATGGCGATCTGGGCCTCCTTGTAGCTCTTGGTCAGATCCCGCAGATGGGTGGCAACGGTGCCGACACCCACCACCACCGTGCTCTCACTGCCGGAGCGGAGTGCCTCCTCAATAGAGGCGGCGATCTTGTTCAGTTCCTTGATGCCGGAGCCCTCGGGCATCTGGCGGATCAGGACCACATCCCCCTCACCGACGCTGAGGACAAAGTCATTCTGCCGGTCAGGGAACAGGGACTGGACCACATCGGTGGGAACGGACTCGCCCTTCTTCAGGGAGCGCACCACAAACACGCCCCGGGGCACATCGGCGGTAACCCGCAGTTCCTTGGCGCGCATGTAAATATCGCCCAGCATGATGTTGTCGGAAATGATGTCCTTGATAAAGGAGCCACGGTCGTGCTTCTCCTCATAGTAGGACTTGGCGGCGTTCAAGGCCACGGTCGCCATGGCGCAGACGGTCTTGCTGACTTCATTGTCACCAAAGGCAAAAGCCGCGTAGTCAAACTGGTTGCCCCAGCCGTTCAGCGCCTTGAAAGTCTTGCCATCGGAGGAGGTCATGCCGCCAGCGGCATTGTTGACCACCGGCACATACTCCGCCCAACGCTGGCCGATCATGGACAGTTCGCTGCAGGCAATGACGATGCCCTCCCCGTCGATCACGCCGATCGTTCGGTCCGTGTTCTCTTTCAGCTGCAGCACCACGTTTTGAAAAATTCTCCCAGACATGGTCGTCCTCCTCACCTGTCGTCACACGTTGAAATTCTTTGTGTAATTTGTCAATAACTATATTATATCGGCAGTTTCGGCAAAATGCAAGATGTTTTTTCTTTTTTCACCAAAAAAGTCGCACTCTTTTTGTTTAAGTTTTGTCTTTTTCCGTATCTGTATCAGAGTCTGCGCAGTCCGTCCAGCTCCTCCGCCGTTAAAAAGCGGTATTCCCCCCGTGAAAGTGACAAATCCAAGGGCAAATTGCCCATCCGGACCCGCTCCAGATACAGCACCGGTTTTCCACGAAATGCCAGCATTCGCTTGACCTGGTGGAACTTGCCCTCCCGCAGGGTGACATGGGCCTCGCTCTCCTCCCCTGCCGACAAAATCTCCAGTCCGGCGCTTTGACAAACCAGCCCGTCGTCCAGTGTCATCCCCGCGGCAAAGGCCCGGCAATCCTCTTCCGTCAGGTGCCCCGCTACCCGGGTATAATACACTTTTTCCACATGGTGCCGGGGCGAGAGCAGATCATGGGCCAGGCCGCCCTCATTGGTCAAAAGCAGCAATCCCTCCGTGTCCTTGTCCAGGCGTCCCACCGGGAACAGCCCCTGTTTTTTCAGCTCCGGCGGCAGCAGATCCAGCACCGTCAACCCCCGGCCGTCCTCCGTGGCGGAGAGATACCCGGCGGGTTTGTTCAGCATGATCCAGGTGAACCTCCGGTAGCCGATCTCCTCGCCGTTCACCATGATCTCCGTCCTCTCGGGGTCGGCCTTGTCCTCGGCGGAACGGGCCGGGATACCGTCCACCAGTACCCGTCCCTGGCGCACCAGCGCTTTGACCTCCCTGCGCGACCACCTCCCTGTGGAAGCGATGATCTTATCCAAGCGCTGCATCTCCATAAGCTCTCACTCCTTTGTCTATCAAGACTATTTTATCATATTCTCCTCCGAAAATGAATAGGAAGTGGCAGGAGGGATGGATATGCTGATTTGGACCGCCAAGTTTTCCCGGAAAAAAGCCGTTGCTGCCGTCATTACCATGGGTGTGGTCATGGCGGCGCTCATCATCCTCATGGGACGAATGCCATCGGAAGGTCCCGATGAAGCGCCCCTGCTGCCTGATAATCCCCAGCGTGTCGCCTATCTTCAGTCCCTGGGCTGGGAGGTGGAGACAGAGCCGGTGGAAACGCTGCAATTCCTGCTGCCGGACACCCTGGCGGAACCATATCTCAGCTATAACCGTCTGCAAACGGCCCAGGGCTTTGATCTGGCAGCCTGCTGCGGCAAGCAGGTATCCCGCTATACCTATACCGTCACCAATTATCCGGAGCGTCCCACAGGCGTCCAGGCCAACCTGTACCTCTGCGAAGGCCGCCCCGTAGCGGGCGATATCTGCTGTCCCGGTGCGGATGGGTTTCAGGAAGCGCTGATCCGTCCTGCAGAAGACTGAGAAAAGCCGTCGCTTTTTCGACCGCCTTTCGGGAAAGCTCCTACCGATGCCAGTGGCAGTAAGGTCTCCCATAATATGTCTGCCGCCCAACCGGCTCAGCCAGGTAGGAGGCTCAATCCATTTCACTTGCGCGGGCGAAATGGATTCGCCCGCGCGCTCAGGCTTTACTTCGCAAAACACTTGTATGGGCCTTCAGCCCGCCCCGCTTTCCGGGGCCCCGGGGGCCCTCCCAAAAAAAAGAAGCTGCCGCAAAAGCGGCAGCTTCTTTTGGAAAGCTTCAATTAGCCCTCGATGATGTCGGTAACGGCACCGGAACCAACGGTACGGCCACCCTCACGGATAGCGAAACGCAGGCCCTTCTCGATGGCAATGGGGGTGATCAGCTCAACGCTCATCTCGACGTTGTCGCCGGGCATGCACATCTCAGTGCCCTCGGGCAGAGTGATGACGCCGGTAACGTCGGTGGTACGGAAGTAGAACTGAGGACGATAGTTGTTGAAGAAGGGGGTGTGACGGCCGCCCTCGTCCTTGGTCAGGACGTAGACCTGGCCCTTGAACTTGGTGTGGGGATGAATGGAGCCGGGCTTAGCCAGAACCTGGCCACGCTCGATGCCGGTACGATCCACGCCACGCAGCAGAGCGCCGATGTTGTCGCCGGCCTCAGCGTAGTCCAGCAGCTTGTGGAACATCTCGATACCGGTAACGACGGTCTTCTTCTTCTCGTCGGTCAGGCCAACGATCTCGACTTCCTCGGACAGCTTCAGAACGCCACGCTCCACACGGCCGGTAGCAACGGTACCACGGCCGGAGATGGTGAACACGTCCTCGACGGGCATCAGGAAAGGCATATCCTCCTTACGGTCGGGGGTGGGGATATAGTCGTCAACAGCGTCCATCAGCTCCTTGATGCAGGCGAACTCGGGAGCATTGGGATCGTTGGACTCGGAGATCAGGGCGTTCAGAGCGGAACCCTTGATGACGGGGATGTCATCGCCGGGGAACTCGTACTTGCTCAGCAGCTCGCGGACTTCCATCTCGACCAGTTCCAGCAGCTCCTCGTCGTCGACCTGATCGCACTTGTTCAGGAACACCACGATGGCGGGCACGCCCACCTGACGGGCCAGCAGGATGTGCTCACGGGTCTGAGCCATGGGGCCGTCGGTAGCGGCGATGACCAGGATAGCGCCGTCCATCTGAGCAGCGCCGGTGATCATGTTCTTGATATAGTCGGCGTGGCCCGGGCAGTCAACGTGAGCATAGTGACGCTTCTCGGTCTCATACTCAACGTGAGCGGTGTTGATGGTGATGCCGCGCTCCTTCTCCTCGGGAGCCTTGTCGATGCTGTCATAAGCCTCGAACTCGGCCTTGCCCTGCATGGACAGCCACTTGGTGATAGCGGCGGTCAGGGTGGTCTTGCCGTGGTCGACGTGACCGATGGTACCGATGTTAACATGGGGCTTGGTTCTTTCAAATTTCTGCTTAGCCATTTGATGATCCTCCTGTCAATTTACAAAATCAACTTGCAACAATGCATAAATCCATAGCATTGCTTATTTTACAGTATATCTCAGGGAAAATCAATCCCTTTTTCCAATCAGTCCTGGCCCTTCGTGCGGGTCTCCACGATTTTGTCGCGGATGGACTTGGGCAGCTCGGTGTAGCTGTGGGGCTCCATGGTATACTGACCGCGGCCCTGGGTGGCGGAACGCAGGTCGGTGGCGTAGCCAAACATGTTGGCCAGAGGCACCAGAGCATCCACCTGCTGTGCACCGGGACGGGCCTCCTGGCCCAGGATCTGGCCGCGGCGTGCGGTCAGGTCGCCGATGACAGTACCCAGGTAATCGTCGGGAACAATGACGCTGACCTTCATGATGGGCTCCAGCAGGACGGGATCCGCCTTGCGCATAGCCTCCTTGAAGGCCATGGAACCGGCGATCTTGAACGCCATTTCAGAGGAGTCGACCTCATGATAGGAGCCGTCATACAGAGTGACCTTGACGTCCACAACAGGGAAGCCGGCAACAACACCAGCATTCAGGGCGCCGCGGATACCGGCGTCGACAGCGGGAATGAACTCCTTGGGAATGGAACCGCCCACGACGGCGTTGATAAACTCGTAACCCTTGCCGGACTCATTGGGTTCGACCTTGATCTTGACGTGACCGTACTGGCCGGAACCGCCGCTCTGGCGCTTGTACTTGGTGTCCTGATCGACAGCCTTCTTGATGGTCTCCTTGTAGGCGACCTGGGGAGCGCCGACGTTGGCCTCCACCTTAAACTCACGCAGCAGACGGTCGACGATAATCTCCAGGTGCAGCTCGCCCATACCGGCGATGATGGTCTGACCGGTCTCCTCGTCGGTGTAAGTCTTGAAGGTAGGGTCCTCCTCGGCCAGCTTGATCAGGCCCATGGTCATCTTCTCCTGACCGGCCTTGGTCTTGGGCTCGATGGCCACGCGGATAACGGGCTCGGGGAACTCCATGGACTCCAGGATGATAGGGTGCTTCTCATCGCACAGGGTATCGCCGGTGGTGGTGTTCTTCAGGCCGACAGCGGCTTCGATGTCGCCGGCGAATACCTCCTCGATGTCCTCCCGGTGGTTGGCGTGCATCTGCAGGATGCGGCCCATGCGCTCCTTCTGGTTCTTCACCGTGTTCAGCACGGTGGAGCCAGTGGTCAGGTGGCCGGAGTACACACGGAAGAAGCTCAGACGGCCCACATAGGGGTCGGTCATGATCTTGAACGCCAGAGCAGCGAAGGGAGCGTTGTCGTCAGAAGGACGTTCTTCCTCTTCGTCGGTCTTGGGATTCACACCCTTGATGGGGGGGATATCCAGGGGAGAGGGCATATAGTCGACCACAGCGTCCAGCATCTTCTGGACACCCTTATTCTTATAAGAGGTACCGCAGACCACGGGAACCATCTCGTTGGCGATGGTAGCCTTGCGGATAGCGGCCCGGATCTTGTCCTGAGGAACTTCCTCACCGCCCAGATACATCTCCATGATCTCGTCATCGAACATGGAAACGGCATCCATCAGCTTCTCATGGTACTCGTTGGCCAGATCCATCATGTCCTCGGGGATCGGCTCCACGCGCATATCGTTGCCCAGATCGTCATAATAGATGTCAGCATCCATTTCGATCAGGTCCACGATGCCGCGGAAGGTATCCTCGCTGCCGATGGGCAGCTGGATGGGCACAGCGTTGCACTTCAGACGATCATCGATCATCCGCAGAACGTTGTAGAAGTCGGCACCCATAATGTCCATCTTGTTGACATAGATCATACGGGGAACCTTGTAGTTATCAGCTTGGCGCCACACTGTCTCAGACTGGGGCTCCACGCCGCCCTTAGCGCACAGAACGGTTACGGAACCGTCCAGAACGCGCAGGGAGCGCTGGACCTCAACCGTGAAGTCCACGTGACCCGGGGTATCGATGATGTTGATACGGGTCTTGGGGAACTTACGGCCCTTGCCCTCGGGGAAGAACT
>CAMAZB010000102.1 GCA_945862785.1 uncultured Clostridia bacterium | reverse complement strand
TACACACTGCATATCGTCGGCAGCGTCAGATGTGTATAAGAGACAGATTCAGTAGACATTATTATAGGAGTGTTTGAAAGTAAAAGCAAGGCAAGGGGACGGCAAAGTGCGAATTTCCTGTAAATTCGACGGCCCTGGTCTTGACGGAGCGGGAAAAAGCCGATATTATGTAAATTATAAACAGAAAAAACGGGAGGTTTACCATGGCTATGAAACGCTGCCCCATCTGTGGGGAGAAATACTCCGATACATATAAAGACTGTCCCTTCTGCGAGGAAGAAGAGGCACTGCGGGAGGGCGAGCAGCTCCGCCGGAGTGGACACCGGACTGCCAGAAGCCGGCAGTTCAGCTTGATTACGCCCACGCTGATCGTGCTGATCCTGATTATGGCCGGACTGCTGGTGTACCTGCTGTACGGCGATCAGATCAAGGAGCGATTCGGAAAGAACGACCAGCCGGATACGCCGCCGACGGAGGAGGTCATCCCGCCGGAGAAACCCGCTCCCACCCAGCCGGATGAACCGGATGTCACAGAGCCAGCACCCTCCGAGGGGCCCGGCAATGAGCCCGGTACCATGCCGGAGGAGGATCCCTCCGGTTCTGTAACGACCACTGCTCCGACGTCCCAGACGGATTATGAGAAGATGATGGCACTGCCCGGCGGCCTGAGTCTGAGCACCACGGACTTCACGCTCAGGGAGGTGGGCGAGACGGCCACCATCCGGGCATCCGGCGGCAGCGGCAGCTACACCTGGGCCAGTGAGGACGATGGTATTGCATCCGTGGACCAGAGCGGTAAGGTCACTGCAATCTCCAAGGGCACGGTGAACATCGTGGTGTCCGACGGCAGCAAGAAGGGCGTGTGCATCGTGCGGTGCAACGTGAGCGGCAGCGCCGCGACGACCCCGAGTACCGGCAATACCGGGACAGCGACTGCTACCGGCAGCGGCTTAAAAGCGGGTTCCGCCAAGGTCATCAACGGCGGAAACGGCGTCCGTGTGCGTTCCGGCCCCGGTACGAATTACGATGTTCTCGCTACGATTCCCAACGGAGGTTCCGTGAAAATCGTGGAGAGCGCCGGGGATGGTTGGTACAAGATCACCTTCTCCGATGTGGGCGGTACGACGACTACCGGCTACATGAAGGGAGACTTCCTGGCGAATAGCTGAACATGGTAAAATATCCCCGGATACCAAAGTATCCGGGGATATTTCGTTGCGTTTTTGCAAAAAACGTGGTATGATATATAATTGTATTGAAAAATATAAGGAGCATTTCGGCATGACGACCAAGGAATTTCAGCAAAAATCTTCGTTACAGATTTTCCTGTCCTATTTCAGGCCCCATAAGAGACTGTTCATCGCGGACCTTTGCTGCGCACTGCTGATCTCCGTCATTGACCTGACCTTCCCCTACGTCTCCCGCTGGTGCATGCACGAGCTGCTGCCGAAGAGCGCCTACCGGACCTTCTTCACCGTGATGGCAGTGGTGTGCGCGGCCTTTATGCTGCGAGCGCTGCTGACCTACGTCATCTGTTACTGGGGCCACACCTTTGGCATCCTGGTAGAGGCGGATATCCGGCGGGATCTGTTCCGCCATATGCAGGAGCTCTCCTTCGACTACTTTGACCGCAACCGAACCGGCCAGCTCATGAGCCGACTTACCGCCGACCTCTTTGACATTACGGAGTTGGCCCACCATGGACCGGAGGATATTTTTATCTCAGGTGTCACGATAGTAGGCGCTTTGACCATTATGTTCGCCATTCAGTGGCGGCTGGCCCTGGTCATCGCATTGATTTTGCCGGTGTTTTTCATCGTGGTGTGGAAGTGCCGCGCCTCCATGCAGGAGGCCTCCCGCCGGGTGAAGCAGAAGACCGCCGTCATCAACGCAGATATTGAGTCCGGGCTCTCCGGCATCCGCACCGCGAAGGCCTTTGCCAATGAGCAGGCGGAGCTGGAAAAATTCGAGAGCTCCAATGACAGCTTTAAGACTTCTAAACGCCAGTTTCACAAGGCTATGGGCCGGTTCAACGCGGTGATGGAGTTTTTCCTGTGTATCCTGTCTGTGGCGGTCATTGCCGCCGGCGGCGTGTTTATCATGCAGGGCAAGATGAATACCGTGGATCTCATCACCTTCAGCCTGTATATCACTACGTTTGTCAACCCGATCCGAAAACTCTCCACCTTTGCGGAGCTTTTCGCCAACGGTACCGCCGGCCTGGGCCGGTTTATTGAATTGATGCGGACGGAGCCTGCCATGCAGGACGCACCGGATGCCAAAGTGCTGCAGCGGGTGAAGGGGCGCATCGACGTGGACCACGTCAGCTTCGCCTATCAGGATGACCTGGCGGTACTCCATGACGTGGACCTCCACATCCAGCCCGGTGAGACCGTGGCGGTGGTGGGGCCTTCCGGCGGCGGCAAGTCCACCCTCTGCCAGCTTATTCCCCGGTTTTACGACGTCACCAGCGGCGCTATCCGCATCGACGGCCAGGATGTGCGGCAGGTGACCCAGGAATCTCTGCGGCAGAATGTGGGCGTGGTGCAGCAGGACGTGTTCCTGTTTGCCGCCAGCATTCTGGAGAACATCCGCTACGGCCGCCCCGGCGCCACCGAAGAGGAGGTGGCCCAGGCGGCGAAGCTGGCGGAGATCTACGACGATATCATCGCCATGCCAGACGGTTTCAACACCTATGTGGGCGAGCGGGGCACCCTGCTCTCCGGCGGACAGAAGCAGCGTATCTCCATTGCCCGCATCTTCCTGAAAAATCCCCCGGTGCTGATTCTGGACGAGGCTACCTCCGCACTGGACAGTGTGACGGAAGCGAAATTGCAGGAAACTTTTGAAAAGCTGTCCCAGGGCCGGACCACCATCATCATCGCCCACCGGCTCTCCACCGTCCGGGGTGCCGACCGGATCGCCGTGGTGGAAGATGGCCGCATTGCGGAGCTGGGCAGCCACGAGGAACTGATGGCGAAGGACGGTGCCTACGCCGCTCTGGTGCGGACACAGGAGCTGCGCCATGGATAAGTCAAGACTGTTGGATAAGGTGGGAGCCATCGGTGACGACCGCCTGTTGCTGGCGAAGGTTCTGGACCGGGCGGAGCAGGCGCAAAGCCGCAACATTCCCGCCGCCACTGATTTTTTAAGCCCTCAGCAGCAGATGGTGACGCTGGACCTGTTGCAGCTGGCGGGTATCCCGGAGACAGGGGGCGCGCGGCTGGGCGGCTATAAGGGCGCGGAGCGAAACATCTTCCTGTTTCTGCCGGACTGGCTGGCCCCCGAAGACGCGGAGAGCCAGAGCCCTATTCGCTGCCTGCGGGCCACCTTTCGGGAGGAGGAAAAGCTGACCCACCGGGACTTTCTGGGCAGTCTCATGGGGATGGGCATCGTCCGGGAGAAGGTGGGGGATATTTTAGTCGGCCCCAACAGCGCTGACTTGCTGGTGTTGGACACCGTGGCGGACTTCCTGCTGCAAAGCTGGTCCTCCGCCGGACGGGCGAAGCTCACTGTCACAGAAATTGACCCTGCCCACATCCACATCCCCCAGGTCCAGTGCCAGGAGATTCGGGACACCGTTTCCTCCCTGCGGCTGGATGCGGTGGTCTCTACGGGTTTCCGCATGGCCCGGGGAAAGGCCACCGACCTGGTTGCCTCGGGGCGGGTGCAGGTGAACTGGCGGGAGTGCACGAAGCCGGACAAGCTGCTAATCCAGGGGGATACCGTATCCGCCCGGGGCTTTGGAAAATTTGAACTGACAGAGGTGGGCGGTGTCACTAAAAAAGGTCGTACCGCCATCGTGCTGAAACGATACATGTAAGGAGGAATATCATGGATCAAAAGCAGATCGACCGCATTAACGAACTGGCCCGGAAGGCAAAGACTCCCGAGGGCCTGACGGAGTGGGAGCAGGCCGAACGGGCGGCTCTCCGCCGGGAGTATATCGACTCCGTGCTGGGCAGTCTCCAGAGCCAGTTGGACAATACCTATGTCGTGGACGAAAAAGGTAACAAGAAAAAGCTGGAGAAAAAGGACTAAAAGCAAGGACTCTGCCACCGGCAGAGTCCTTGCCCTTTATTGGAATCCTGTCCCTGCTGCTTATTCGTCTTTCACGTCCCGGTATTCCACATCCACCGCGTTTTTTTCCGCATTGGCGGCTTTTTCCGTCTGACGAACCGCTTTGCCCACCTGCCCGGTGATCCACAGGTCACTGAGACCGTCATACAGCAGGAAGGCACCCAGCAGCCGTACCACCGTGGTGAATGCCTGGAAGGGGCAGATGACCAGAACGACACCCAACACCAGCGTCACCAGACCCAGCACCAGCGCCGCCGTCCAGCGGGGGGAGCTGTTTTTCCGCAGGGTCAGGGCGTCTCCCACATCGCCAAAGCCGTGGAAGCAGATCAGTACGCCCACGATGCGGGGGATGACCACGGTTACCAGCGTGGGCCGGGCCATCAGCCAAAGCCCTACTGCCGCTAGGATCACACCGGTGATGAGGTGCAGCGCCGCGTACAGGCTGCCATCCCGGTGGCGCAGGAACACCAGGATATCCGCCAGTCCGCACAGCACCAGGATCAGCCCCAGAGTAAAGCACAGCAGATTCGTGGAGAGCTCCGGCCAGACCAGCAACACCAGTCCCAGCAAAGCGTATAGCGCGGCGGACAGGAGGGCATTGGTTTTCATGCGTTTGAGCAGATCGTTCATGGATGTTTCCTCCATTTCAACACATTCTAATGTTAGTATACACGTTTTTCACTGTTTGTGAAGCCTTTTGCAGCGTCTTGCTTTTTACGCACGGGCGTGGTATGATGGGAAACTGAAAATCATTCTCAAATTAAGGAGAGCGACCAAGTGAAAAGATTACTGCTCCTGCTGTTGCCTGTTTTGCTGCTGACTGCTTGTGGTCAGACGGCTCCGACTCCCGAGACGGGCCGCTTACAGATCGTGACCACGGTGTTTCCGGCCTATGACTTTGCCCGGGCCGCCGCGGGAGAACTGGCGGATGTGACGCTGCTGCTGCCGCCGGGGACCGAGAGTCATTCTTACGAGCCGACGCCGGCGGATATCCTGGCGGTGCGGGACTGCGACCTGTTCATCTATCTGGGCGGCGAGTCCGACGCCTGGGTGGAGACCATCCTTTCTGCCATTGAACCTCGGGGAGAACAACTCCGCATGATCGACTGCGTTCCCCTGCTGGAAGAGGAAACCGTAGAAGGAATGCAGGCCGAAATTGGCCATAACCACGAGGAGGAACATCACGACCATGGCGAAGGCAAAGTAACGGGCCTGGACGAGCATGTCTGGACTGCCCCCGCCAATGCCGCCGCTATTACCTTGGCGGTAGGAGAGTGCCTGGCGGAACTGGATGCCGACCACGCTGAAACCTATCGGACGTGCGCCTCCGACTATGCGGAGAAGCTGAAGGCGCTGGACGGGGAATTCGCAGCCTTTTTCGGAACGGAGCGAAAGCCCATGGTGTTTGGCGACCGCTTCCCCCTGCGGTATTTCGCTGCGGCGTATGATTTGGAATATTATGCGGCGTTCCCCGGCTGCGGGACCCAGACGGAGCCCTCCGCAGCCACCATTGCTTTCCTGACGGAGAAAGTGCGGCGGGAGCAGATCCCGGTGGTGTGGTATATCGAGTTTTCCAACCATCTGGTGGCGGACAGCATTGCGGAAGCGGCGGGAACGGAGACGGCCATGTTCCACACCTGCCATAATGTCTCACCCCAAGAACTGGAGGACGGCGCGACATACCTTTCGCTGATGAAGGGAAATCTGGAGACATTGCGAAAATATATGAAGTGAAACAGACAGCAAAAAGGGACACCAAGCGGTGTCCTTTTACAGGGAGTGAGGATATTTTTTTGGACTTATTTGAGGTATTTCCTGAATTTCTCTGTCTCAATATCAATGGAAAAAGTGGGGCCAAAAATGTCTTCCTCTACAATCCCGATAGCAGATGTAGGGAACCTCTGAATAATAGCCTTTGTCCTGTTTCTGCTCGATGTATTAGCCGCAATTTGCACTTAGTTAAGGCGATTTCAGTGCAAAATGGCCATTATTTCTCTGCGTTTCTGCTCCTTTTCCTGAAA
>CAMAZB010000101.1 GCA_945862785.1 uncultured Clostridia bacterium | reverse complement strand
GCGGCCTTCAGAGTCGGAGTCTGACGCGCTATCCAACTGCGCCACGGGCGCGTATATCTTGATTTGCTGTTTACATCGTTTTGTAGTATAGCAGAGTTTTAAACTGGTGTAAAGAGGGTGACCCAAAATTTTCTCACAAAAAGATTGTTAAAAAAATTGACAAGATAGTGAATTTGGTCTAAACTATGTTTTGAGAATAATTTAACAAATCATCCAGACAGGAGTGGGTCTTTTGAAGAAAGAGAATATCTCAGATGCTGTCATCCGGCGCCTTCCCAGGTACTATCGTCAACTGACGGACCTGTGCGCCCGCGGTGTTGTGCGTATTTCCTCTCATTCGCTGGGACAGGAAATGAACATCACCGCATCTCAGATCCGTCAGGACTTCAGCTGCTTCGGTGAGTTCGGACAGCAGGGGTATGGATATAATGTTGAGGAGCTCCGGGCGGAGATCGGACATATTTTGGGAGTGGACAATGACCACCACCTGATTATGATCGGCGTGGGCAACCTTGGACGTGCTCTGCTGCGTAATTTCCCGTTCTCTCAGACCGGTTTTTCCGTGGACGCTGCCTTTGACGTATCCACTGCCGTGGTCGGTTCCTCCGTGAATGGAGTGCCGGTATACGCCATGGAGGAACTGGAGAGCTATATCGAAAAACACAGCGTGGATGTGGTGGTACTGACCATCCCGCAGTCTGTGGCCCAGGATACCGCTAACCGGCTGATCGAACTAGGCGTCCATGGTTTCTGGAACTTCACCAATGTGGAACTGTCCAGCTCCAATCCGGACGTGAAATTTGAAAACATCCATTTCGCGGACAGCCTGCTGACCCTCAGTTATCGCATTGCCAACCGTTGAATGTGCCGCCTCGGCGAACTACCGCCAGGCTGACGAAAGGATACTTACCCAATTATGCACAAAAAGACCTTGATCTTATTCCCGCTTTGCGTATTGCTGCTGGCGGTGGTATCGAGTCTTGCCGCCGGTGGCGCGGAGGATTCGATGGTATCACTGTCCTACCTGGAGGGCGCATTCTCCGATGCTGTGGACAGCCGTGTAGAGCGGGAACTGGACGCGTCTGACGCCGCGTTGCTGGCTGGTGCCGATACCGGGACGGGCGTTCCTGCCGGGACTGCCAACGGCTGGGCAGAGACCCGGCTGAAGCAGGCGGACTCCCTTTTGGGGTCTACCGGTGTCAGCGCGCTGTTGTTGGCCGGACAGGGGCAGGTGACCTATGCCTCCGGCGCTGTGGTGGATGCCACAGCTGGAACCGTGGCCCCAAGTGGTACCTTTTTGCAGGCGAACCACCGCTACATCGTGGCGGAGAATACCTCGGCCGCATTTACCATCACTTCCAAAACGGCAGTGCTGGACCACCAGGGTGGGTCATTGGCTTATTCCAATGCCATCGATTATAATGCAATGGCCGCTGCGCTGAAGACCATGCACCTCTTCAAGGGCAGCTTTACCGGCTATGGCCAGGGCTTTGACCTGGAAGCCGCGCCTACTCGTTTGCAGGCCCTTATCATGTTTATCCGAGTGCTGGGGGAGGAAGAGCAGGCTCTGGCCTGGACGGGTACCACACCTTTCACAGACATCCAGAAAGGCTCCCAGGCGGAAAAATACGTGGGCTATGCGTACAGCAAGGGCTACACCAACGGGTGGAGCGCCACCCAGTTTAAGCCCGCCGGGGCAGTGAACGCCCGGCAGTACACGGAATTTGTGCTGCGCGCCATGGGATACAGCTCTTCTGCCAATACGAATCTGGCGAACACCCTGGACCGTGCCCAAGCTGCAGGTGTGCTGACTGCCGGCGAGGTGGAGATGCTCCGGCGGGACAAATTCCTGCGGGCGGAGCTGGTGTATGTCTCCTATTACGCACTGGAAGCCTGGCTGGCGGACGGCAGCCAGACGCTGGCGGACCTGCTGCGGGAGAAAGGCGTCTTTACCTCCCAGGAGTGGGAGAATGCCCGGGCTATGGTGACGGGGTGGCGGCTGTAAGATAGCAGGAACCCCTGTGACGGGACCGCATAATATGGATTGAGACCGGCGAACCCGGTCAACAACTCATAGGAGGTTCCGGTATGTGTAACAATGGTTGGGGCGGCGGAAACTGCTGCTGGATCATCATTCTCCTGATCATCATCTTCTGCTGCTGCGGCAACAGTTGGGGCGGCTGCAACGGTGGCTGCAACAACAATTCCTGCTGCTGATCGCTTCATATTCTTAAGAGAACAGCGCGCCGGGGCGAAAGCCCCGGCGCGTTTCCTTGCTTCGTGATGCCGGAAGGGCGGGACTGGCGCTTCTTTTCCAGCCGGGGTGACAAATGGATAAAGCTGTGGTATAATCCTCCTCAAATCGGAAAGAAATGCAGGGAGGGACCCTATGGAAAGCTATTTTGACATCCAACTGACCGATGACCAGCTCCGGGCCATCAGCTCCATCGGCCTGGCCCACATGGGTGACGCGGTCTTCGAGATCCTGGTTCGTACCTGGCTGTGCGCTCACGGCAAGGCAACCGGAAAGGGTCTGCACCAGGCCACGATCCGCCAGGTATGCGCTGAGAGCCAGGCGGAAAAGGCAGAGCGCATTCTGCCGCTGCTCACGGAAGAGGAGATGGCGGTATTCAAACGGGGGCGCAACGCCCAGGTCCATACTGTGCCCGGTCATGCCAGCCGTGCCCAGTACGGCGAGGCCACGGCGCTGGAGGCCCTGCTGGGCTGGCTGTGGCTGAGGGGACAGAAAGACCGGATCGGCCAGCTGTTTGACAACATGATGGAGGGGGTGGGCTGATGCCGCTGGACGCCATCTGCCTGCAGGCCGTGGTAGAGGAACTGCGGCCCCAATTATTAAACCTGCGCATCGACAAGGTACAGCAGCCCGCACGGGATCAGGTCATTTTGCTGCTGCGGGGAAATAAGCGGCTGCTGTTGAATGCGGGGGCCAACGCCCCCCGCATCCAGCTGACGGAGACGGCCCGCGACAACCCGGCGGAGCCGCCCATGTTCTGTATGCTGCTGCGCAAGCACTTGGTGGGCGCCCGGGTAGCGGACATCACGCAGCCGCTCCTGGAGCGGCTGGTACGGCTGGAATTGGATATCACCGATGATTTCGGTCAGCCGGGAAAGCGGACGCTGGTACTGGAGGCCATGGGCCGCCGGTCCAACCTGATTCTTCTGGACGGCGAGGGCCGCATCATCGACTGTATGCGCCGGGTGGACGCGGACATGTCAGCCCAGCGTCAGGTTCTGCCGGGACTTTACTATGAGCCGCCCGCCTCTGTGGGGCGTTTGCCGATAACGGAAGAATCCGAGGAAGGCTTCCGCCAAAAGCTGGCCGCGGCCAACCCAGAGCGACAGCTGGACGCCTTTCTCCTGGACAGCTACTTCGGCATTTCGCCGCTTATGGCACGGGAGCTGGCATTTCGCACCGCCGGAGCGAGCGATGCACGGCTGCTAGAGCTGAACGAGACGGGGAGAACGAACTTCTGGCGTGAAATTTACCAATTTTCAGATGCTATCAAGGAAAACAAGTTTACACCTATTATGCTGAAAAAGGAGGGCAGCCCGGAGGAATTTGCCTGTTTTCCAATCCTTCAATATGGCGGCCTGCTGGAGCCGGAGCGGTTTGACAGCTTCTCCGCCTTGCTGGACAGCTTTTATGAGCAGCGGGAGCGGCAGGAACGGGTGCGCCAGCGTGGCGCGGATCTGATCCGTACTGCCACCACCGCCCGGGACCGTCTGCGACGGAAGCTGGCCATGCAGGAAAAGGACTACGCCGCCACACAGGACCGGGACCGGCTCCGTATCTGCGGAGACCTGATCACCTCCAACCTCTACCGTATGGCGCGGGGGCAGAGCAAGCTGGTCTGTGAGAATTTTTATGATGAAAACTGTGCCGAGACGACGATCCAGCTGGATCCGCTTCTGACGCCCCAGCAGAATGCTGCCAAGTATTATAAAAGGTATACCAAAGCCAAGACGGCGGAAAAATACTTGCGGGAGCAGATGGAGTTTGCCCGGCGGGACGCGGAGTATCTGGAGAGTGTGTTGGAGGAGATCAGCCACGCGGAGACGGAGCAGGATTTCATCGATATCCGCAATGAGCTGCGGGACGCCGGCTTCCTGCGGAAGCAGGGAAAGAAGGAAATCAAGCGGGCTGCGAAGCCCCGGGGGTTCCGTACCACCAGCGGATTCCGGGTGCTGGTTGGCCGCAACAACCGCCAGAACGACCAGCTCACCTGCAAGGAGGCGGACCACCGGGATCTCTGGTTCCACACGCAGAAGATCCATGGCTCCCATGTCATCCTCTGCACGGAAGGCAGGGAAGTGGACGACGATACCATCGTGGAGGTCGCAAAATTGGCGGCGTACTACTCCCAGGCCCGGGAGAGCGGTAATGTACCTGTGGATTACACGATGGTGAAGAATGTGAAAAAGCCTGCCGGAGCCCGGCCGGGCATGGTGATCTACAAGACTTGCCGGACAGTGAACGTCACCCCCGACGAAGCCCTGGTGAAGCGGCTCCAGTGTAAGTGAAGACCGATGTATGCAGGACGCACCGCCCCCCCGGTGGTGCGTCTTTTTACAGCCTAAAATGCGGCGCTGTTTTTGTGCAGATTTCCCCTTGTAAATTTGTTGGGAGAGACTAAAATATAGGCTCCGAGAAATGTGAGGATCGATTGGGGCGGCCGGGGGGCCGTTCCGCTGAAAGGAAGTCTTATTTGATGTCTTACCATTATCTGCTGGATCTTGCGCTGATCCTTCTGAGCACGAAGATTTTGGGGATGGTGACCCGTAAGTTCCAGATGCCCCAGGTGGTTGGGGCGCTGCTGGCTGGCCTGATCCTAGGGCCTGCCATGTTGAACATTCTGACAGAAACAACGTTTTTGTCCCAGCTCAGCGAGCTGGGCGTGATCGTGATCCTGTTTACCGCCGGTATGGGGACCAGCCTGCGGGACTTGAAAGATGCGGGAAAGTCCGGGTTTTTGGTGGCTCTGTGCGGTGTACTGGTCCCTCTGGCCATGGGTACCGCTTTCGGCTATTTCGCCGGAAAGGTGGGCTGGCTCCCCGGAGCGACGCTGCTGGAGGATGTATTCCTGGGAACCATACTGACGGCCACCTCTGTCAGCATCACCGTAGAGACCCTGAAGGAACTGGGCCGGCTGGATACCAAGGTGGGCAGCACCATTCTGGCGGCTGCCCTGATCGATGATGTGCTGGGCCTGATCGCCCTGACCATCGTTACCAGTCTGGCGGGAGAGGGCGTAAATCTGCTGATGGTGCTGGTGAAGATCGTTCTGTTTTTTGCCTTTACCGTGGCAGTGGGATTTGCCGCAGTTCGCTTTTTCCGCTGGATGATCGGCCGGGCCTCGGGAAAAAACCTGCGCCGCTACCCGGTGCTGGCTTTCGTACTGTGCCTGCTGATGGCTTACTGCGCTGAGGAATTTTTCGGCGTGGCGGATATCATCGGAGCATTTGCCGCAGGGCTGGTGGTGGCGTCCACGCCAAAAGCCAAGTATATCGAATCCAAATTCGAGCCGGTGAGTTATCTGCTGCTGACGCCGGTATTTTTTGCCGGCATCGGCATCAAGGCTGAACTGCCTGAACTGAACGGCTCGCTGGTGCTGTTCTCCCTGTTGCTGTTGGCGGTTGCCATCCTGTCCAAGCTCATCGGCTGCGGACTGGGCGCGAAGCTGTGCGGCTTCAGCGGACGGGAGTGCGTCCAGGTGGGAACCGGTATGGCCTGCCGCGGCGAGGTGGCTCTGATCGTTGCCAACCGGGGACTGGCTATGGGCGTTCTCGGCCAGGAGGTCATGACGCCGGTCATCATCACAGTGGTGGCCTGCGCCGTCCTGACGCCGGTGCTGCTGAAGCTGGTATTCCGAAAGGAGACAGTGACGCAACTTCAGGAGAGCGGTCTGGCGGACCGCTACCGCGAGGTGGAGCAGTTGGATATCCTTTCCGCCGATCTGCTGGAGAAGAACCGGCAGATGATGCAGGATGGAAACAAGAAGAAATGAAAAGAGCGGGGCGAAAGTCCCGCTCTCAGCTTGTCGATAAACCCGGAAATGTAGGAAAACGGAAAGGAAGGGTGTGCGGGGCTGGC
>CAMAZB010000100.1 GCA_945862785.1 uncultured Clostridia bacterium | reverse complement strand
TTCTCCACCCACAAGCAGGTGGAGCTGGGCGCGGGGGATAAAGTCATCATCTCCGCCTCCGCCATCCCCGGCAACGAGGTCACCGTGGGCCGGGTCATCAACGAGCTGTTCCGCAAGGGCGTGAAGGTGGTCTACAACAAGGCCGACATCCTCCACGTCTCCGGCCACGCCTGCCAGGAGGAGCTGAAAATCATCCACGCCCTGACGAAGCCCCGTTTCTTCGTCCCCCTCCACGGCGAGCAGCGGATGCTCCAGATCCACAGCCAGCTGGCCCAGGACATGGGCATGGACCGTAACCACATCGCCATTGCGGACAACGGCTCCGTCATTGAAATGACCACCAAGACCATGAAGCTGAACGGCACCGTACCCGCCGGCGAGATCTATGTGGACGGTGCTGGCGTGGGCGACGTGGGCGCCGTGGTCATGCGGGACCGCAAGCGCCTTGCCGAGGACGGTATGGTGGTGGTCGTGCTGCCTGTCTCCAGCCACAACGGTGACCTGCTGAGCCCGCCGGAGATCGTCACCCGGGGCTTTATCTACGTGAAGGAGTCCGGCGACCTGATGAAGGAGCTGCAAAATGTGGCCATGGACGCCGCCGATTCCGTCTCCCGCAAGCGCAGCCGGGACGACGGCGAGCTGAAGGGCGCGGTGAAGTCCGCCGTCAGCAGCTACCTGTTCAAGAACACCAAGCGCAGCCCCATGGTCATCCCCGTGGTAACGCGCCTGTGAGGCTACTTCGAGGGGGAACGGGCTCCCCTAAAATGGGCAAACAATACAAAACCAGCGCCGCCTCCGGCTTTTTGGCCGGGGGCGGCTTTCTCTTTCTCATTTCCTGTATCTGCGGCAATGCCTTTCTCTTTGACGTTTTCTATATCTGTTTTTTTGAAAAAAGATTATCTTTTTGTTTCTTTTTCTCTGTCTGTTTCTATGGCTGTATCTGTCCCCATGACTGTATCTGTTCCTATACCTGTATCTATATCCGTAAAATCCAACAAAATTTTGAACGATGTGTCCTCTTGTATGCAACAATCGCCTTTCCGCGTTCTTTCCTTGCGGAGGTATCCGCCGAACAAACAGGAAAGGAAGTCTTTTGATGAACGGTAAACGAAAAAGTATGCTTCTGTACTTTGACAACTTCCACCGGGTGGCCCAGCTGCCGAACGAGCAGCTTGGCATCCTCTTTCGGGCACTGATGGAATGCGGGGAGCTGGAGGCCGAGGGCCAGGACGGCATCACCGGCTTCGAGGAGCGCTACCCCGGCATGAGCGACAGGACCCAGATGGCCTTCTTCTTCATGGCGGACACCATTCGCCGGGACGCGGCGGCCTACGCGGAGAAGTCCGCCAACTACCGCGCCGCCGCCCTGCGCCGCTGGGACCAGCAGCGGGAAGCGCAGGCCCTGTCCCCGGAGCCGGGCAGTCCTTCGGCAAATAATTTGGAGTTTCTGGTTCGCCGCAATGAGGAGAAGCGCAAAAAAACAGAGCGGCCCGACTGGGCCGCCCTGTGAGAGGACATTTGTTTTATTCCGCCTTGGGGTCGTTGCTGTCGAACACCGCCTTGGCGCTGGCCGCCAGGCCCGCCAGGCCTTGCAGCTCGCTGGGAATGATGATCTTGGTGGCCTTGCCGTCCGCCACCTTCTGCATGGCCTCCAGGGCCTTCAGCTTTACCACCTGGTCGTTGGGCGCCGCCTCGTTCAGCAGCTTCAGGGAGTCGGCCATGGCCTTCTGCACCTGCATGATGGCCTGTGCCTCGGCCTCGGCGGCCATGATGCGGGCTTCCTTCTCGCCCTGGGCCTTCAGGATGGCGGCCTGCTTGGCGGCATCGGCCTTCAGAATGGCGGACTGTTTCTCGCCCTCGGCCACCAGGATCTGGGACTGCTTGGTACCCTCGGCCTGGAGGATGGACTCGCGGCGCTCGCGCTCCGCCTTCATCTGCTTCTCCATGGCGTTCTGGATCTCCTTGGGCGGGATGATGTTTTTCAGCTCCACCCGGTTGACCTTGATGCCCCAGGGGTCCGTGGCCTCGTCCAGGATGGCCCGCATCCGGGAGTTGATGATGTCACGGGAAGTCAGGGACTGGTCCAGCTCCATGTCGCCGATGATGTTACGCAGAGTGGTGGCTGTCAGGTTCTCGATGGCGTTCATGGGGTGCTCCACACCGTAGGTATACAGCTTGGGGTCCGTGATCTGGAAATAGATGACGGTGTCGATCTGCATGGTGACGTTATCCTTGGTGATGACGGGCTGAGGGGCGAAGTCCGCCACCTGCTCCTTCAGGGACACTTTTTTGGCGATGCGCTCGATGAAGGGAACCTTCAGGTGCAGTCCCACGTTCCACACGGCCCGGAACGCGCCCAGCCGCTCCACCACATAGGCCCGGGACTGCTGGACGATGACGATGTTGCTGATGATCACCACCAGCAGCAGGACGATCAGAATCGCAGGGACGATCCAACCAAAACTCATGACATTACCTCCATTTTTTCTTCCATTTTTTCCACGAAGAGCTTGACGCCCTCCATACGTACGATCTTCACCACCGCCCCGGCGGGAATGACGCCGCCGTCCGCGCTGCGGGCGGTCCAGGTCTTGCCGTCCACATAGACGGCGCCGGTGGAATTTTCATTGTCGATGGTCTCCGTGACCTTGCCGGAATCTCCCAGCACCCGGTCCGCGTTGGTGGGAACGGCCTTGGCATCGGTGACCTTGCGCAGCAGGGGCCGGGTCACCGCCAGCGCCAGCGCGGACACCGCCACGAACAGCGCCACCTGCGCGCCGATCCCCGCGCCCAAAAACGCGCCGATCAGGGCCGCCGCGCTGCCGGCCACGAACCAGATGGACACCAGCCCCGCCGTCAGAGCCTCCACGATGCCGAAGACCACCATGGCCCCCAGCCAGAGCCAGAGCATATAATTCACGGGAACACCGCCTCCTTTTTTATGATGGCTTTTTTTCAGTGTAGCATACCCCACGGGGAAAATCCATTTCAATTTAATTACAAAATCGGAAATGTTTGCTGCCTGCGTTGCACATCCCCATATTTTCTGATATATTGAGGAAGCTAAGATGATTCTTATGATGAGGAGGTGCGGGCCATGACCCTGACGGTCCCCTGCCTGTTCGGGCTGGAAAGCCTGGTGGCGGATGAGATGAAGCGCCTGCAATTACAAAACGTCCGGGCGGAGAACGGCCGTGTCCACTGTGAAGGCTCCATGGCTGACATCGCCCGGCTGAACATCAATCTGCGCTGCGGCGCCCGGGTGCTGATGGAGCTGGGCAGCTTCCCCGCCAAGGATTTTGAAGCCCTGTTCCAGGGCGTGCTGGCCCTGCCCTGGGAGGACTTCATCCCCAGGGACGGCGAGTTCCCGGTGAAGGGCTACTCCCTGAATTCCACGCTCCACTCCGTCCCCGCCTGCCAGGCCATCGTGAAGAAGGCCTCCGCCAAGCGGCTGGGAAACGCCTACGGCTGCGAGACGCTGCCGGAGACCGGCAGCCGCTACCAGATCCAGTTCGCCATCATCAAGGATCAGGCCACCCTGTATCTGGACACCTCCGGCGAGGGCCTGTACAAGCGGGGCTACCGGGCCCGGAACATGGGTGCGCCCCTGCGGGAAACGCTGGCGGCGGCGCTGGTGACCCTGTCCCGCTACCGGGGGAAAGACCCCTTCTGCGACCCCTTCTGCGGCAGCGGCACCATCCCCATCGAGGCGGCCCTCATCGCCAAGAACCGGGCCCCCGGTCTGGACCGCAGCTTTGCCGCCCAGAAGTGGAAAAACATGGACTCCAAGCTGTGGCTGGACGCCGCAGATGAAGCGATGGACAAGGAGTTCCACGGTGCCTACGACATCTGGGGCGGCGACATCGACCCCGCTGCCATCGAGCTGGCCAAGCACAACGCCGAGCTGGCGGGCGTGGAGGACTGCATCCGCTTCGAGGTGGCGGACGCGGGCAAGTTCCACCGGGACAGCGAGTACGGCCAGCTGGTGACCAACCCGCCCTACGGCGAGCGGCTGCTGGAGAAAAAGGAGGCGGAGGAGCTGTACCGTGTCTTCGGCGCTGCCATGCGAACCATGCCGCCCAAGTGGCGCATCCTGGTGCTCTCCTCCCACACGGAGTTCGAGCGCTGCTTCGGCCGCCCCGCCGACAAGAAGCGGAAGCTCTACAACGGCATGTTAAAATGTGACGTATTCCAGTACGGAAAGTAATTTCTTTGTCAAAATATACAAATTGCAAATCAACAAAGGGGGATTTTGCCCCATGAAGCACATCTTCATCATCAACCCCCACGCAGGAAAGCGGGACCAGACCTCCCGCATCTACGAAATGGCCGACCATCTGCGGGAGGCCCATGGCCTCACCTGCGCCTGCATGCTCACCGACCGCCCCGGCGGCGCCGCGGACATGGCCCGGAAGCTGGCGGAGACCGGCGAGGAGCTGCGGCTCTATGCCTGCGGCGGCGACGGCACCATCAGCGAGGTGGCAAACGGCATTGCGGGCTTCTCTAACGCCGCCATGACCGCCATCCCCACCGGCACGGGCAACGATTTTCTCAAAAATTTCGGCCCGGACATGGAAAAATTCCAGGACGCTGAGAACCTGTGGGCCGGGGAAGTGTTCCCCCTGGACCTCATCGCCTGCAACGGCCGCCTGTGCCTTACCATCGCCTGCAACGGCATCGACGCGCGCATCGCCGACAGCGTCCACCAGTACGGCAACTCCCCCCTGCTCCACGGCCGGAACAGCTATCTGGCCTCCGTGGCGGTGAACTTTCTGTTCAAGCCCATCGGCCGCCATTGGAAAGTCTGGCTGGACGACGAGGCGCTGGAGGACGATTTCGCCCTGGTGTCCATGTGCAACGGGCGGTACTACGGCGGCGGCTCCATGCCGGTGCCGGAGGCCCGGATGAACGACGGCGTGCTACATACCGTTCTCATCAAAAACATCCCCAAGGCCACCTTTGCCCGGCTGTTTGCCCCCTACTCCGCCGGCGAGTACCGGAAGCTCCCGCAGGAACTGATCCGTGTCTCCACCGCCCGGCAGGTCCGTATCCAGGCGGAAGAGGACATCGTCACCTGCCTGGACGGCGAGTGCTTCCGAAGCCGGGAAGTGGTCATGGGCCTGGCGGACAAGCGTCTGCGCTTCTTCGGCCCCAAGGGATGCAGCCCCAACGCCACCGCCCGCTGACAGCCCCGGCGGAAACCTTTACAAATTCTTCATAACTTTTCCGCAAAACCCCCTTTACAAACCAGGGCGGTTGCGCTAATATAGCAGCGTTAGCACTCGTGAGAGTTGAGTGCTAACGCTGACTTTGTTTATTTTTTTATATTATAGGAGGAACTCATTATGAAACTCACCCCGCTTGCAGACCGCGTCATTTTGAAAATGGCCGAGGCTGAAGAGACCACCAAGGGCGGCATTATCCTGACCGGCAGCGCCAAGGAAAAGCCCTCCGTGGCCGAAGTCATTTCCGTGGGCCCCGGCGGCATGGTGGACGGCAAGGAAGTCACCATGACCGTGAAGCCCGGCGACAAGGTCATCACCAGCCAGTACGCCGGCACCAAGGTCACTCTGGAAGAAGTCGAGTATGTCGTCGTCCGCCAGAACGACATTCTGGCAATCGTGGAGTAACTGCCATCTTAAAGAGGGGACTTCGTCCCCCCTTTACCCGTAAAGGGTACGCCGCATCCGTAAAGCAGCAAAGCTGCTAACGGCTGCGCAGTAGATTTCCCCTCGCCAGTGGCAGCGGCCACTGGTGAACGCCGCCCAAGGCGGCTGGGTCGGGGAATTTTCGCCACGCATATGCCGCGGCGAAAATGATTTTATTTCCTTCTTTCGTCTCCGGCGAAAGAACCGGGGAAACCACAGGGTTTCCCCCGGCCCCCTTCCTGCGGGCCGCAAATCTGTTTATTCTAATCTTCTATCTGGAGGTAATTCGTTATGGCAAAGCTCATTAAGCGCGGCGAGGATGCCCGCAAGGCTCTGGAAGCCGGTGTCAACACTCTGGCTGATACCGTTAAGGTCACTCTGGGTCCCAAGGGCCGCAATGTGGTCCTGGACAAGAAGTTCGGCGCTCCCCTCATCACCAACGACGGCGTGACCATCGCCAAGGAAGTGGAGCTGGAGGACCCCTTTGAGAACATGGGCGCCCAGCTGGTGAAAGAAGTCTCCACCAAGACCAACGACGTTGCCGGCGACGGCACCACCACCGCCACCCTGCTGGCCCAGGCCATGATCCACGAGG
>CAMAZB010000099.1 GCA_945862785.1 uncultured Clostridia bacterium | reverse complement strand
AATTATTGGGGGTAAAACATGAAAAGAATCATAAAACTTGTATTATCCTTGATTTGTATTTTCGGATTGGTTGGATGTGGAGATAATTCCATATCTGAGGTGAAAATAGATTATGGAAATTCCGCGCTCTATTCAGAAGAAGATATGAATGCAGCAATACTGCTGATAAAAGACACCTTCAGCGCATGGGAGGGTTGCGAACTTCACAGCATTACCTATGTATCGGATGATGAATGCAATTCTGAAAACATAGCATGGATGAATGAACTGGCAGCGGCTAATGATCTAAATGAACAATTTGACCAATGCATCATGTTCAAAAGTGATTTTCACTCTCCTAAGGAAAACAGTGGGCCATGGAATGTTGATGAAGAATATACGGGTTGGGGATGGTGGCTTGCACGTTCTAAAGGCGGCCCGTGGAGATTGATGACATGTGGATATGCGTAAGTCCCAGTTTGCCTGTCTCAACAAAGACTACTGTTCATAACTGAATATAGCGAAAGAAGCTCCACAAGATTCTCGAAATCCTGTGGAGCCTTTTTTCTGCCTGTTCCAGTCAAATCGAGGAAAGGTTTGATGGATAAGAAAAATCAACTCAAAGGGTGAAAGGAATATCTGATGGCCTACACCAAGATACTTGTGATACATAACCGGCTGGATAAGTGTGTGGACTACACCCAGGACGAGGAAAAGGCTTCGTTGGAAGCCGCTATCGACTACGCACTGAACCGTGAAAAAACAGAACGCACCTGCTTTGAAACAGCCGTCAACTGTGACCGTGAGCGCGTCTATCAGGACATGATGGACACGAAACGGCGCTGGGGCAAGGCTGACCGCAAGCGAAAAGGCTATCATGTGATCCAGTCCTTTGCCCCCGGAGAGGTCACGCCGGAGGAGGCCCACGCCATCGGCGTGGAGCTGGCACAGCGGCTTTTGGGCGACCGCTATGAGGTTGTCGTGTCCACCCATCTGAACAAGGCACATCTGCACTCACATCTGGTGTTCAACAGCGTTTCCTTTCTGGACGGGACCATGTACCGGGATACCTTCAAGGACTTGTTCGGAGGAGACGGCGTAGGCATCCGGGGCACATCGGACGCTATCTGTCTGGAACACGGCCTGTCCATCATCGAACCCAGCGAACCGCTGAAAGGCTCTGCCGTCAGCCGGGCCGAGTGGGAGGCGGAGCAAAAAGGAAAGCCAACATTCCGGGGCATGGTCCGGCGGGATATAGAAACTGCCATCGCCAATTCCTACACCATGCGCTCCTTCTGGCAGCAGTTGGAGCAGATGGGCTACACCGTCAAGCACGGCCCCAACATCGCCCATCCCGCGGTCAAGCCGCCGGGCGGACAGCGGTTTATCCGTCTGGACAGCCAGAAGCTGGGCTATACCGAGGAAGTCCTGGCGGCCCGGCTGGCTGCTGTCCGTTCCGGCAAAGTCTCCACGCCTGTTACAGAAACGCCGCCTCCAATGTCCTGCCGCCTGTCTCCAGGACGCAGGTATCGTGTTCGGGGCAGTATGGGACGGCCCCGGAAACTGACCGGCTTTCGTGCCCTGTACTTCAAATACCTGTATCTGATAGGAGCTGCCCCATCACGCCGTCCGGGAAACCGGGCGGCTTTTCCTATGCAGAGTGAGATCATCAAGTTTGACCGCTATCAGGAACAATTTCGCTATCTGATGAAAACCCGCATAGAAACAGCGGAGCAGCTTTCTATGCAGTATGACGCCATCCAGGCGGAGATCGACGCCCTGACAGACCAGCGCCGGGAGCTTTACCATTGGTGCAGGGCGGGCCAAGGCGGCGCTGCTATCGACGGCGAGATCGCCGCCATCACTGACCGCCTGCGGACGCTGCGCCGGGAATTGAAGCTGTGCGCCCGTATCGAGGGAGACATCCCCAGCGTGCGGGAACGTGTATCGAACCAGCAGGAGGATGAAAGGGGGGCTGAAAAAGAGCAACCGACCAGAAAACCATATTTGAAAAACGGGAGGTGAACCAATATGGATGTAAGCGGAGAAGTGGCCGACCTGATGGTGAAAGAGAGCATCCAACTGACAGAGGCCAGTATCAAGCTGCTGGCGGCTGGAAGCAAAAACCTGGCTGCATTTCTTTGGGCGCTGGCAAAGGACAACAAAAGGCTGGTGGGCAAGACCAACATGGCCCGCCTGCTGAAAGAGGGCAAAGAACTGAAGGTGTTCCGCGTCAAGGAAAGTGACCTGGCGGAGTTTCAGGTGTTTGCCAAGAAAAATGTCCTGTATGCGGCCGTCAAGGATAAGCGTTCCGACAGCGGTATGGTAGACCTTATCACCAATGCGGATTTCGTGTCCCAGGTCAATCTGTTTATGGAGCGCCGGGGCTATCCCGCACCGACCCAGGAGGAAGCGCCAAAAAAAGACGGCCCCCGCGCTCAACGAGACAGCTTCTCACCACAGCGCGGGAATATCTTGAATCCCTCGCAGACGAGGACGAGTACGGCGGAACCGACTTCTGAAAAGCCGTCCGTCAAAGGACGGCTGGCCGCCCTGCAAGCAGCGTCCGAGAGCATGAAAGCAGCGAAAACGCCACAGGGCCGCAGCGCCCCACCCAAGGCCCGATAATCATGTATAGGAGGAATATGTATCATGGCAAATCTGGAAGCCCTTATCAGCAGAAAAACGGAAGCAGATACCCAATGGAAGGCCCAGCGGCAGGCGGAGCGTGAAAGCATCGTCGCTATGCAGGACGCCGGTGTAACGGAGATCACCAGCAACCCGGAAGCATACGCCCGGTATCTGGAAATGCAGGGTGATAACCCTACATACAGCGCCGGCAACATCGCCCTTGCAATGCTGCAAAACGAGAAGGCCACGATCTTCGGCACCCGTGAACGCTGGAAAACTCTGAACCGCTCCGTCATTGATACGGAAGCCAACAAGGGCATGAAAATCTTTGCCCGCTCAACGCTGGGCAAGGGCTATTCCCTCTCCGATGCCTACGACGTGTCGCAGACGCAGGGGCGGGAGCTGAAGCATTTCCAGCTTCAGGATGACACGAAAGAAATGGAGAACGCCCTCGCAACACTTCTCAACTATGCCGTGGTTCCGGTGAACAGCGACCCGGAACTGGACCAGGCTGCTTTCTACGATATGCAGGAAATGGCGCTGTATATCAATCCCAACTACCCGGACAGCGAAGCCTTTTCCGCCATTGCGGCAGAGATCGCCCATACTCGCATCCATGCGAAAGGATACAACGCATCCTATGACCGGCAGGAATGTGAACTGGACGCCCAGAGTGTGTCCTACATCCTTTGCCGTAGATTTGGCATTGAACGAGACCTCCCCGATATGAGCCGACTGCCGGAATTGTACGAGGGTTGGGACGCACAGCAGCGCCGGGGCGCCCTTGACAGCATCCAGGATATAAGCAAGAAGATTGGCGGCTCCATCGAGCAGGCCATCACCCCCCAGCAGCGGAGCCGTGCCCCCGTCAACCGGGCCACCCGGTAAAACCTTTGCGTGGGGTGTTTTCCCCTTCGGGGATGATAAGACGGCGCCCTTCCCCGTCAAGGCCGGACGATTGCTGGCGCAATCGCCCGCGAGCCGGCCAGTCTGCGGACTGGCCGGGCCTTGACTGGGCCGTTCGCCGTCTTATGCGGTAATCAAGGGGAAAACACCCCAAAAGCCGCCAATGGCGGCTTTTGCTATGCTGGGAGCCATCCCGCTGGCGGGCACGCTCATCAAACTTGCCAGCCCTACGCCCCGCCGCGATCCATCGGCGGGGCAACAGTCTGGAAATGCGTCTCAATTTGAGACATATTTCGATAATTTACAATGAATCAGGAGGAAACCACATGAAACGTACGATTGCCCTTATCCTTGCCATGTTCACGCTCTGCGGCGCTCTGCCTTGCGTGGCTCTGGCAGCTGACACCGCCCCCTCATCCGCCCTTTATCCCACGGAAGTCGTGGAGCATACGGACGGAGATTGCCCGCGGCTGGAAAAAATCTATGTGCTGAACACCTGGGAGGACCCCGCCGCCATCCCCACCGCTGACTTTGAACGGGAAGGCGTTCTTTATACCCTGTTGGATATGACCCGGCAGGATAACGTGGAACGCGAGACGAAGCCCCATACGGAGACCATTACTCTGGAGAGCGACAGCAAAGATATGGAGAAAATCCTACCCCAACTTGCGGCCACCAGGGAAGTCACCACAGAGGACGGCTATACCGGCCTGCTGACGCTGGATACCACCAGCATTAAAACCGAGGCATCCGGCTACGGTTCCTCTACCCGTACTGTTACCGCGACCCGAAGCTACCCGAACCTGTCCGATGCCGACGTGTCCCTGATCCCCAAGACTACGGAGGACAACAAGCGGACGCTGACCCTGGCTGATGTGGACTGGCAGGAGGACAACGGTCTCTATCACGCAACGGCGACCTACACAGGCGTTGCCACCAGCAGCTACGTCAAGGGCTACATCATTACCGCCGACTACATCGGGGATGTTTCCCGCATCACAGGCGGCACAGTCACCTATACCGCCGTATTCAGCGGCAGCGCGGACGCACAGGAGCAGGCTGCGGATCAGAATGATAACGCAGAGAAAGGCGGCCTGTCATGGCTTGCGGCGCTCCCCCTTTGCGCCGGTGTTGGAGGACTGGCCTTCCTGGGAGTGTCCCAGTACAAGAAATTCAAATCCAAAAAGGAATGGAAGGAGTTCACGAAATGAAGCGTTGGAAACATCTGCTGATCTTCACAGCTCTGATGGCATCTTTGGCCGTTACTCCGGCTCACGCGCTGGAATATGACATCGGCGCCCCGGACGATTACCTGTTCGGACGGCCCACCAGCGACGAGACGATTTATGAACAGGCGCCGGTAAATGTGGATAGGAGCAAGAATACCGCTTTGATCCCGCCCGGTTTCGGTACGCCCACCAGCTACCTGCCCGGCAGCGGTGAGTACCTGACTCCCAACCTTGTCCCCGGTGCCTTAGACGGTGGCCTGATCCCCTCTGTCGGCAGCGTGACCTATCCCAGCATCAACGGCGGAAGTACCTGGACTGGAACGACGACCACCGCACCCTTTACGGAAGTGACTTCTGACCTCTATTACAGCGGCGGCCATTTGGGGACACTGAAAATTCCTGCTATCGGCCTGACCGTCAAGGTCTATGAAGGAACCAGCACGGCCTTGGCAAAAGGAGCGGGGCATTTTGAAAACACCAGCTTCTTTACCGGGAATACCTGCATCGCGGCACATAACCGGGGTGTGAACAACCACTTTGCCAAGATCCACACGCTGGAACCGGGAGACAGGATCACCCTGACAACGAAGTTGGGGACTCGTACCTATTCCGTTATCAGTGTGGAGAAAATCAGCGAGAACGATACCAGCGATACTGCTGCTACAACGGATAACCGCATTACGCTCTTTACCTGCGTCCGGGATCAGCGGGAATATCGCTGGTGCGTGAAAGCGGTGGAGGTATGATGTGCGGTTAAAAAAGCGTCTCAATTTGAGACGCTTTTCGACAAGGCATTTGGTGATGAAAGTTTGATTTTTTGCGAAGTTTGTATAATTTTGCCATAATAATAGTAGGCAGAAATGTCGCCTATTCTTATGACAGGAGGAAGCACACAATGAAAAAATCATATACATCCTTTGCCGCTGGGCTGCTGGTTGGGGTGGCTCTGTTCGGTGGGACCACTGCCTATGCCGCCGGGATCATAGCAGAGCGGAGCAACCATCCCATTTATGTGGACGGCGAGCTGGTGCAGATGGAGGCATACACGATCAACGGCAACAACTATGTCAAGCTACGGGACATCGGACAGGCTGTCGGCTTCAATGTCTTTTGGAAGGACGGCGTTCAGGTAGACAGCGATGCCCCTTATACGGGCGAGGCACCGAGACAGGGGGTGGTGAACGAAACCGTCCTGAACACGGAAGATGTTTGCCAAGAGATCGTAGGCCTGACCAACGACCTGCGCCGGAAGCACGGCCTGTCTACTTTCATCACAAACGACAAGCTGATGGAGGCGGCGCAAGTCCGGGCAGAAGAAATGGCATCGACTACGACTTACTCCCACACCCGCCCGGATGGCAGTCAGTATTACACCGTCACAGACTGTCCGTACACAGCAGAAAACATCCACCGCATCGCCGCCCGGTATCTGACGCAGCGTGGCGTTGGACTTGCGGAAGCAGCGGTGGATGGCTGGGCCAATTCTGAAACCCATCTGCGGAATATCCTCAATGACCGC
>CAMAZB010000098.1 GCA_945862785.1 uncultured Clostridia bacterium | reverse complement strand
TTTGAAAGTTCTGAAATCTTAAGCAGCTTGTCGAAAAGACTTTTTCGACAAGCTGGGCGGGACGGCCGCCTGATGGCAGCCGTCCCGCTTTTTTGCTGATTTCCGTATTTTCCGGCGGCTGCCGGTCCCTTACGCCCCCGCTATCCGGTCTGACAGGGCCAGCAGTTCCTCCGCCGCGGCCTTCACATTCTCCTGGGCGAACAGGGCGGAAACTACCGCCACGCCGTCCAGTCCGCAGCCCTCCAGCTCCAGGATGTTTTCCCGGGTAATGCCGCCGATAGCCACCACCGGGATGTCCACAGCGGCGCAGATGGCCCGGATGGTATCTTTGGAGATGGGCTTCGCGTCGGTCTTCGTGCCGGTGACGAAGGCCGCGCCGGTACCCAGGTAATCGGCCCCTGCCGCCTGGGCGGCCAGGGCCTCCTCCACGTTGTGGGCGGAGACTCCGATGAGCTTGTCCGGTCCCAGCAGGGCCCGGACCCGGCCCGCCTCCAAATCAGACTGGCCCACATGGACGCCGTCCGCCCCGGTTTTTACCGCGATCTCCACATTGTCGTTGATGATGCTGATGGCGCCCTTCCGGCGGCACAGGGACACAAACGCCTCGGCCTCCGCCAGGAAGGATGCCTCGTCCAGGTGCTTCTCCCGGAGCTGCACCATGGTGGCGCCGCCGTCGATGGCATCTTCGATCTGGCGGAGCAGCGCGGCGCTGTCCGCCGCCCAGGTTCGGTCTGTCACGGCATAGAGCCGCAGGTCTTTCGATCGCAGTTTCATATACGTCCTCCTCAGGCAAAAAGTCCGCTCCTGCGGACTTCTCTGGTACATTTCCAGAAATTTTACACCTATTCGGCGGTCTCCGCAACCCCTCTTGACAGCTTTTTGCCGCCGTGGCATAATAGGGGCTAAAACAGGGGAGCCTGACGGCTGAGAGGAAGCACTGCTTCGACCCTTTACCTGATGTGGGTAATGCCACCGGAGGGAGTTCATATTGGACTTTGAAGGCGGGCACCCACGGGGCGTCCGCTGTTTTTTGACTCTTTTGAAGAAGGGAAGTGCATCGGAGAAACAGACAGGCGGCCCGGCTCAGCCGGGAGCGGACAGAGGGGGAGCGCCCTGTGTCCGGGCCAGCAGACCTCCCGCGGATACGCCGGGAGGTGACAGCGATGGGAAGCCGTGTTCCGGCGTGAGAGGAGGCCAGTAAGCCTCGACCGACCTTCCGCGCAGACGTGCGTCGTCTGCACCTTGCCATGCAAGGGGAGAACGCTGTCGGTACGCCGTTTTCTCCCTGCCATTCTTTCTATATCAAAGGAGTGTTTTTATTATGAAGAGCAATTCTACGAAAAAGTTGGCCATCGCCGGCATCCTGGTAGCTGTGGCCGTGGTGGGCAGCACCTTTTCCTTCCCCGTGTTCGGCAGCAAGTGCGCTCCCGTCCAGCACATGGTGAACGTGCTGTGCGCCGTCTTCCTGGGCCCCTGGTACGGCGTGGGCGTGGCTTTTACAGCCAGCCTGCTGCGTAACCTCATGGGCCTGGGCAGCCTGCTGGCCTTCCCCGGCAGCATGTGCGGAGCCCTGCTGTGCGGCCTGGCCTACCGTAAAACGAAGAATCTGCCCCTGACCCTGGTAGCAGAGGTCTTCGGCACCGGTATTATCGGCGGTCTGCTGTCTTATCCCATCGCCATCGCCTTCATGGGCAAGTCCGCCGGCGACATCGCCTTCTACACCTATGTGGTGCCCTTCCTGGTATCCACGGTGGGCGGCTCCATTCTGGCGGGCATCCTGGTGTTCGCCCTGGAAAAGAGCGGCGCGCTGAAGAACATGCAGGCTTCCCTGGAGCACTGATTTCAGAAAAGAGAGCTGATTTATGATCGACTTCACCCGTTTGGAGGATGTAAAGCGGCGGCGGCCTCTGATCCACTGCGTCAGCAACATCGTCTCCGCCAATGACTGTGCCAACCTGGCCCTGGCCGTGGGAGCCAGCCCCATGATGGCCCAGGCCCCCGAGGAGATGGTGGACATCACCGCCATTTCCGCCGCCACGGTGCTGAACACCGGGACTCCCGATGAGGAAAAATTCCGGGCCTGCCTGCTGTGCGGCCAGGCAGCGGCCCCCCTGGCCCAGCCGGTGGTGCTGGACCCGGTGGGGGTCGGCGCCTCACCCTGGCGGCTGGAGCGGACAGAGGCCCTTTTGGCCGCCTTCCGTCCCACGATCCTGCGGGTGAATCTGGGGGAGGCAAAAGCCCTGACCCAATGCGCTGGGGAGGAGCAGGGGGTGGACAGCCCCGCTCCCGCCAGCCTTGAGGATCGGCTGGACACCGCCCTCCGTCTGGCGCAGGCCCGACACACCGCCGTCCTGCTGTCCGGCCCGGAAGATGTCGTCACCGACGGCCGCCAAACCTGGCGCGTCACCGGCGGCAGCAGCCAGATGGCGAAGGTCACGGGGACAGGCTGTATGCTGTCCGTCCTGTGCGGCGTTTTCGCCTCCGTGGAACCGGATGCCGCCCGGGCTGCCGTCCTGGCCGCCGCCTTCTGGAAGGTCTGCTCCCGGCGTGCGGAGCTGACAGTGGGAGAGCGTGGCCCCGGCAGCTTCCGTGGCGCCCTGATGGATGCGGCGGACACCTTGAGCGCATCCTCCTTTGCCGCCGAAGCGCAAATCGAACCGCTTTAAGTGCATCACGAACACCGGGAGGTCAAAAGGCCTCCCGGTGTCTGCATATCGGCCGCCCCTGCCGCATAGGTTGTCCCAGAGGTGAGAGAACATGAAACGACCGCGCATCTCCGCAGGGCTCCTGCGGCGTCTGGAAGCCGGCGCTCTGGCCGCCGGGACCCTTTGGATCGTCACCGTCACCGCCGGAAGCGACACCGCCGCCTCCGCCGCAGAGGCACTGCGGGCATCCCTTCCCATGGGCGCTCTCCGCTGGGAGCTGGGGGATCTGTGGCCCCGGGACGACCTGTCCGCCGCTGCGGTGCTGACCATTCGGGAATCGCCCCTGCTGCTGGCGGCACGCCCCGCCGTGGCGGAGCTGGCGGACCGCCCGGCGGCCGGGACGGAAACGGGGGACGAAGAGGAAGAGTTCGTCACCGTTCCGGTGGAGGAGACGCCTCTGGACGCCCCCGTCTCCGTGGATAACGGCGTGGCCTCCAAGACCCTGATCCCCACGGACCCCAGCGGCTATACCGTCTGCGGAAAGACCTACATCAGCAATTCCACCAGCTACCAGCTATCAGTCCCGGAGCTGCAAAAGCCCTTTTCCGTCCGTCTGGGGGAGGACGGCCCCCAGGTCCTGATCCTCCACACCCACGGCAGCGAGTCCTACACCCCCGCCGGAGACAACGGCGTGGTCTGGTCCGGCGACCACCGCACTACCGACACCCGCTACAATGTGGTGCGGGTGGGTGATGAGATGGCGGAGGTATTCGGACAGGCTGGCATCTCCGTCCTCCATGACCGGACGTTGTACGACTATCCCTCCTACACCGGGGCCTACGACCGTTCTCTGGCGGCCATTCAGAAATACCTGAAGCAGTATCCCTCCATCCGGTTCATCCTGGATATCCACCGGGACGCCATTGAAGACGGGCAGGGCAACCAGTACAAAGTGGTCTCCGCCATCGACGGCGTCGGCACCGCCGCCCAGCTCTCCATCGTTGTGGGCAGCGACGGCAGCGGCCTGACCCATCCCAACTGGATGGAAAACCTGCGGCTGGCGGTGGCTATTCAGGAGAACACCCTGGATCAATATCCCACCTTGATGCGGCCGGTACTGCTGCGGAACTCCCGGTACAACCAGCACGCCACTCCCGGTTCCCTGCTGGTGGAGGTTGGCTCCGCCGGGAATTCCCCGGAGGAGGCAGTACTGGCAGGCAGGCTTTTCGCAGAGCGGATGACAGAGGTCATCAGCGCCCCCTGACCATGGAAAACAAAAAAACAGCCCGTCCTATCGGACGGGCTGTTGATATGTTGCCTATCAGTCGGTGACGTAGGGCAGCAGAGCGATCTGCCGTGCGCGCTTGATAGCCTCAGTCAGCTGACGCTGATGCATAGCGCAGGTGCCGGTGGTCCGGCGGGGCAGGATCTTGGAACGCTCAGAGACAAAACGACGCAGCTTGGCGGCGTCCTTGTAATCAATGCACTCGCACTTCTCAGCGCAGAACTGGCACACCTTACGGCGCTTGCCGCGCATGGGACGAGCGGGACGAGCTTCACGATCGAAAGCCATGAATGGTTCCTCCTTTAATCAAAATCAGAACGGCAGTTCGCCGTCTTCTTCGCCGATCTCGGCGAAGTCAGAGTGCCCGCCGACGGGGGCCGCGGGAGCGGCATACCCGGATGCGGGGGCACCGTACGCGGGAGCAGCGCGGTCATCACCGGCACTGTCACGCTTGGAATCCCCGAAGTAGACGTTATCGGCCACGACTTCAGCGCTTCTGCGCTTGCCGCCGTCCTTGTCAGTCCAGTCACGGATCTGCAACCGACCCTCCACCACGGCCATGCGGCCCTTGGTGAAGTATTTGCTGACGAATTCCGCGGTGCTGCGCCAGGCCACGATGTCGATGAAATCGGTCTCCTTCTCGCCGCTCTGGGACTTGAAGTCCCGGTCCACGGCCAGGGAGAAGGACGTGACGGCAGTGCCGCTTCCGGTGCGGCGCAGCTCGGGGTCACGGGTCAAACGGCCCATGAGGATGATCTTGTTGAGCATGGATACCTCCTTACTCGCCTTTGCAGACGATCAGGGAACGCATGATGCCGTCGGCGATCCGCAGCTTACGATCCAGCTCGCGGGGGAAGGAAGGCTCGCTGGTGAACGTCATCAGCACGTAGTAGCCCTCGGTCTTGTAGTTGATGGGATAAGCCAGCTTGCGGCTGCCCCACTCTTCCACCTCGACGGCGGAACCATTCTGCTCGGCCAGGGACTTGAAGTTGGCAACGAGATTGGCGATGCCCTCCTCACCCTGTGCAGGGTCGATGATATACACGACCTCATAATTGGCAGAAACCTTTGCCATGTTTGCACCTCCTTTTGGACAGATGGCCCTCATTCAAAGATGAGAGCAAGGATATACCCGCAAATCGCAGGCCCTATTATTATATAAGAATCTCAAAAAAAGTCAAGATAAACTTTTCTTTTTCAAAAAACTATTCCATTTCACAACAGAATGTGGTATATCAGAACCAGTCATACAAGAAAGAGGGTCCCACGGCATGAACCTTACCCCCGACATGGCGCTGTTCGTCTTCTGCGCTCAATTCCTGGCCTACGCCGTCAAAGGTCTGATCGGCTTCGGCAATCCCCTGATCTCAGCGCCCATTTTGTCCATGCGGCTGGACAACGTGGTCATCACCCCCGGCACGCTGCTGCTGGACTGCCCGGTAAACGGCTACATCACCTGGAAAAACCGCCGCAGCTTCCAGTGGGGGAAGATCCTGCCCCTGTTGCTGGCAAACCTCTGCGGCGTCATCCCCGGCACGCTGCTGCTGCGCTTCTCCCTGCCCTGGGTCATCAAGACCGCGCTGGGCGTTGTGGTGGTGTTTCTGGGGCTGGAGATGGCCACCCGATCCCTCCGCCCTGTCCGGGCGGGGAAGGACCGGCTCTGGCTGCGGCTGTTGGTGTCCTTCTTTTCCGGCATCTGCTCCGGCATTTTCGGCATCAACATGTTTATCGTGGCCTATCTCCAGCGCACGGCAAAGGATTACAGCGAGTTCAAGGGCAGCATGTGCTTCCTGTTCTTCGGAGAAAATGTGTTCCGCCTGTGTACCTACGCCGCAAGCGGCCTGCTGACGCCGGATGTGCTGGTCTTTGCCGCCGTCTCTGTACCGGCGGCGGCCCTTGCCATGCTGCTGGCGGGAAAGCTGGGTCCCCGGCTGGACGAGAGGAAGCTCCAAAAGGCCGCCATCGTGCTGTTCATTTTGGGCGGCATGAGCATTATTATGAAATCCGTACTGTTCCACACTTGAGCTGAGGAGGAAACATTTATGAAAGAACATTATCAGGGCCTGGGCCATGTGGCCATCTATACGAAAAACATGGACGAGAGCATCGCCTTTTACGAGAAAATCGGCGGTGCCCTTCAGCAGCGGGCGTCCATTTCCACGCCGGACGGAGACAAGCTGCTGGCGCTGGTGTCCTTCGGCGGCTTCACCCTGGAGTTGATCCAGTCTCCCGTTCCCGTTTCCATGGCGGAGGGAAACATCCCCCACATCGCTGTGTATGTGGACGATCTGGACGCCGCCGCGGCAAAAATTAAGGCAGCCGGGGTGGACACTTTCCTGACCCCGGAGAAAAAGGTCCTGCCCCATCTCTTCGGCGGACTGGAAAACTGGTTTTTCACCGGTCCCTCCGGCGAGCAGATCGAGCTGCTGCATATGCTGTAACATGAGACAGGCGGCTGACCGGATCATCCGGTCAGCCGCCTCAGGCTGTCGATAAAGCCGGAAATGTAGGAAAACGGGAAGGAAGGGTGTGCGCG
>CAMAZB010000097.1 GCA_945862785.1 uncultured Clostridia bacterium | reverse complement strand
CTGGCTATTTTCATGCCCGCGGAAAAATGGGCTATTGTTCAGTAGACATTAAATACAAATGTCAAATTCAGTTGCGCTACTGTCGTCAAAAATCTTCCGGGAGGGGTTGGCCATGCTGACCAGATTATTTCCTGCAACAAAAACAACAGTCAGCGCCCAAATGCTGCCAATCAGCGAAAAAAATCCACCAATCAAAACTTTTTTCAAATTCTCATACCTCCAGAAATTTCGGTTTATTGTGTTTATTATACTATACTGCAGAGCTGCTCGCAGCAAAACCGCACTATGAGATTACCAAAGATTTCTTTATCAACATTTCAGGTAAAAAGGACTTCCGCAATCTCAGGTTGCGGGGCGAAAAAGCGCAAAAAAACAGCCCCCTTCGGGACTGTTTCATGGATTCAGTTGGATAACTCCCGCTTTACGGTGTCCAGCGCCTCCCCGGGCGTCATGCCGCCCTCCGACACCGCGCGGCACAGGCGGCGGTAGAGTAACCGGTCCGCCCCGGCCAGAGCCACGGCCCTGTCCAAAAGCTCCTCCCGGAAGCCCACGGCCTCCAGTTCCTGCACGAAGGGTATGATATTCACCGCGCCACCGCCTTTCCGACACCAGTATATCCGCTCCGCCGGAAAAAGCACTATCAAGATTTTGTTAAATTCTTGTATGGATTCCGTTTACTCAGCCAAAATCGGCAAGTCTACAATAGTCAGCCCTTGGTTCAGCGCATATTCGACTGTATACCGGGTGCCGCCGGAAGTACCGTCAAAAGCGGCGATAAGCAACGACGCATGGTCTACCATATAGCGGTCCCGCCGCTGCATACAGGAAGGGGTATAGCGGTCGGACACCATGGTCTCGAAGTCACAGGAGGCCACCAGACGGGCATATCGCTCTTTCTGAGCGGCAGGCCATGTGTCAGCCTGGGTAGGACAGGGGATGGCAGCCTCCACCGTCACGTCCGGGTACCGGTCCCGGAGGGCCAGAGCCGCCTCGCAGAAGTAAAGGTCACAGCCCAAGGCCATGCCGCAGAGAAAATGGCGGAAGCCCTGCTCATAGGCTAGTGCCACCGCGTCCGCTATGCGGCGCTTCAGCGCCAGGCAGCGCGCATCGTTCTCGTTATATTTCCAGGGCAGCTTCCCCGGCCGGTGGCCCGTAAAGCAGCAGGATTCCTGTCTGGCCCGCATGGCGGCTCCTCCTCTCTGTGAATAAACCCAGTATAGAACATTTGTTTTAATTTGTAAAGAGGCGAAGAAAAAATTTGGGGTTGCTTTTTCGGATAGCCTGTCATATAATACCCCACAGAAAACAACTGAATACTTTGTCTTCAGGGCGGGGTGTGATTCCCCACTGGCGGTAAAGTCCGCGACCGGATGCCTGACGGTATCCGCTGACCCGGTGAAACTCCGGGACCAACAGTATAGTCTGGATGGAAGAAGATGAGTGCGGCAAGGCCGCGCGTTTTTGACGCGCTTCTTTGTTGCAGGAAGCTCTGATTCAATTCGTGTATGTGGATCGGGGCAGTTTTTTTGTCCGGCGAGGCAAAAATCTGCAGGAATCCCAAGGGATTTCAAAGATTTTAGCGAAGCCGGACGGAAAAATGCCACCGAAATATGCGCGAAATGGAGCAGAGATTCCTGAGATCACCTTGGAGAGAAGTCAAAGCATCCAGGGTGTTTTCAAAACAACAAAGGAGTGTATTTTTATGTCCGCATCCGATTCCCACACCAGTTCCGTCTCCGCCAGTCGGAACCGTACCCACAAGCTGACCGTCACCGCCATGCTGTCCGCTGTGGCATTCATCCTGATGTTCATCGAATTCCCCATTCCGGCCTTGATTCCCTCCTTCGTAAAGCTGGACATTTCCGACCTGCCGGAGCTATTGGCCGCCTTCTCTCTGGGCCCTGTCTACGGCGTGGCCGTCACCTTCCTGAAGAACCTGCTGCACATCGTGTTTAAGGGCACTTCCTCCGCCTATGTGGGCGAACTGTGCAACTTCCTGCTGGGCGCCGTGTTCTCCCTGATCGCCGGCTTCATCTATCAGCGGAAAAAGTCCCGCAAGAGTGCCCTAATCGGCGCCATCATCGGTGCCGCCCTGATGGCGATTGTCTCCGTTCCTATGAATTATTACGTGGTGTATCCCGCTTATGTGGTGTGCTACGGTATGCCCCTGGAAGCTATCATCGGCATGTATCAGGCCATCCTTCCCTCCGCCGATAGCCTGATCAAGTGCCTGACCATCTTCAACATGCCCTTCACCTTCTGCAAAGGCATGCTGGATGTGCTGCTGTGCTTCCTGATTTACAAGCCTCTGTCTCCCCTGCTGCATAAATAACGCCATACTATTTTCTTTTGAAAGGACGGTGTGCCGTATACGGCACACCGTCTCAGCTTGTCAAAAAAGTCTTTTCGACAAGCTGCTTAAGATTTCAGAACTTTCAAAAAGTTCTGAAATCTATTGATTTAAATGGCGCAGGGCACCCTTCCTGGGTTCCCCGCGCACACCCTTCCTTCCCGTTTTTCTACATTTCCGGGTTTATCGACAGCCAGGGACGGTGTGCCGTATACGGCACACCGTCTTTTCTCTTCCCAAGAACGAACAGGTGTGCTATCATAAGCATATCTAACCGAAAGGAGGGACTGCCGTGGACCGGGTGATCCTGCACTGTGACCTGAACTGCTTTTACGCCTCGGTGGAACTGCTGAGCCATCCAGATCTGCGGGACGTGCCTATGGCCGTCTGCGGCGACCCCAACTCCCGCCACGGCATCATCCTGGCGAAAAACGAACCCGCCAAGAAGTTCGGCATCCAGACGGCGGAGACCATCTGGCAGGCCAAGAAGAAGTGCCCGGACCTGGTGCTGCTGCCACCTCACCATGACCTGTACCGGGAATACTCCCGGAAAGTGAATGCCATCTACGACCAGTACACCGACCTGGTGGAGCCCTTTGGCATTGACGAGAGCTGGCTGGACGTGACCCACACCCTCCATTTATTCGGCGGGGACGCCAAAGTTCTGGCAGATACCCTCCGGGAACGGATGAAGCAGGAACTGGGGCTGACCCTGTCCGTAGGCATCAGCTTCAACAAGGTCTTTGCCAAGCTGGGCAGCGATTACAAAAAGCCCGATGCCACCACCGTCATTTCCCGGGAAAACTGGAAAGAGCTGGTATGGCCCCTGCAAGTGGGCGACCTGTTGTATGTGGGCGGCGCCGCGCGGAAGCTGCTGAAACAATACGGCATCACCACCATTGGCCAGCTGGCCGCCTGCAAGCTGGAGATGCTGGAAACACTGATGGGCAAAATGGGACTTCAACTTTACGATTACGCAAATGGCCTGGACCGGGACCCGGTGCGCTCCCGGTATGATGCGGAGCCGGTGAAATCCGTAGGCAACGGCACCACCTTTCCGCAGAACCTCACCACCCGGGAACAGGTCCACGCGGGCATCGCCATGCTGGCGGACTCTGTGGCCACCCGGCTGCGGCACGCAGGGTTGTACGCCGGAGGCGTTCAGGTGACGGTTCGGGACCCCCAGTTCCACGACCACTCCCGCCAGCGGCAGCTCTCCGCCCCCACTCACCTGATCCGGGACCTGACAGACAACGCCATGGAGCTGGTCTATGAGCTGTGGAAGCCCCCGTCCCCCATCCGGGCGCTGACGGTCACCGCCATCCATTTGGTACAGGAGGGAGAGGCCTACGAGCAGGTGGACCTGTTCACTCCCGCGTCCAACAAGGAGAAGCAGGAAAAACTGGAAGGTGCCATGGAACAGATTCGAAAGAAGTTCGGGACGGATTCCATCATGTTCGGGGCTGCCCACCCGGAAAAAGAGGAGGACCCCTTATCATGACGAAAACAGAGGAAAAACGGCGGCTCCGCCGCACTATGCAGGCGCTGGAAGGCAACCTGTCCTCCCGCTATAAAGAAGCCAGCAGCCGGGCCATTACTGCCCATTTGCTGGCCATGCCGGAATATCAGGAGTCCGGGACGGTATTCTGCTTCGTAGGAACGGAACGGGAGATTGATACCCGGCCCATCCTGGAGGATGCCCTGGCGTCCGGAAAGCGTCTGTGCGTGCCGCTTTGTACGGGGCCGGGCATCATGGAACTCCGTCAGATCACGGAGCTGAGCCAGCTCTCCCCCGGCGCTTACGGTATCCCGGAGCCTCCCGCCGGCGCGCCCCGGGTGGACACCGACGCGGTGGACTTTGCCATCCTGCCCTGCGTCACCTGCAATCATCCGGGCCAACGGCTGGGCCGGGGCGGCGGCTATTACGACCGCTTCCTCGCCCACTACCGGGGCGGCACGGTGCTACTGTGCCGGGAAAAGCTCATCCGGGAGGAAATTCCCCTGGAACCACACGACTATCCGGTGCCCTGGGTACTGACGGAGCGGGGTCTGTATGAGGACGGCATCCCTGCCCGACTGGGCTGACGGACAACCGTTTCCGAAAAGCACGCTCGTCTTTCCGCAGGCCGGATTTTGGAGGTCTCGTTCGCCGCGCCTCATACGGTGAAGAGAGGATCATCATATGGAATACTGCAAGCTTCAGGCCGGCTGTCTGCTGGTCATCATCTATATCGCTTTTCTCTACCTCCAGGAGCGGCGGCGAGATCATTCAAAGCACGTTCAGCTACCTGGGCAACGCCGCCTATCTGGAAATGGCCTACAACGTGGCCCTGCACCATCACGAAAAATGGAACGGCAAGGGGTATCCCTCCGGGCTGAAGGGCGAGGGCATTCCCCTCTGCGCCCGCATCATGGCCATTGCGGACGTGTTTGACGCTGTCTCAGAAACACGCTGCTACCGGGCCGCCATGCCTATGGAGCAGTGCTTCGACATCATCCGCCAGGGCACGGGGCAGGATTTTGACCCTCTGCTGGCCCAGGTCTTTCTGGACATCCGGCCTCAGGTGGAGTCCATTCACGCCCAGGTACAGTAGGCCCTTAATTTGTAAAAGGAGTTGGACCCATGGAACAGGAACACAAACGCCGTGTCCGCTATAAGGGCACCCACCCCCGGAGCTTTCAGGAGAAATACAAGGAGCTGAATCCGGAGAAATATCAGGCTGATGTGGAGAAGATCATCCAAAGCGGCAAAACTCCCGCCGGGACTCATATTCCCATCATGGTGGATGAAATTCTGGAGGTGCTGGATATCCAGCCGGGAGAGATCGGCTACGACGCTACTCTGGGCTACGGCGGCCACACCCGGAAGATGCTGGAGAAATTGGAGGGTCAGGGTCATCTCTACGCCACCGATGTTGACCCCATTGAGTCCGAAAAGACCCGGAAGCGGCTGGAGGCCGCCGGCTACGGCCCCGACATTCTCACCATCCGGCGCATGAACTTTGCCCAGATCGACCAGGTGGCCCCCGGTGAAAAATTTGACTTTGTACTGGCGGATCTGGGCGTTTCCTCCATGCAGATCGACGATCCGGAGCGGGGCTTCACCTTCAAGTACGACGGCCCGCTGGACCTGCGGCTGGATCCCACCTCCGGCGTTTCCGCGGCGGAGCGGCTGCGGGAGCTGGACGAGGAGGAGCTGGCCGCCATGCTGGTGGAAAACTCTGATGAGCCCTATGCCCAGCGCATTGCCAAGGCGGTCATGCGGGTGTACCAGCAGGGCGGCAGCGTGGAAACCACGAAGCAGCTGGCCTCCATCATTGAGGGGGCCCTCTCCTTCCTTCCCCCGGCAGAGCGGAAGGAGACCGTGAAAAGATCCTGCCAGCGGACCTTCCAGGCGCTGCGGATCGACGTAAACAGCGAGTTCGAGGTTTTGTACACTTTCTTAGATAAATTGCCCACTGTATTGGGCAGCGGTGGCCGGGTCGCGGTGCTGACTTTCCATTCCGGAGAGGACCGGCTGGTGAAAAAAGCCTTTAAGCAGCACCTGCGGGAAGGCATTTACAGCCAAATCTCGGAAGACGTTACCCGCCCTTCGGCAGAGGAATGCTTCCGCAATCCCCGGGCCAAGTCCACTAAGCTGCGGTGGGCCGTCCGGACATGAGGAGATACGGGTATGCTGAGAGATGAGACCATCCAAAGAGTTCTGAAATTCCGGGACGACCGCAACTGGCGGCAGTTCCACACGCCCAAAGACCTGGCAATCTCCATGAGTCTGGAGGTCGCCGAGCTGCTGGAGCTGTTCCAGTGGAGCGGCGCGGACCTGGAATGTCCCGGCAACCGGAGCAAGCTGCGGGAGGAACTGGCGGACGTTCTGAGCTACTGCATCCTCATGGCGGATGTCTGCGGGCTGGACCTGGACCAGATCATGAATGAAAAGGTCACCAAAAACGAGGCCAAATACCCCGTGGAAAAAGCATGGGGCAGCGCCGCGAAATACACTGCCTTCGACAAGGCATAAAACTTCATCTCCGATTGCCCCGCAGGAGTGAGGAAATGGCACATCTTCATATTTTGCATAGAAAACACCGTCTCCACAGAGACTATCCCAAATTTTGTGTAAACCTCCGATGTGGTGTAGAATAGAAGCACCACATCGG
>CAMAZB010000096.1 GCA_945862785.1 uncultured Clostridia bacterium | reverse complement strand
AGAGCCGGGCTACGCCCGGTTGCGCTCCGAAACGTCCTGCGGGCCAGCCGCGCACCCTTCCTTCCTGTTTTCCTACATTTCCGGTTTTTTCGAGAGGCTGAGGAGCTTGTATCGCAAAGCGATACAGGCTCCCTTTTTTACGCTTTCGCCAGATAATCCCGGCAGCAGTTCCGGGCTTCTTCGGCCACTTTTTCCTCGTCGATGGTGACGAGACGGCCCTCCTTCACCACCACTTTCCCGTTCACCACAGTGTAGTCCACCGGGCCCCGGAGACCCACGGTAGCCAGCACATCAGCAGGGCTGTACTCGCCGCCCACCAGTTCCAGGCGGCGGAAATCCACTAGGAAGAAGTCGGCGCACTTGCCCACGGCCAGCTGACCGATGTCGTCCCGGCCCAGCAGCCGGGCGCTGCCCCGGGTGGCCATCTTCAGCACCTGATATCCGGAGGGAGCCGCCTCACTGGAATTCAGACGGTGGAGCAGATACGCCACCCGCAGTTCCTCCATGAGGGAGGAACCGTCGTTGGAGGCGGAGCCGTCCACCGCCAGACCCACGGGTACGCCCAGGGCCAGCATCTCCGGGATGCGGGCCACGCCCGAGGCCAGCTTCATGTTGGAAATGGGGCAGTGGGCCACGCCGGTGCCGGTTCGTGCCAGCTCCCGCAGCTCTTCGTCGTTGAAGTGGATTCCGTGGGCGTACCAGACATCCGGCCCGGTCCAGCCCAGGGATGCCATGAATTCCAGCGGACGGACACCGTGGTGGGTCAGCATGTAGTTCTCCTCGTCCTTCGTCTCGCACAGGTGGGTGTGGAGCCGGACGCCGTACTGCCGGGCTAGGATGGCGCTCTGCCGCAGCAGCTCCGCCGATACGGAGAAGGGGGAGCAAGGGGCCAGGGCCACCTGCCGCATGGAACCGGGATGGGGGTCGTGATACTGTTCGATGATGCGGGCCGAGTCCCGCATAATTTCATCCACCGTCTGGACCACGCTGTCCGGCGGCAGGCCGCCATCCTTTTTACTCAGGTCCATGCTGCCCCGGGAGGCGAACATCCGGATGCCCAACTCCTCTGCCGCGGCAAACTGAGCGCCGATCAGGTCGCCCGCCCCGGCGGGGAAGACGTAGTGGTGGTCAAAGCAGGTGGTACAGCCGTGCTTCATCAGCTCACACATGCCGGTGAGAGAGGAGAGACGGATGACACGCCGGTCCAGCCCTTTCCAGATTTCATATAAGGTGGTGAGCCAGTCGAACAGCTCCATGTTCTGCACCTGGGGCAGGTTCCGGGAAAACACCTGATACAGGTGGTGGTGGGTGTTCACAAGGCCCGGATAGCACCAGTAATGGCTGCCGTCGATGACGGTATCGGCGGTCTGAGGGAGGTCGGGGCCGATGGCCTTGATAAAGCCATCCTCGCAATAGAGGTCCACAGCGTGGAGAACATCGTCGCCGTCGTCGCAGGTGATCAGGGTGTTCAGATTTTTCAGCAGCAGGGTGGACATGGGACCACGCTCCTTTCGTTGCTTTCAGTATAAAGGAGAATGCACAAGAGGTCAACCTTTGAACGCAGAAAAGGAGACCGTCGAAGCGGTCTCCTTTGGAGAAACGGGATATTACTGCTTGGCGGACAGAGCCTTCTGCAGCCAGTCTTTGCCGTCCACGAACCGGGAGACGATGTAGCTGACCACATAGTCGCCAGCGGCGTTGATCATGGTGGCGGGAGGGTCTACCAGGTTGCCGATGGCCACCAGGATGGGGAAAGCCACCTCGATCTGCTCGGGGAAGAAGATGGAGCAGATGATATACTCGCCGATGTATCCGCCACCGGGAACACCGCTCATGCCCACGGAGGACAGGACAGCCACCAGCACCACGGGGATCAGCATGTTAAAGCCCATGTTCTGGCCGAACACGCCAAGGACGAAGGCAACCTTCAGCACGCAGGAGAAGCAGGAACCGTCCATGTGCATGGTGGCGCCCAGGGGCAGCACCATATCGGAAACGTCCTTGGAGATGCCGGTCTCAGCGGCCACTTCCATGTTGGTGGGGATGGTGGCCACGGAGGAGCAGGTGCCCAGGGATACCACCGCGGGACGGGTGATATGCTGGAACATGGTCTTCACACCGCCCTTGCCGCCGCCGAACCAGGCGAACAGAGGCCATGCGGTGAAAATATAGATGAAGCACAGGGGATAGTACAGCAGCAGGGCACGGCCATAGGTCACAGTGACCTGCGGTCCATAGGTGGCCACCAGGTCGGCAAAGATGGCAAAGAAGGCAATGGGGGCGTAATAGGTGACGATCTTCACGAACTTCAGCATGACGTTGGTCAGGTCCTCCAGGAACTTACCGACGATGGTCTCCTTGCCGCCGTTCAGGTTTACGGCAAAGCCAAACAGCAGGGAGAACACGATCAGGGGCAACATGGCCCGGCGGGTCAGCAGGCCCACGAAGTCACTGGCGGTAAAGAAGTTGACGATCATTTCGGACAGGGTGGCGTATTCGCCCATCTCCTCAGAGGGCAGCTCCGCCCAAGGGGTCAGGACGGGAGGAAACACCTTCACCAGCAGGAACATGATAACGGCGGCGATGGCGCCGGTCACCACGAAGGTGCCCACGGTGACACCCATGATCTTGCCGGCACGCTTGCGGCTCTCCATGTTGGCCACGGCACCGGCGATGGAGGCGAACACCAGAGGCACCACAATGCAGAACATCATGTTGATGAACACGGTGCCCAGGGGCTTCAGCACGGTGGCGCCGCTGCTGACGGTATTGCCATCGGCATCCAGCACCACGGGCCAGAACCAGCCCACAAGGGCGCCCAGCACCATGGCGCCGATCATGATAGCCATGAAGCGGTAATTCTTCGCGACGGCTTTTGCTTCCATAAAAATTCCTCCTATTTTTTGCACGCAGGATTATTTTGCAAGACAGAGGTCCTCATCGGTGACCTCGCCTTTACAAACGATGTTGGTGGGGCCTGTCAGGAACAGGCCCGTGACACGGCCATCTTCCCGCTCCACGTCGATGAGGAGCTGCCCGCCGGCCATGTCCACTTTCACGTTTTTTCCGCTGACCTTACCCTGAAGCGTCAGAACCGTGACCACAGAGCCGGTGCCGGTGCCGCAGGCGTAGGTGAAGTCCTCCACGCCCCGCTCGAAGGTCCGCTCATAGACGGTGTCCTCGCCGGTGATCTCATAGAAATTCACGTTAGCGCCCTTGGGGAAGGCGGGATGCCAGCGGAGCTTCCGCCCCAGCTCCCGCAGTTCGTTCCAGTCAGTGTTTTTCAAATCGGGATAGGGCACCGCGGCGTGGGGCAGACCGGGATTGCCCAACTCCACATAGGCGCAGTCATAGGTGACACCATCCACTTCCACGGGATAGTCCAGCTTCACTGTGGAGGGATCGTTGAGACGGACCCGGTACAGCCGCTCCGTCACCCGGTGGCCCGTGACGATTCCCGCGGTGGTCTCCACCGTCTGCACCTCGCCCGCCAGACCGTTTTCGTAGCCGTACCGGCAGATGCACCGGGCGCCGTTGCCGCACATCTCGCCCACGCTGCCGTCGGAATTGAAAAACAGCATCTTGTAGTCGCCGCCCTGGGTAGGGGCGTCCACAACCATCAGACCATCGGCACCGATGGACAGGTGCCGCTCGCACAGCGTCCGGGCCACCTGAGGGAAGCACTCCGCCGGGAGATGTTCCTCCAGATTATTCAGCACCACAAAGTCGTTGCCGGCACCGTTCATTTTCCAGAACCGCATATCGCTCCTCCTCGCATGATCGTCCTTTTTACATATCATATTATAACAGCGCAGGATAGCAGCTGAACACAGGAGAATGTGCTAAAAATCATGCAAATCGTGCGATTGCTCAAAGAACATTCGCTTGATTTGGACGAAGAAAGCCGTTATATTAGAGATAGCACAAAGAGGGGAGCTGTGCCGCATGTCAAGAAAGAACACCAGAAACACAAGAGGCCGCATCATTTCGGCGGCCTGGAAGCTGTTTTATGAGCAGGGCTATGAGGATACCACGGTAGAGGATATCGTGTTCGAATCGGAGACCTCCAAGGGGTCCTTTTATCACTATTTTGATGGAAAGGATGCCTTGTTGGGCACTCTGGCCTATGTGTTTGATGAGAAATATGAGGAATTGAAGAAAACGATGTCGCCGGACCTGGACGCCATGGAGAAACTGGTCTATCTGAATCACGAACTGTTCGCCATGATCGACGGCGGCGTGTCCATGGACCTGCTGGCCCGGCTCCTGTCCACTCAGCTTCTGGCCCGGGGAGAGAAGCACCTACTGGATCGGAACCGCACCTATTTTAAGCTTCTGCGGCAGATCATCGCCGACGGACAGAAGGCGGGACAGCTCCGGCGGGACCGCACTGTCAATGAAATCGTGAAGGCTTATGCCCTTTGGGAGCGGGCACTGTTGTACGACTGGTGCCTGTCCGGCGGCGAATACTCCCTGGTAGCGTATACGGACAGTATGACGCCCATGTTTTTGGAGAGTTATCGAGCCAAATGACTGCGGTTGAAAAGAATTTATTTTTTGCATGGAGTTTATTCTGAAAAACGTATAGTTAATTTTGGCTGAAAACAAAAGAAATATTATATATTATACAGAACAGCGTATAGAATAAATCCTATACGCTGTTCTGTATTTTATTCTATCTAAGAGTGTGGTATGATATCAAACATTGAACGTTAAAGGAGAGAGAACAATGACATCCGCACAAATCGCAATCATGGCAACTATTATCCTGTACCTTTGTTTCGTGATTTTCACCGGCGTTATGATCGGCCGGCGGAGCAAGAAAAGCGCCGAGGGCTTTTACCTGGGCGGGCGCGGTATGGGACCGCTGGTCACTGCCATGAGCGCCGAAGCATCTGACATGAGTTCCTGGCTGCTGATGGGACTGCCCGGCCTGGCCTATCTCTGTGGCGTGGCTGACGCGGGCTGGACGGCTGTTGGCCTGGCTGTGGGCACCTATCTGAACTTCCTGCTGGTAGCCAAAAAGATTCGTCGTTACAGTGTGAAGCTGGACGCCATCACCATTCCCTCGTTTATTTCCAAGCGCTATGGGGAAAAGAAGCCGGTGATCATGTGCATCGCATCTCTGATTATCCTGATCTTCTTTGTCCCTTATGTGGCCTCCGGCCTGGCCGCCATCGGCAAGCTGTTCAACAGTCTGTTCGGCTGGAATTACCTTCTGGCGGTGATCATCGGCACGGTGGTCATCATCAGCTATACCTCTGTAGGCGGCTTCAGCGCCGTTGCCACCATGGATTTGATCCAGTCCATTATCATGACCTGCGCTCTCGTTGTTATCACCTGCTTCGGCATCTATCAGGCAGGTGGCGTGGACGCTGTGCTGGACAACGTCCGGGCTCTGCCTGGATATCTGAGTTTTGTTCAGACGCATGATGCTTCTTCCGGCACTGCTGCTCCTTACGGCATGGTTACGATTGTATCCACCATGGCCTGGGGCCTGGGCTATTTCGGTATGCCCCACATCCTGGTGCGCTTCATGGCGATTCGTGACGAGAATGAGTTGAAGCTCTCCCGCCGTATTGCCTCTATCTGGGTGGTAATTTCCATGACAGTGGCTATTTGCATCGGCATGATCGGCTACGGCGTTTCCAAGGCGGGGCGTATCCCCATGCTGGAGGGCAGCGCTTCCGAGACGGTCATTGTCAAGATCGCGGATCTGCTTTCCTCTTACGGTATCATTCCCGCTGTGATCGCCGGTCTGATCCTGGCTGGTATCCTGGCTGCCACCATGTCCACGGCGGACTCGCAGCTGCTGTCTGCGGCTTCCGCTTTCTCTGAAAATATGTTGCAGGATGTCTTCGGCGTGAAGCTGACGGCTAAGCAGACCATGCTGGTGGCCCGACTCACCGTCATCGTGATTGCAGTCATTGCCGCGTTCCTGGCCACTGATCCCAACAGCAGCGTGTTCCAGATCGTGTCCTTCGCCTGGGCAGGCTTCGGTGCAACCTTCGGCCCTGCGATCTTGTTTGCCCTGTTCTGGAGGCGCAGCAACCGTCAGGGTATCCTGGCAGGTTTGGTCGCCGGCGGAGTGATGGTGTTTGTATGGAAGTTCTGCGTGCGCCCCATGGGCGGTGCCTGGAACGTCTACGAGCTGCTGCCCGCGTTCATTGTGGCCTCTGTTGTTATCGTGGTGGTCAGCCTGCTGACGGAAAAGCCTGACGCGAGCATTGAAAAGACCTTCGATGAAGTCAATGCTATGTGATACACTTACATAAGAAATCATCGTCATCCGCATGCTTCGGTATGCGGATGATTTTTTTTGAAGAAAATTCAAATTTGGTGTTGACAAACGGCGAATGGTCTGGTATCCTAAGCAAGCTGTCGCTGAGGCAACCGCTTCGGCAAGGAAAACTGGGGAATAGGAAGTTTTAAAAAACTTCAAAAAACAGTTGACAACAGCGAAAGGATATGTTATCTTAACAAAGTTGCTGCTGATGCAAAACGGACTGCGAGTCGAATGCTTCCGAAAAAAGTAGTTGACAAACAGAATGAAGTTTTGTATAATAGCAATGTTCCGCCGGAAAGCGGCGTGTACCTTGTAAATTAAACAACGT
>CAMAZB010000095.1 GCA_945862785.1 uncultured Clostridia bacterium | reverse complement strand
CTGCGGTTGTCAACATAAAAATCAAGAAAATCTTTCCGCTCGACAAATTTTTCCTTTTTGTGTCCGAATGATCGTCTCTGCGACGCCCTGTGCTGAAGTCTCAGACGCAGTCAGAATGGGGCCGTCCCAACGATCCCGAAGCTCATCAGCAGTAACATCTCCGATGCAGACGCAGACGGTTCCCTCCGGTACCTCCCCATGGGTGTCAAAGTACATCCTGACACCACCCGCACTGGAAAACACCAGAAAGTCCGCTCGGTCGATCTGCCGGGCTGCGCGTTCCGCCACGGTCCTGTCCGGGCTGATGGTATACAGTGGAATGTCCCGCACCGCATACCGGGATTCCAGTGTTTTAGGCAGTGCCTGTCCGCCCATCTCGGAGCGAAGCAGGAGAATCGTTTCGCCCTCCGGCACCGTATTCAGCAGCGCCCGGGCCAGCGCTGCGCAGGTATAGTCCTTTGGGCAAAGGTCCGCATAGAAACCGTAAGCACTCAAGGCTGCCCCGGTGGCTGCGCCGATCACGGCAAAACGGCAGTCACGCAGTCTCCGCAGATCTGCCATCCGGCGCTTCAACTCCTCAAAAAATACCCGGACGCCGTTGGCACTGGTGAATACCAGCCAGGGCCCGTCATCCAGAAGGGCCGGCAGGTCCTCTTCCATAGGAAGCGGCTCCACAACGGCTCGGGCCGCCAAAAAAGTCCGGGCGCCCTGGCTTCGGAGCAGTTTTCGCAGCTTTTCCGTCACCGCATCTGTGCCAGTCAGTGCAACACAGACCCCTTGCAGCGGTCCGCCTGAAGGGGCAGATATGTCCATCCCCGCCACGTCACCTACGACAATGACTGCGGGAGGCTGCACATGGGCCGCCTTTTTCGCGATGTCTGCCAAAGTTCCGCGCACGGCGCAAGGGCTGGGCGCACACCCGCCGGATACCACCGCCACCGGAGTATCCGAAGCCATGCCGCCTTCCGTCAGCCGCCGCGCCAGCCGGTCCAACCGCCGCAGGCCCATCAGGAACACCAGCGTTCCGGACAGGCGCGCCAGGGCCTCAAGGTCCTCCGGGAGACCGTCCGGTGTGTCCGCCGTGTGGGCGGTGATGATGTGGATGCTGCGGCTGACGCCCCGGTGCGTCACGGGAATGCCTGCCTCCTCCGGGATGGCAATGGCGGAGGATATCCCGGGCACGATCCGGTATGAGATGCCCGCATCCCGCAGAGCCAGGGCTTCCTCGCCACCCCGGCCGAACACGCAGGGGTCCCCGCCCTTCAGCCGGACCACGGTTTTTCCCTCCCGGGCTTTTTCAATCAGCAGGGCGCAGATGGCCTCCTGGGCAGCGGAATGGCAGCCATTCCGCTTTCCCATGTAGATGCGCTGGGCGGACTCCGGCGCCGCGTCCAGCAGTTCCTCCGCGATCAGGTCATCGTATACCACCACATCACAGCTTTGCAGCAGAGCCAGTCCCCGCAGGGTGATGAGGTCCGCCTCGCCGCAGCCGGCCCCCACCAAGAAGACTTGTCCCTTTCTCTCCTTCATGTACGTTCCTCCGCCTGTCTGATCATGGCATCAAATTCCTCCTGGCGCAGCGGACGGCCCGCCGCCATGCAGGCGTCGAACAGGTGGGCGTATACCGCCGCTCTCCGCTTTTCGTCTGCGGGAAAAGCCGCCCGGACTGTCTCGCGCTGAGCGCCCAGGTATTCCAGCAGTTCTCCGAAGCCCTCAGGCAGCAAGGCCCTTATTTGCTCTTTCAGCCAGCCGGCTCCGCTGGGACTGGCGCCGCCGGTAGAGATGCCCACGGAAAGACAGCCCTCGTGCACCAGTGCAGGAAACAGGAAGGTACAGGCTTCCCGGTCGTCCACCACATTTACCAGAATATCTCGCTGGCGGCACAGCGCCGCGATCTTCCGGTTTTCGTCGGGATCGTCCGTAGCGGCGATTACGAACCATGTTCCCTCCAAAAGCTCCGGCGTAAAGGGCTGGCGAAGCAGCCGGACTCCCGGCAGTTTTCTGAACTCCGGCAGGAGTTCCGGCGCCGCCACCGTCAGCTTTGCCTCATATTCCAGCAACGCCCTTGCCTTGCGAAGGGCCACCGCGCCGCCGCCGACGATCAGGCCCTTCCGCCGGGAAAGGTCCATGAAAAAAGGGAAATAAGCCATATCCTTACTCCTTTTCTGGCAGATCCGGGTAATACCGCCAGCCATTGTCAGTCATCAGGCGGCGCAGTTCCACGTCCATGACGCGGTCCAGAATCCCGCTTTCAAAAATTTCCTCCGGCGTTCCCGTCTGCTGAAGTCTGCCCTTCGCCAGAACGGCCAGTTCATCCGCCGTCTGCAGGGCCAGGCACAGGTCATGGAGCACCAGCACCACCGCCTTTCCCTGGACCGCCAGACGGCGGGCCAGGGCCATGACCTCCAACTGGTGCCGGACATCCAGATAGGTGGTGGGCTCGTCCATCAGCACCGTTTCGGTGTCCTGGGCCAGCGCCATGGCAAGATACACCTTCTGCCTCTGGCCGCCGCTGAGCTCCGGCAGCAGCCTGTCCGCCAGATCACCTGCGTCCACCCATTCCAGCGCCTGCCGGGCCAGCGCCCGGTCCGCCGCGCTGTACCGCCGGGGATAGGACAGGTAGGGAAAGCGGCCATGAAGGACCATCCGCTCCGCGGTGATGGCGGGGACTGTCCGGGATTGAGGTAGATACGCTGCCTTTTGGGCAATCAGCCGGGGCGGGCAGCTGGTCAGCGGTACGCCGTCCAGCAGCACGGTTCCGCCCTGGGACGACAGCAGTCCCGCAGCCGTCCGCAGAAGCGTGCTTTTCCCGCAGCCGTTTGGCCCAAGGAGTGCCAACACCTTTCCGGGCCGGAAGACCAGGTCCACATCCCGCAGGACGGGCCTGTCGTGGTAGCCGGCGCACAGCGCCCGCAGCTCAAGCATGGCTACGCCCTCCTCTCTGCCGCAGAAGCAGCCAGATAAAGAACGGCCCGCCGGCCAGCGCCAGTACGATGCCCACCGGCAGCTCATAAGGGGCGAACAGCAGCCGGGCCAGCAGGTCGCACAGCGTCAGCAGCGACGCACCGCCTAAAGCGGACGCCAGCAGCAGGGGCAGGCTCTCCGCTCCCAGCAGGCGGCGCATGATATGGGGCACCATCAGTCCCACAAAGCCCAGCAGCCCCGCGAAGCTGACAGCGGCTCCCGCCAGAGCGGCGGCCAGTGCCAGAAGCGTCAGCCGCAGCTGCTTTGCCGGGAGGCCCAGGCTCCGGGCGGTCTCTGTGCCCAGCAGAAGCACATCCAGTTCTCCGGACAGGGAAAGCACCAGCAGCATGGCCACCAGGATGATCCAGAAGGCCGGCGCTACCCGGGTCATGGACAGATTGGCCAGACCGCCGATACGAAAATCGGAATAGCCGTTCAGGGCCTCCGGCACAAAGGTCACTACCGCGTCGATCCCGGCGCTGAAAATGCCGGAGACCGCGATACCCGCCAACACCAGGGTGATCCGGGACGCGCCGGTCCGCTCCGCCAGGAACAGCACCAGAAATACCGCACCGGCCGCGCCCAGAATAGATATAAAGGGAATTAGCGTTACAGCGTTTGGAAACAGAGCACAGCTCACAGCCACCAACAATCCGGCGCCGGAGTTGACACCGATAATGTTGGGAGACGCCAGGGGATTGTCCAGCACGCCCTGGATGACGGTTCCGGACACCGCCAGGGCCGCGCCCGCCAGCAGGCAGCCGCAAGTCCGGGGCAGCCGGGCCAGCAGGACGATCTGGGACGCCGCGGAGTCCCGCGTTCCGCCCAAAAAGGCACCCAGGATCTCCTCCGGCGTCAGAGGGACCGCCCCGAAGCACAGGCTGGCCAGTGCCAGCAGGACGACCAGCAGTCCCAATCCACAGAGAAAGCGGCTCTTATTCGGTTGTTTCCGGATAGAGGATATCCGCCAGTTTTTCATAAGCCTCTCCCCATCGCGCATTGGGCTTTAAATTGTAGAGCCGGTGGTCCAGCACATAAAACCTGTTTTCCCGTACGGCCCGCAGTTGGCTCCAAGCCGGATGGGACAGCAGTGTGGCCTCCAGCGTCCTTTGAGCGTCCGCCTGATCCGCTCCCTGAAGGACCGCAAAGATATACGCCGGGTCCGCCGCCAGAATGGCTTCCAGACTCAGGTCCTCCAGCAGGGAGCTGCCGTCCGCGACATTGACACATCCCAGGTCCGCCAGCATTTCTCCCAGTACATTGTCTGTGCTGCCCTTGACCTTGCAGCTTACTCCGGTGGCCCGGATGCACAGCACGCTGGGCGCGGAGCCATCCTGACGGGCTATGGCGGCCTCCGCCTGAGCAGCCACATCGGTACCGTATGCCGTGTACCGTTCGGGATGGCCGGTAAGCCGCGTACAGATTTCCAGCATGTTCAGATAATCGTCAAAGGTCTGAACATCAAAATAAGCCGCCGGGATCCCGGCCTGGGCAAAGGTCTCCCGCAGCTCCAGGTCCGCCTGGGTATTGCAGCTTGCCAGGACCAGATCCGGCTGTGATGCCAGCAGTACCTCCAGATTTGGTTCCTTAATGGCGCCCAGGTCCGCTGTCTCGGGTCCAAGGTTCAGGTCAAAGGAAGTCCAGGCGTCATGGGCGGCGGCCACCAGGCTGTCTTCCCCTCCGGCCAGACACCAGACGTCCGCAAAGCTGCCGATCAATGCCGCCACCCGCCGGGGCGGCGACAGAGAGACCGTCTGTCCCAAAGAATCTATAAAGCTGATTCCGTTGTCAGGCCGTTCGTTTTCTGGCGCCGGGGTGCTCCGCCCCGCGCAGCCGGACAGCGTCAGCAAACACGCCAGCAGCAGTGCAAATTTCCGCATGTGTTTCCTCCAAGGTTACAGAAAGCAGGAGCAGGCATACCAGCTGCCTGCCCCGCTTCGAAATGGTTACGCATATTTTGCCACAATGGACCGCAGTTCATCACCGTGCTGTTCGGACCAGGAAGTCCAGCCCATATCGGCTGCGGCACGCCCCAGCTCCACCAGCAGCGTGGGCACGTCTTTTTCCAGGATCACCGCCAGAGGCTCGCCGAATCGGGCTGCACCCAGGACATCGCTGCCGCCCAGGAACATACGGAAGGCGGGAACGGGCTTGCCGTCCACCGGGCGGACGCAGCCCTGAAAACCGATGGCACCGGCCTGGTGAGCCGCGCAGCTGGAGGGACAGCCGGAGATGCATACCTTCGGCAGAGCACCGTCAGGCAGTCCAGCCTCCCGCACCGCCGCCACAGCGGCCCGCAGGAGCTTCTGGCTGTCCCGGACGCCCTGCTGGCAGATGGAAGCGCCGATGCAGGCAACACTGCGCTCAAACGCTGTCCCGGCGCCGTCCGCCGTCGCGGCCAGGATCTTGCCGGCCTCTCCGGCAGTCAGATTGAGGATGTAAAGCGTCTCATCCGGCCCGACGCGGCACTCTGCTCCGGGCATCTTCTTCAGAAGCTCATACAGCGCGGCGGGCTTGTCCGCTGGCAGACAGCCGCCGATGGGGTGATACTGGACGGCGTACAGTCCCGGCTGCTTCTGGGGCAGGGCTCTGGGGGCGCTCACCTCGCCGTCTCCGGCCTTTTCCACCTCTGTGGGAACGACCTCCAGGTCCAGACCACCGGCGGCCTTTGCCGCTGCCACATTGGAAAGAAAGACCTCCCGCAGACCATCAGGCCCCAGAGTCTCCTGCATGTAGCGGGTGCGGGCCTTGGCCCGGTTTTCGTAGTTGCCGTGGGCACAGAAGGTGTCCACCATGGCCTTGATGCGGTACAGCACCTCGCCGGCGGGCACTGCCTCCTCTACCAGGACGCCCATGCGGTGGTTGTTGCCCAGGCCGCCGGCAATGCGGAGGGCAAAGGTCCCGTCGGGCTTTGCCAGGAAGCCCATATCCCGGAAAGCGGAGTGGACGGAGTCGTCCACTCCGTTACAAAAAGCGATCTTCAGTTTACGGGGCATATGGATGTCCCGGCAGACGGAAAGCAGATACTTTGTGGCAGCCTCGGCGTAAGGCGTCACATCAAATGCCTCGCCGGGCTGGACTCCGGACAGCGGGCTGCACATGACGTTCCGGGGATTGTCGCCGCCGCCTCCCCGGGAGATGATGCCGCAGCCGATAGCCGCTTCCATGATCTGCGGGACCTGCTCCGCTTTCAGGTCGTGGAGCTGCACCGCCTCGCAGGTGGTCAGCTTCATCAGGCCAACGCCGTATTTTTCCACGATTTCCGCCAGAAAGCCCAGGCGCTCCACCGTCAGGCGGCCACCGGGCATCCGCAGGCGCAGCATGTGCCGGGCAGGATCCCTCTGGGCGTAAGAGCCCATGCCGCCGGACACACCCTTGTAGTCTTTCCGTTCAATATCACCCTTGTCAAACGATGCGATCTTTTCCGCAAAGGCAGCGATTTCCGTGCGATATGCCTGCATCCACTGTTCATCCATCACAGTTTTATCCAACCTTTCTTTGTACCGTCGTAGCAGATTCCAAATCATACAGGTTATTTGTAATTTTATCACACATTCCGCGTAAAACACAATCCCTCTTCGGTGCGGCGGAAAGGCCTTTTTGCAGTAAATATGGATCGTTTTCCCAGACTCGCAAGAAAGTTAAAATTTTTTCTTTTCGGGGTTGACAGAAAGGC
>CAMAZB010000094.1 GCA_945862785.1 uncultured Clostridia bacterium | reverse complement strand
AACTTTGCCCGTGTTGGCACTTCTCAGCCTTCACATCCGGCTTCCTTCAGATCCCACCTCGCGATGGGCACCCTTGCCTTCGGCTAGCGGTTCCTGCTACCGAGCCCGCAGTGGACTTTCACCACCTAGTTATCGCCCATGCCGGGCGCACAACGTGAAGCGGGGATGCACAAGCATCCCCGCTTTGTTTTAACTTTTCTCCGCCTCTTTCGGTGTCTTTTCAGGCAGTTGGGCCAGGATCACCGCCGCCAGCATCAACACACAGCCGAAATACTCCTTGCCGCTCATGCGGTCATGGAGCACAACCGCTCCCGCCAAAGTGGCGAACACCGATTCCAGGCTCAGCAGCAAAGACACCACCGTTGGATTGGAGTCCTTCTGTGCCAGGATCTGCAGCGTATAAGCCACGCCGCTGGAGAGGATGCCCACATACAGGATCGGCCAGATACACATCCGCAGTGCTTCCATGGACGGGGACTCCGTAAGCAGCATCCCTGCAGTAGAAAGCACAGTCATCACAAGGAACTGGGCACAGGACAATTCCACCCCGTCCACCTTTTGGGTAAAGTAATCGATGACCAGAATGTGAGCCGTGAAGCAAAAGGCGCACAGCAGGATGTAAAAGTCTCCGCTGGTGATGGTGAAATCTTCTTTGATGCACAGGCAGTACAAGCCAGCTACCGCCAGTGCCACACTGAGCCAGATAGTGCGCGGCGCTTTCTTTTTCAGGAAAATGCTGACGATGGGCACAATGACGATGTACAGTGCGGTAATAAAGCCCGCTTTGCCGGAGGTAGTGGTCTCCAATCCCTTCTGCTGAAGATTGGAGCCCAGGGTCAGGGCCAATCCGCAGCAAAGGCCGCCGATGGCCAGATCCCGCCAGGCTGTGGGGCGAATCTCTGCCTCGCCGGCAGGATCCCGTTTACGGAGCCGGCGAAACACAACGCACAGTGCCAGCAGGAATAAAAAAGCGATAGCCGAACGGGCGGCGTTAAACGTGAAAGGCTCCACATAGTCGGCGCCCACGCTCTGGGCCACGAAGGCGGTGCCCCAGATGAAAGCTGCCAGCACAGGCAATACATTTTGACGGATCCAATTGACTTTCATTTGACTTGCTCCCATACCTATTTCATGCTATACTCTGTGACATAAAATCACAGTAATTTGGTATTTTAACACCGAGGTGAGAAAATGGCAAGTCTTCCCCGCGAATTTTACAACGGAGATACTGTGGAGATCGCTCAAAAGCTCCTGGGCAAGTATCTGGTCCGCAGGCTGGACGGCGAGCCGCTGGTTGGCCGCATCACGGAGACCGAGGCCTATTTGGGACGGTGCGACAAAGCCTGCCACGCCTACGGCTATAAAAAGACAGCCCGCACCTCCACCCTTTTCATGGAGCCAGGCCACGCCTACATTTATTTTATCTACGGAATGTACCACTGCCTGAATTTCGTGACGGAACCGGAGGGCGAGCCTGCCGCTGTGCTGGTCCGGGCGATTCAGCCCGCCGCTGGAGAGGAGACCATGCGCCGCCTGCGGTTCGGAGATGCGCCGATGACCGCTTATCGGCGTAGGAATTTCTCCAACGGGCCAGGAAAAGTCTGTAAAGCATTATTCCTGTCCAGCAGCGAAAACAGGCTGGATCTGACAGGCGACACTCTGTTTGTCTGCGACTCTTTAACGGATATTGGCCTGCCGGAGGCCACGCCCTCTGCCGGAGAAGTCCTGCGCTCCGGTCCCCGCATCGGCATCGACTATGCGGAGGAGGCCCGGGACTTCCCCTGGCGATTCTGGCTGGAAAAGGAGGAACCATAATGTTTTTATTTGATATGGACGGCACCCTCATCGACTCCAACGGCATCTGGAAAAACGTGGACCGGGAGTTTCTGGCCCGCCGAGGCCTCCCCTATACCCACGCTTACTACGAGGGCGTGGCCCACACCATCTTCCCCCTGGCCGCCAAGTTTACCAAGGAGTTCTGCAACCTGCCCGAAAGCTGTGAGGAGATCATGGCGGAGTGGATGGAGCTTGCCAAGGACCTCTATTCCCATGTATCCGTCAAGCCGGGCGTCCGGGCCTATTTGAAGCAGTGCAAGGCTGAGGGGCGGCGGATGGCGGTGGTGACCTCCAGTGTGCCGGAACACTGCTACACCGCGCTGAAAAATCTGGACCTGGAAAAATATTTTGACCGCATTATCTTTGCCCAGCAGCTGAGCTTGGAGAAAAAGACGCCGGAGTTGTGGCTGGCGGCAGCGAAGGAAAACAATGCCCGCCCCGAAGACTGCACCGTCTTTGACGACAGCCTGGCCGCCTGCTGGGGCGCCCGGGCCGCCAAAATGCGGGTGGTCGGCGTATACGACGGTTTCTTTGCCCAGGATGAAAAGGAAATGCGGGCCTTCTGCGATGTCTATATCAAGAGCTTTGAGGAACTCTTGTGGCTGCCGGAGCAGAAAGCAAAGCGGAAATAACAAACGATGGAAGCCTATTATTACCAACATATGACCAAGCCCCAACAGGCGGCGTATCATGCCATGAAGGCCGGGTTTGCTGCTCTGTCCCCCAGCTTTTCCGTGTCACGGCTGGAGAATCGGGAACTTAGCGATATTTTTTTCCAGCTGCGGCTGGACTGCCCGGAGATCTTCTATGTCACCAGCTTTTCCTACCGCTTTTACCAGGGAGCGGACCACGTGGAACTGGTGCCGGAATATCTTTTTGACAAGAGCAAGGTCAAGGACCATCAGAAAGCTCTGGCGGCCAGGGTGGAAAAGCTGGCCCGTCCCGCGAAGAATATGGCGCCGTTGGAAAAAGAGCGGTACATCCATGATTTCATCTGCCAGAATGTCCGGTACGACAAACTGAAAAAGCCCTACTCGCATGAGATCATCGGTCCTCTGGGCCAGGGTGTCGGCGTGTGCGAGGGCATCGCCAAGTCTGTGAAAATTCTCTGTGACGCGCTGGGCCTGTGGTGCATCATCGCCGTCTCCGAAGCCAATCCGGAACAGGGCATCAAATACCGCCACGCCTGGAACATTCTGAAAATCGATGGCCAGTACGTCCACCTGGATGCCACGTTTGACAACTCCCTCGGCCGGGACGGTGTCATCCGGTACGACTACTTCAATCTGGACGACAAGCGCCTGTTCCGGGACCACCAGCCGGTGATCTGTCCGGTCCCCGCCTGCGCTGCAATCGACCGCTTTTATTACCGGGAGGCCAAGCTGTCCTTCACAAAGGTGGAGGATGTGGTAAAACGAGCCCAGATGTCCATCCGCAAGGATCTGCCCTTCGTGTTCCACTGGCGGGGCGGTCCCTTTACCCGGGAAGTACTGGCAGAGCTGGTAAAAGCCCTGGAAGAAGCCGCCCAAAAACGGGGCCGCCACGCCGCCGTATCTTTTAACCGTTCCCAGGCGGTACTTCAGGTACACTTCCCCACCGAACTGCCCGGTGAGGCCGCTGAGGAAGACGCCAACGAGGGCGAGCAATACGAGGGAGAATAAAATACCGTCCGAAGCTTTTTTTGCTTCGGACGGTTCTTTTTACAGCTTTTTCATATGGCTTCCTGCGGATTTCAGCATCAGCTTCTTGGCTCCTACCTGGTCGAAGGCCACCTCCACCAGGGCGTCGCCGCCCATAGGCCGGACGGACAGCACCATGCCCTTGCCAAAGGCGGTGTGCTCGATCGTGTCCCCCTGCTGAAGCTGCATCAGCGGCGCGGCAGGCGCGGCGTTCTTCCGCACAGACTGCAAAGGCCGCTGGGCCGGCGTTTTGGAAGCGGTATCCCGGTAGCTGTGAACGCCGCCGCTGCTCCAGGATGTACCGCCGGAGGCAGGTCGTGCGGGGCGCTGGCCGTAGCCGCCGTAAGATGTGCCGCCGCCCTCGTATCGGTCGCCGCCGAAGGTGTCGTCGCCGCCCATACCGCCGAAGTGGGGCTCCGGTTTGCTCTCCCAGCGCATGTTGCCCTCCGGGATCTCATCCAGGAACCGGGACGCCTTGTTGGCACTGGTACGGCCGTACAGCATCCGCTGGCGGCAGTTGGTGAGGGTCAGCTTCTCCTTGGCCCGGGTCATGGCCACATAGCACAGACGCCGCTCCTCCTCCAGTTCCTCCTCGTCGTACTGGGCGGAGGAGCCTGGGAAGATGCCCTCCTCCATACCTACCACATACACCGCCGGGAACTCCAGGCCCTTGGCGGAATGGATAGTCATCATGGTGACGCAGTTATCGTCCGCCTCCACGCTGTCCAGGTCCGTATACAAGGCGATCTCGTTCAGGAAGCCGGACAGCGTAGCATCCTCCGGGTCCTGCTCCAGGAAGCCCAGAATGTTAGACTTCAATTCCTGCACGTTCTCAATGCGGCCCCGGCTCTCCATGTCGTTCTTCTCTTCCAGAGCCTTCACATAGCCGGTCTGGTCGCACACGGCGTCGTAGAACTCCGGCAGAGCCAGGCTGGCCCCCTGGCGGCGGAGGCCGTCGATGAGATCCGCGAACTTCAGCAGCTTGGCGGAGGCACTTTTCAGTTCCGGAAACAGATCTGCGTTGCGGATGATCTCATAAAGGCTGGCCCCCTGCCCTTCTGCCAGCACCGCCACCTTGTCCAGCGTGGTGGCACCGATACCTCGGGGCGGGTTGTTGATGACCCGGCGCAGGCGCAGGTCATCCAGGGGATTATTCAGGACGCACAGATAGGCCAGCATGTCCTTGACCTCGGCCCGGTCAAAGAACTTCATGCCGCCCACGACCTTGTAGGGGATACCGTTGCGCTTCATGGCGTATTCCAACGCGTTGGACTGGGCATTCATGCGGTAGAGCACCGCCGTGTCCCGGAAATTCCGGCCCCGGTTGACCCCCATCAGGATGTCCCCCACCACATAATTGGCCTCGTCGCTCTCGTTAAACGTCGTCTTGACCGTCACCACATCGCCGCTGCCGTTGTCCGTCCAGAGGGTCTTGCCTTTGCGGCCCTGGTTATTTTTAATAACGGCGTTGGCGGCGTCCAGGATGTTCTGGGTGGAACGGTAATTCTGCTCCAAGCGGATCGTCCGGGCATCGGGATACTGCTTCTCAAAGTTCAGGATGTTTTCAATATTGGCGCCCCGGAAGCGGTAGATGGACTGGTCGTCGTCGCCCACCACGCAGAGGTTCTTCCGTCCGCCTGCCAGGAGGCTCGTCAGCAGGTACTGCATATGGTTGGTGTCCTGATACTCGTCCACCAGTACATAGCGGAATTTCTGCTGGTAGTATTCCCGCACTTCTCTCTCCTGCTGCAGAAGGGTGACAGTGTGGTAGATGATATCGTCAAAATCAAGGGCATTAGCCGCCCGGAGCTTTTGCGTGTACTGGGCGTAGACCTTGGCAATGCGGGCCATCTTCCAGTCCATCTCATTATTGTGCTTTGCCGCAAACTCTTCGGGACTCTCGTACTTATCCTTGGAGCTGCTGATAATGCTGAGGATACTCTTGGGCTGGAAGGTCTTTTCATCCAGATTCAGCTCTTTCAGAATGTCCTTGATGACCCGCTTGGAGTCATCGGTGTCGTAGATGGTAAAATCCTTGTCAAAGCCGATGCGGTCAATGTCCCGCCGCAGGATGCGGACACAGGCGGAGTGGAAGGTAGAGGCCCAGATATCGTTGGCCATGGGTCCCAGACGGGCCGCCAGGCGTTCCTTCAACTCCCCTGCCGCCTTGTTGGTAAAGGTGATGGCGATGATCTCCCAGGGCCGGGGCACATCCACAGCGCAGAGCCGGTGAGCCCGCTCCACCTCCGGATCGTCCGGGTGCTCCGGGAAGTTCTCCAGAAAGTCTAAGTCCTCCTGGGTCGCCCATTCGGGGACAAAGTCAGAGTCGCTGCCCCGTCCGTAGGTCAGCAGGTTGTACACCCGCTGAATGAGGACGGTGGTCTTGCCGGAGCCGGCGCCCGCCAGCAGCAGCAGAGGACCCTCCGTTGTCATGGCGGCCTTGCGCTGCATGGGGTTCAAACGTGCCAAGTCCCGGGCGATGACAGCCCGCCGGGCAGTAATATAGCGTTCTTTGAAGTCAGTCATATGTTCACCAGTTTTCTATAATCTCGGTGACTATTTTAGGACAAAATCCCGGTGGGGTCAACCATGGTTTTATTTGACATCCGGCTTTGACTGTGCTCCATACCGCCGCCAGGCGGAAGCATTCAGAAATTCCATCTGTAAAAAACGCTTCCCTTTTCTTCTATTTTCCGCTATACTGGTCGCAGTTTCTTAAAAAACAGGAGGTTTTTACAAATGAGACAACTTTTTTTACTGGCGGCCATTATCTGCTTCGGCATGGCGGCCATCAAGTTTTGCACCGCCCGGATGAAACCCAACAACACTCCGGTTGAGTCCAGACCCGCAAAGTTGGACGACGGTGTCCTCACTCCCGAACAAGCAAAGGCCCGGATGGAGGAAAACCCGGACCTGATCCTGCTGGACGTCCGAACCCAGGAAGAATTCGAGCAGGGCCACATCCCCGGTGCCGTGTGCCTTCCCAACGAGATGATCGCGGCGGACATGCCCTTCCTCTTCGGCAAGGACGCGGAGATCCTGCTCTACTGCCGCTCCGGCCGCCGCAGCGCCGATGCTGCCAAGAAACTGCGGGACATGGGATTTACCAATGTCTTCGACTTCGGCGGTATCATCGACTGGCCTTACGAGACCACCACGGACTAATGCGGATATAAGAAAAGAACGCCCGAAAATGCGGTGTTCATAAGACAGTTAACAGTCACAGTAGTATAAACTGCTGTGGC
>CAMAZB010000093.1 GCA_945862785.1 uncultured Clostridia bacterium | reverse complement strand
GCCAGATACCAAATTTTGATAAATTGATCGCCACCATCCGAAGCCGGGAAATCTCGGCTTCTATTATTTTGCAGAGCCAGTCGCAGTTAAAGGCCATCTACAAGGATGCTGCCGAAATCATATCGGACAACTGCGATTCTGTGCTTTTCCTGAGTGGGCGCGGCAAAAATGCCAAGGAAATCTCCGACGCGCTGGGGAAAGAAACTATTGACAGTTTCAACACCAGCGAGAACCGGGGAAGCCAGACATCCCACGGACTGAACTATCAAAAATTAGGAAAGGATATGCCATACTTGTTCGTGAAGAGTTCAGTTGCCTTGAATTTATCATGAACAGGGACACGATCAACTGGATTCTGAAAAAACTGAATACAGGAGGTCGAATATGGAGCATTTACCAAAGAAAATCCATCAAAACGGCATCAGCTACACGCTGGTGGGAGACTACTACATCCCCGATCTGGAGCTGCCGGAGGAAAGCCGCCCCATTGGGCGGTGGGGCCGGATGCACAAGGCGTTTCTGCAAGAACACCGGCCCGGCCAGTACAATGCACTGCTTCTGTCGGAAAAACTCTGGACATATCTTGCTGACCTGAACGAACAGGCCGCTGACCGGCTGGCGTGTATTGTCTCGCAGATGCAGGAGGCAGAGGGTGTCACCGAGGAACTGAAAGCCCGTGACCAGCTTGCGTGGGTCGGGGGCATGAACAGCATCCGCAGCCGGGCAGAGGAAATCATCCTGTCTGAGATGATTTTTGTCTGAGGGAGGTGGGCGCATGATTCTGGAAGAAATGTATAACGGCAGATTTTATCCCTGTGAAACGGTGGTCGCTGATTCATCGAGGTTCAAGCAGGCAGTCAAAGCCAGTGCCGCCCTGATGGACACTTTATCTGAGCGTCTGAGCAAAGAGGACTATGCACTGGTTGAAGAACTGCGGGAGCAGGTGGCAATCGCTCAATGTGAGGAAAACGAAAGCCACTTCAAATACGGCTTTTCGGCGGGGCTGCTTGTCCAGCAGGAAGCCCATGCGCAGATGTCGCAGAAAAACAAAGAATAGCATCTTCAATAGTGGCTGTTCCCAAACTGGGAACAACCACCACAACAGAATACAGCTTCATGAAAGCCATTTGCCAATCAACCGGCGGATGGCTTTTTTGCCGCTCCCGGATATGGAAATTTTACTTCCGCTTACGTCTGGCCTTGCGGTTGGGCGGGATGGGGCTGGCCTTTCCTCTCATATTGTTGGGGTTTTTGAGCTGCTTGGACAGGCTCAGTATCCGCAGGAACGCCGAGAAATCCTCCGAGGAAATCTTCTCAAAGGGTATCTGCAACTTATCGCAGAACTCGTGGATCAGCATCTCTATATCGCTGCCCTGTCCTATGGCCTGCTCAAATTTTTCCTTTACATCATCCAGCGTGGGCTGCGGGTCGGCGGTGGTCTTGTCCTTGCGGTGTGCTTCCCGGATGTCCCGGACGATGCTGTCCAGATCATCGTGCATGACATGGCTGTAAAAATCGCTTTCCTGCACCTGCCCCAGTTCCAGCGTCCGCATATAGAGGTCATCTTCTCCGGGCGCATATTTGCTCATGACGGTCTGCCGGGTGGCCTCCAACACCAGATTCATCTGCTCCACCCGCATATTGGCAATCTGGTCGATGCAGATTTCCATATCTATCATCAGCCGCCGGAAATTCGGGTGGGTAGCCAGTTCGCAGAGAAGCCGGTTGTTAATCTTGCCGCTGCTCAAAAGTTCCACCATATCATCACTCAGATGCAGAGATTGAAGTTCTGTGTTTGGGTGATTTTTATTTTCCGTCAGCCCCATCAGATAGTCGGTGGACACGCCGTAAAAGTCCGCCAGCGTTGCAATCGCAAACGGGCTGATGTCCTTGTAGTCATCGGTTTCGTATTTTCCCAGCGCGGATTTAGACAGGCCGGTCTGCTCCGCCAGTTGTTCCAGCGTCAGGTGCTTGTCCACCACCCGCAGGTCTTTGAGCCGCTCCGGGATTGTCAGCTTTGCGTACATCCAAAGCCCCCTCTCTCGTTATCGTTTTTCAGTGATTACACCCATTATAGCACGATTCCATAAGCGTGGAAATATGCGGATTTCGGGCGTTTTTCCGACATTTTGGATATACGGGAAAGGGCCTATTTTTTCGGTAGACTGGTTCTTGTAGACAGGCACAGAACCTTGAAAATCGAATGACCGGCTGCAAGGGGTATGGCCTTCGGGGAAGTGACGCCAGGACAGAAATCGAGCGCACCAAAGAGGCCGATACGCCGGGAGAAATTCCGGGCAGGAGCGGCTTGCAGGCAGACCGGCGGACAGGAAACAAGTTTATCATGCGGGGCGCATGGCCCCGCAGCAAAGAAATGGAGGAAATCATTATGACACTGAGTATGAAAGAAAAGAAGATTCTCTACGCTTACGGCTGTCCCAGCCACCACAATACGGTGACACGGCTGAAATGGCTGACGGCCCTGACGGTTGACCCGGAGGCCAAACGCCGGATGCTGGGGCTGGCCCGGAAGGTGGAGACGGAGGTGGAAGAAAGCTGGTACGAGGATTTTTACCACCATCTGCGCATGGAGATGGACGAGTACCGCCGTCTCAAGCGCAGCCTGCGTGTGCTGAAATCTTACACCGAGTATGAGGAGGATTTATATGAGGAAGCTGTCTAAGTATGAGAAAGAAACCATCATCAACTGGAACGAGGCGGAGAACCTTGCCAGCGTCTACACCTTCAACGCCAGCTTGAAGCGCAGGTTGGCTGATTTCAGCCGGAAGTATCCGCTGCTGTGCCGGTTGGAGCGCAGTACGCCGGAGGGCAGCGTGACCTATGTGCTGGACAAGTCCCGGCTGTCGATCCGGCTTGTGCCGCCGTACAGCGAAGAACGGAAAGCCGCAGCAAGGGAGTATGCAAAAGAACATGGCTTTCAAGTGGTAGGGGCGGGAGAAAAAATCGCCTGAAATCGGGGGATTTACGGAAAAAATAGCGGGTCTGCACTTGCTGTTTTGACCGGCAATCCCCACAGGCGTATTCCGTATCCACTTCCCGCCTATGGGCGCAAATGTGCGGATACGGAGCCGGTGAAACTGGCAAAAACCGCTCCTGCGGTGGAAGCCAGCTTCGCCGGTGCGGGAGTACAGAGGGCAGCCAGCCCTTTGTGCCGGGGTGCAGGGGCGGCAGCGCACTGCTGGGGTCAAGGGGCAACGCCCATTGGCGGGGTGAGGGCAGCCGCCCCATCGGGTCAAGGGCGAAGCGCCTTGCCCAGGGAGAGTTGATGCCTGCGTCAACTCGTACTGGGTATTACCTGACGCAGACTTTCGCAGGATTTGCGGCTTCGCCGCCCTTCCCCGGCCCTGGAACATCTTCGCAGGAAGGAGGGAAAATGTTTGAAACTGACACGACACAACGGGCGCTCCGGCAAACATGGCACCTACAATCCCCGTCACAATGACCGCCGGTTCGATGTGGAGAACAGCGAACACATTGACGCAGAACGGGCAAGGCAGAACGTGTACTGGGACTGCTACCGGGGCTTCACGACACACGAGTTCCGGGAAAACCCGGAACAGCCGGATTTCAGCTTTGAGGAAATTGAGCGGATGTACTACTACGAGCATTATTCTGACCATGTGGAGGCGCAGAACGCCCGGAATGAGAAAACCCGGCACACGGAGCGCAACCGCACCGTGGAGGACTTGCTGAAAAACAACAAGACCTGCCCGGAAGAAAGCATCTACCAGATCGGCACGATGGGAGAATCCGTCCCGCCGGATACGCTCTTTTCCATCGTCAATGAATTTTATGAGGAATTTGAGCGCCGCTTTGGTTCCCATATCCACATCTTAGACTGGGCACTCCATCTGGACGAGGGGACGCCCCACATCCATGAGCGGCACGTCTTTGACTGTGAGAACCGCTACGGGGAACTGTGTCCCCAGCAGGAAAAAGCGCTGGAAGAACTGGGCATCCCTCTTCCCAACCCGGAGAAGCCCAAAGGCCGGAACAACAACCGCAAGCAGACCTTTGATGCGGTCTGCCGGACGATCCTGTTTGACATTGCCAGACGGCATGGGCTGCATCTGGATCAGGAGCCGTCCTACGGAGGGCGGGACTATCTGGAAAAACAGGATTATATCCTGATGAAGCAGAAGGAGCAGCTTGCGGCGCAGGAGCAGAAGCTGGAAGAACTGACGCTCAAAATCGAGGACGTGGAGACGCTGTTAGATGATGTTTCCGATGCGGCCTATGACAAGGCGGTGGAGGTCGTGACCGATACCGTCCGGCAGGAGACACACAAGGAAGATATTCGTCTGGTGGAAGAATCGAAAAAATGGGTGCTTTCGCCGGAGCGCAAGGCCCCAAAGAAGGAACGTGAGTATGCCGCTGAGCGTCTGGATGGGGTCATTACCAAAATCAAAAACGCCATGCAGCACGCTCTGGCAAAAATCCAGCGGACTCTGATGCAGCCGGAAGTCAAGCAGGCCGGGAAGGAGCAGGTCAAGAAGAAAGCCAAAGAATCCATTATGGATATGCTGGCAAAGGCAAAGCAAAGCGCTGACCGGGATAACCGGGAGCGTTGGGAACGGGAGGGGCGGATTGCCCCTACAAAGAAACAGGATATGGAGTTGTAAGGTATCTGATTTCCTGCGGAAACCGGGTGCCTTTTTCTCTGTCTGGAGGTGAGAAAATCGAATGTGTTTGAAGCGGTAAAGCAGGCTGTCCCCACAAGGCAGGCTGCGGAGTTTTACGGGGTGCAGGTCGGCAGGAATGGGATGGCCTGCTGTCCCTTCCATGATGACAAACATCCCAGCATGAAGGTTGACCGCCGGTTCCACTGCTTCGGCTGTCAGGCGGACGGGGATGTGATTGATTTTACCGCCCGTCTGTTCGGGCTGAACAAGAAAGAGGCGGCCTTGAAGCTGGCGGAGGATTTCTCTGTCCGCTATGACGCCAAAGGCCATGACCCGCCCCGCAGGAGGCCGGTCAAGAGAAAAATCAGCGAGGAACTGCGCTACCGGCAGGCGGAACAAAAATGTTTCCGGGTGCTGTGCGATTACCTGCACCTGCTGGAACGCTGGGAAAAGGAATATGCCCCGCAGACGCCGGAGGAAATATGGAACCCGCTGTTTGTGGAGGCACTGCAAAAGAAACCGTACACGGAGTATCTGCTGGATATTCTACTGTCCGGCAGCATGGAGGAACGTGCCTGTGTGGTCGCTGAGTATGGAAAAGAGGTGAGGAAGATTGAGCAGCGAATATCAGAGTTTACCGCCAGCCACCCGGCAGGCCGCCATGAGCGCAGCCGAAGCCTTAGCGCCGGAGCAGAGCGTTGACGAAGTGCGGGAAAGCCTCTCTGTCACGGAAAAGGGCCAGCCCGCCAACACCATCGGCAACTGCCGGACAGTGTTCTGCCATGACCCGCTGCTGCGGGACGCCATCCGGCTGAACCTCCTGACTGACCGGGTGGACATCGTGCGGGATTTGGGCTGGCGCAGGAACACCAGCGCCCTGACGGATACGGACGTGAAATATCTGCTTCTCTATTTTGAGCAGAACTACGGCTTAACCAGCGAGAAGAAAATGACGGCGGCCCTGTCCATCGTGGCGAATGAGAACTGCTACCATCCCATACAGGACGTGCTGAACGGCCTTGTGTGGGACGGGACGCCCCGCATCCGCTCCTGTCTCCATCACTTCTTAGGTGCGGAGGTCAGCGACTATGTGGAGGAAATGTTAAAACACTTCCTGCTGGGCGCTATCCGGCGGGTGTTTTCTCCCGGCTCCAAATACGAGGAAATGCTCTGTCTGGTGGGCGGACAGGGGGCTGGCAAGTCCAGCTTCTTCCGCCTGCTGGCGATCCGGGACGAGTGGTTCTCCGATGACCTGAAAAAACTGGACGATGACCGGGTGTTTTTGAAGCTGCAAGGCCACTGGATCATCGAGATGTCGGAGATGCTGGCTACCAGCAGCGCCAAAAGCATTGAGGAAATCCGCTCGTTTATCAGCCGCCAGAAGGAAACCTACCGGACACCCTACGAGGCTCAGCCCAAAGACCGGCTGCGGCAGTGCGTGTTCGGCGGTTCTTCCAACACGCTGGACTTCCTGCCCCTTGACCGGGCCGGGAACCGGCGTTTCCTTCCCATCATGATTTACCCGGAGAATGCGGAGGTTCACATTTTGGAGGACGAGGACGCTTCCAGAGCCTACCTGTTGCAGGTCTGGGCAGAGGCCATGACGGTTTACCGCAGCGGTCACTATTCCATGAAATTCAGCAAGTCCATCCAGCGGCAGCTTGTGGAGGTGCAGAAGGATTTCATGCCGGAGGACACGGAGGCCGGGCAGATACAGGGCTTTCTGGAACACTACACCGGCAGCATGGTCTGCTCCAAACAGCTTTTCAGGGAGGCGCTGGGCCACACCTATGACGAACCGAAGCGGTGGCAGCTTCACAATATCAACGAAATCATGAACACCGTGGTGACGGGCTGGAAGCCATTCTCCAATCCGAGGATGTTCGCCGGATACGGCAGGCAGAAGGGCTGGGAACGGGACGTTTCCGGCAACGAACTGCCCGGCAACGAAGATGGATTTGTGGAACTGAGCGAGGAAGAATGCCGCCAGTTAGAGCTTCCGAAGGAGTGGATCGCCTGAAAACGGCGGTCTGTTGCCGGGATGGTTGCCGCTTGGTTGCCGGGTTCGTTGCCGGGGATTTTCCGGTCTGGATACGGAAAAAGCCTGTAAATAAGGCATTTTCTAATATCTATCTCTATCTCCGGCAACGAAAGCAACGAGATTTTTCAAGAAAATTCACAAAGTAAGATT
>CAMAZB010000092.1 GCA_945862785.1 uncultured Clostridia bacterium | reverse complement strand
GCTTACATATCTGCTGGCTATTTTCATGCCCGCGGAAAAATGGGCTATTGTTCAGCAGACATTAGATAAAAAACAGTTTGAAAAGCACGGCAGAAAGCCTTGGATACAATATTCATTTCTATGGAAGCTTCTCCTTGCTGATATCACGCAGTTTTGATGCGATTTTTTCAATGGATTCATAAAAATAGTCGTCCGCATTAACTGTTCAATTTTCTGACGCCTAATGAATCAGAAGAGAATTTCCGCAATACATGACCTGAAGAATAAGAAAATGCCTACAGAAATCGGCAGACCCAAAAAGGCTGTCCAATTGACTGTAGGCATTTCGGATTTTCGGGAACTCAGGGGCCTTTTTATATGCTTTTACAGACCCTTAAACAGCTCGGCGCTGGGATTCAGGTAGCCCAGATCCTCCTCGCTTCCGGTGAGCTGGCGCAGGTTCTTGATGCCCGTGCGCTTTTTGCCCAGAGAGGCGCCCTTCAGTTTATCCAAGCCGGTCTCGGGGATGTCCTTGAACTCCAGGATGCCCTTCTCCCGGGCCAGCTCCAGCAACTTCATGCCCTTCTCAGAGCGGACGATGACCTGGTTCCAACCCTTGTCCACGTCCCAGCCGTCGGCACTGCGGGCGCCGCCCACAGAGAGGTCGGCGAACTCGGCGGTCATGTCGGTGCAGTAATGGCAGCCGAACCGCACCAGGGGCGTCACCTCGTCCAAGTTGACCGAGACGGTCTCGCCGTTCTCCCGCAGCTCCAGGGAGTGGTACTTGCTGGGGGGAATGTCCATGTGGGTCACCTGGGCGGGATCGGCGTGCTTGGCCGTCAGGTCCCGGATGCCCTCCCAGTCCAGGCCCCAGCCGCAGAAGAGGCCGAAGACCATGCCGATATTGTCGGCGTGGTTGTCGTTCTCTGCCAAGGGCTTGGACTTCATCTTATAGACCGCCAGGGTCTTGCAGGGGGTGCCCACCACGCCGATGCTGTGGTAGCGGTCCTCCTTCAACGCCTTGTTCAGCACCGCCAGGGTGGGCGGCACCTGGAAACTGCTGCCGGAGCAGGCGCGGACCTCCTCCGCCGTGGTGGCCAGGACGCCCTCGGGTTCCAGACCGCCCTGGGAGCGGGTCATGACGGCCGCGTCAATGAAGCCCTCCTGAATGGCCAGTTCTACCAGAGCGGTCATGGTACCGCCGTGCTGGGCCTTGGCCCGGATGGCAGGATCGGCGGCCCGGGTCAGGTACAGGCCACGAAAGGGGCCGATCTCCGGGATGATAGTGTCCTCAGGAAAAAACTGCTTCCGCAGGGCGTCCAGATCGATGGGCATCCGGGGGCAGAAGCTCTGGCAGCGGCCGGACCTCCGCTCGCAGTCAAAGTAGCAGAGGGTACGGCCCTCCACGGAATCCCAGTAGGGGCACATGCCCTGGCAGGCACCGCAGCCGGTGCACAGGCCCGGCTTGATGACCTGGGTATCCAATGCAATCGTACTCAGCATGTCTCTTCCTCCTTACACCATGATGACCGGAAGGTCAAAGACCTTCAGCTCGAGCTTGGACGCGGTCTCGGGGATGTAATCCCCCAGCTCGTGAGCCATACCGCAGAGATGGTCCTGGTAAAGATAGCGGTAGCCGGGCTTCTGGGGCTGCACAAAATCCCGCTCATACAGCATGTCGGTCAGCTGGGAGAACTTGGTCTCCCGGGGCAGCTCCAGCGTCAGCTTCCGATCCTCCATGGTAGGATGGAGCAGTGTTACAGTAATCATCGCCATCAAGCCTCCTTCTTGTTGACCGCCGCGCAGCCCTTGGCAAAGGCCTTCTGGTTCAGCTCCAGCACGGCGCCCTTGAAGCGCTGCGTCAGGATCTTCTCCAGGTCCTCCTGGCTCAGGGGCGTGTCAGGCAGCTGGGTAAAGGCGCCCAGCAGCGCGATGTTGGCGGCGCGGGAATCGCCCACTTCCATAGCGATATCCGCCGCGGGAACGGGATAAGCCGCCGCGGACAGCTCCGCGATCTCCGCCATCAGTGCCTCCTGGTCGGGGTACTGCTGGATGCCCTGCAGCACGCCCAGGGGGTACACGGGACGGGGGTCGTAGACGATGGTGGTATTGGGGCCAGCATACTTGCGGGTCATGCGCAGGGTCTCCAGAGGCTCAAAGCCGATGATGATATGGGCCTCGCCGGAAGGGATCAGCACGCTGAGCTCCTGGTCCTCGGACACGCGGACGTGGCTCATGACGGAGCCGCCGCGCTGGGAGGCGCCGTAGGTCTCGCCGATGGCTACACGGTAGCCCCGGTCGGTCATGGCGCTGCCAACGACCTCGGAGGCCAACACGTTGCCCTGCCCACCGATGCCGCAGATGACGATATTCAGAGGATCGAATTTCAGTTTTTTCATGCTTCCTCACCGCCTTCCACCTTGATGGCGCCGCTGGGGCACAGCTTGGCGCAGACGCCGCAGCCCACGCAGGTCACGGGGTCGATGTAAGCCTTGTTGTTCTTGAAGTCCCAGGTGTTGCCGGGGCAGCCCCAGACACGGCTGCAATACTTGTCGCAGCCGCAGCCATCGCCCAGGCACACGTTCTGGTCCACGTACACCTTCACCTGGCGCTTTTTCTTCTTGCTCATCAGCGTGGCGCAGGGCTGGCGCATGATCAGCACGTTCATGCCCGGGGTGTTCAGCAGGCGGCGGATGGTCTTCTCCGTCTCCGCCACGTCGAAGGGATCAGCCACCTCGGCCTTGCAGCCGATGCCCTCTACCACCTTCTGGATGTCCATGGGAGGTACCTGGTCGCCCATGGCGGTGATGCCGGTGGCGGGATGGGGCTGGAAGCCGGTCATGGCGGTGGCGGAGTTGTCCAGCACCATGAGCAGCATGTTGGCGTTGTGATAGGTGGCGTTCACCAGGCCGGGCAGGATGGTATGGAAGAAGGTGGAGTCGCCGCAGACGGTGACCACCTTCTGGTCCAGGCCGTAGTGGGTCAGCTGGCCCAGAGCCTCCGCCAGATTGATACCGGAGCCCATGCAGTTGCAGGCCTGAAAGGCATACTGGCCGGCGGCTTGGCCGGACATGATATAACAGCCGATGTCGCCAATGACGGCGCCGGGGTGCTTCTCCTGCCGCAGGACCTTCTTCAGGATGTGGAAGGTGGCGCGGTGGGGGCAACCGGCGCAGAAGGTCAACTCCCGCTCGATCAGGGGCTCCTGAGAGGCGATCTTCTTCTCAGGCAGCTTGGCGCCGGTCAGCAGAGAAATGGCCCGGGCCACGTTGTCGGGGTCCAGCTCGCCGATCTTGGGCAGGGCGCCGTCTTCACGGCCGGAGAAAGTGATCTGCATCTGGTGGCTGCCGGCGATGGCCTGCAGGTTGCGCTCCAGGACGGGGTCCACTTCCTCCAGGGTCAGCACCTTCTCCACGCCCTCCAGGTGGCGCAGGATGGTCTCCTCCGGCAGGGGCCAGATGGTAGCCAGGCTCAGCAGGCCCACCCGGTCGCCCACGCCCAGACGGCGGATGGCCTCCTGGCCGTACAGGCGGCCGGTGCCGCCCGCCACGATCAGCTCCTTGGGATGGTCGGGGCCCACATAGTGGTTATAGGGGCAGTTTTCAAACTCCTGCCGCAGCATGTCCATCTTCTGGAGCATGGCGCTGCGCAGGTAGGACACACAAACCATACGGTCCCACTCCCCCACCTGCTTCATCTGGTGGGGCTTCTCCGGCAGCTCGCCCAGCACCACATTGCCGCGGCCGTGGCAGACGCGGGTGGTAAGGCGGATGATCACCATCTGGTGGGTCCGCTCGGACAGTTCGAAGGCGTAAGGCACCATGTCCTTGGTCTCCTGCATGCTGGTGGGTTCCAGCATGGGGATGTTGGCCGACATGGCCTGATACCGGGAGTCAAATTCGTTGGTGCTGGAGTGCGCGCTGGGGTCGTCCGAAGTGACGATCACCATGCCGCCCTTCACACCGTGCTGCGCGCCGCAGTGGATCGCGTCCGCCGCGAACAGCAGGCCGTTCTGCTTCACGATGCACAGAGACCGTGCATTTGCCAAAGAGGCACCGATACAGGCCTCCATGGCACAGGTCTCGTTGGTGGACCACTCTGCGTAGAAATTCCGCTCTTTCGCGACCTTGCCCAGCATTCCCAGTACCTGAGATGACGGGGATCCGGGATAAGAAGCCGCGAAGTTGATACCAGCCTCCAATGCGCCGCGCACGATGGCTTCATTGCCCTGCATCAGACAGACCTGACCGGGCGCGTTGGCTGTCATCGTCCATTCCATTGCTCTGAGTCACCCTCTTTTGTAGATTTTTGCCGCCGCAAGGGCAGCTTGTGATTTTCTTACCAATCAATTTTTTATTGTAGCACGTTCGACAAGAAATGCAAGAAAATACCGTACTCCGGAATATGTGTTCTGGAGGATGTCCGAAAGTGATCAGAAGATATTTTCCAAGTGATCTTTTTCATCCAAATTGAATTCAACAAGAAATTGCTGCAGCTTTTCTGAAAGGCCGTATTGACAGCTAATGATTATTAGCTTATAATTCAGCTAACGATTGTTAGCTTTTTAGGAGGTATTATGAAGAACGCAACCACGAAACAACGAATCCTGATCGAAGCGGTAAAGCTGTTCGCAAAAGAGGGATATGAGGCTGTCAGTGTAGATCAGATTGCAAATGCTGTCGGCATCAAGGCCCCTTCCCTCTATAAGCATTACAAAAACAAACGGGATATCTTTGACAGCATCTTGCGGTTCATGGAACAGAGGGACAGAGAACAGGCAGCCGCCAGCTCTTTGCCGGAAGGGACAGCAGAAGTTATGCCGGAAGCTTATGAACAATCGTGCATAGCGGATCTGATCACATTCAGCAAACAGCAATTCCAGTATTGGACGAAAGATGATTTTGCAGCTTCTTTCCGAAAAATGCTGACGGTGGAGCAATACCGCAGCGAGGAAATGAACGGTCTTTACCATCAGTATCTCGGGGCCGGACCGCTGAAATATGTTGCAGATTTGTTGGGCTCTCAGGCAGAAGCTCTGGCATTTTATGGTCCCATGTACCTGTTGTACAGCGTTTATGATGGCGCAGAGGATAAGGCGTCCGTGTGTGCTTTACTGGACGCCCATTTGGAGAGGTGGCGCAGATGAATTTTTATATTCCAGAGTACTGGGCATCACTGGCCTCCCAGTATCCTGAGCTGATGACAGGTCGAATTACTTTACAGGAAAAAGGTATGTATCGCATCCGCACTGTCACGGGCGAGCAGAACGCGCTGGTTTCCGGCAGGTTTCAATTTGACGCGCAGGCCGTATCCGATTACCCCGCCGTGGGGGACTATGTGATGGCCGACTGTGCCGACCCAGACACCGCCGTCATTCATCAAGTGTTGCCCCGCAAAAGTCTGTTTGTACGCAAGGCGGCAGGCACCTCCAAGACGGAACAGGTGGTGGCCGCCAACATCGACACCGTGTTTCTGTGCATGAGTCTGAACAACGATTTCAACCTGCGGCGGCTGGAGCGCTATCTGGCGGTCGCATGGGAAAGCGGAGCCAACCCGGTGGTGCTGCTGACGAAAGCGGACTTGTGCGAAGATATTTCCCGAAAGCAGGCGGAAGTAGCGTCCATCGCCATGGACGTGACGGTTCTGGCCACTTCCGCCATGGAGTCGGACGGCTACCGGCAGATCATGCCTTATGTCACAGAGGGCAGGACCGTTGCCTTCGTGGGTTCCTCCGGCGTAGGCAAGTCCACCCTCATCAACCGCTTGTTGGGGGAGGAACGGCTGGCGACTGACGGCCTGCGGAACGATGACAAGGGCCATCACATCACCACCCATCGGGAGCTGCTTGTTCTGCCTAATGGGGCCATGGTCATTGATACCCCGGGAATGCGGGAGTTGGGGATGTGGGACGCCGCCTCCGGCGTGGAACAGACCTTCGCGGATATTGAAGAACTGGCGGCACGATGCCGCTTCCGCAACTGTTCCCACACCAGCGAGCCGGGCTGCGCAGTCCGAGATGCGCTTGACAATGGTGGATTGGACGCAGGCCGCTGGCAGTCTTATCAAAAGCTGAAAAACGAGAATCTCTATGCCGCTGACAGCGAAAGCTATCTGGCCGCAAAAGAAAAGAGATTCAAAGAGATTTCAAAAATCAATAAGCATAACAAAAAGAGGTAATATGCATGAAATATCCATTCAGTGAAAAATACAACACACCAGAAATTTTGGCGAAGATCATGGGGCCAAACCCCATGAGATTGGAGGAAGAACTGCTGACCGGACACCGGATCCCCGCCGGAAGCGTGGTCTGTGACCTGGGCAGCGGGCAGGGTCTGACCAGCGTGTTTCTGGCAAGGGAATACGGCTTTACAGTCTACGCTGCGGACCTGTGGAGCGACCCGGAGGAAAACCGGCGTTTCTTCTGGGAAATGGGATTGTCCGACGCGGAGATCATCCCGGTCAAAGTGGATGCCGCGGACATGCCGTTTGAAAAAGAATTCTTTGACGGCGTTGTCAGTACCGATTCATACAACTATTTTGGCCGTGATCCGGACTATCTGGACGAAAAGCTGCTGCCCTTTGTCAAAAAGGGTGGATATCCATCACCGGAAAAGTATAGCGCCTTGATACGGTCTGTGCGCCTTCCGCAAAACAGGAACAGACTTTCTTCACTCAGCTCCTGGCCAAATTGTTGGGTCACGATTGCAGCTAAACCTTCTATTCCGCGGTGCAGGTCCGCATATCCACACGCAACGTAATAGTTCCGTACTCGACTTAGATCTAACATAATGTCTACTGAACAATAGCCCATTTTTCCACGGGCATGAAAATAGCCAGCAGATATGTAAGCAGCTCCCAAAAGGCGCACTGAATCTTGCGGAGATTCAGCACCAGAACGGACATAGGAGACCGCCGAAAATTCTGTGTAATCGACGTTCCTCGACAGTATGAAAATCTT
>CAMAZB010000091.1 GCA_945862785.1 uncultured Clostridia bacterium | reverse complement strand
GTTCTGAAATCTTAAGCAGCTTGTCGAAAAGACTTTTTCGACAAGCTGAAAGGAGCGCCGAAGCGCTCCTCTTCAGGCAGATTCAGTTTTCGCCCAGAATGACAGCAGCCGGGGTCACCGCCACCGCATCGTCTCCGCCCTCGGTAAACTCCAGCCCGGTGGACTTTGCGAAGGCCTCCGCCGCGGCGGGGTCGGCCTTGCTCGCATCCAGTGGCAGGGTGAACAGGGCACCGGTGACACCTTCCGCCAGGGAAATGGCACCGTCCTCCAGCCGCGCTGCCACATCGGCGGGGTCATCCAGCCGGGTACAGGTCAGCCACAGCAGCATAGAGCCGTATGTCTCCACGATGCGGCTGATGGTCTCATCGCCAGCAAATGAAGCCATGTTCCTCGCTCCCTTCACCCTAAACACGAACCAGCCGGGCGGTATTTTTCACACCGCCCGGCTGGTAGTTATCTTTTTTTCTTTCGCAGGGACAGGCACAGCCCGCCCAGCAGGATGGCGAAGTCTGCCAGGTTGAAGATGTACTGCTTGATCCGCCCCGGCGCCTTGGGGAACTGGACGTAATCGTAGACCTTTCCCTGCCGCAGTCGCTCCAGCAGATTGCTGAGGCCGCCGCCTAAAATCAGGCCCACGCCCACAGGCGAGCGCTTCCGCTGGGTCCACAGGGCGCCCAAGGCGGCGAAGGACGCAGCCACCACCATGTCAAAGCGGATATCCAGTCCGAAGGCCGCGCCCTCGTTCCAGAGGGAGCGCAGTTTCACCTGGCCTCCGGCGTATTCGCTGTCCCGGCGGCTGCTTCTGTTCAGATACCACCGGGCGGCGGTGCAGCCCCCCAGGGTGGTCAGCGCGGTGAATACCGTCAGCATGGCTTGTCCTCCTTGTTCCGGGCCTTCTCCATGGCGGAGCGCATGGCCCCCGTGTTGCCCTTTTGGTTGTTTCGGAACAGCACGTCCGCGATCTGGCCCCGGACGTGCTCCATCTCCTCGTGGAAGTTGGAGGCCGAGAGCCGCAGGGCGCCGTGGCCCAGGATGATGAGCTGCTCCGGGCCGTCGGACGTGGCGACCTTGACCCGGTGCTTCTTGCCGATCTCATAGGTGGCCTTTTCGATGTAGGCGTCCGCCGTCTCCGCCTCTTTCGTGTAGACCACATGGATGTTGTGGTACTTCTCCACACTGCCCAGGCCCCCCTTGACCTTGTAGGCGTCGAACACGGCGATGACGTGGCACTTCTTATAGCCCTGATAGTCGCACAGCAGGTCGCACAATGTCTTCCGGGCGGCGTCCAGGTTGTCCCTGGCAATAGCTTTCAGCTCGTCCCAGGCGAAAATGATGTTGTAGCCGTCCACCAGCAGGTATTCCTCCCCCCGGAACTGCTCCTGGATGGTCTGTTTTTCCTGCTCACTGGCGGCTGACGTGGGGCGCTTCGGCTCTCTGGGCTGGACAAAAGCCCGCTGCTTCACGGGGCCGTAGGTCCGCTCGAAGATGGCCTGCAACTCTTTATCCTGCTGGAGTGTCCCGGCATAGCTCTTGCTCCGCCGGGACTGGGGGGCGGGTTCTTCTGCCTCTACTTTGGCACCCAGCCGCAAGCCGCTGTCCACATGAGCGTGGGCGGGGACCTCGCCCCACTTCACCGTGTAGCCCGCGCCGTGGCCGCAGAATACGGAGTCCGGCGTGTTGTCCACATCCCGTTCCGGGTCGTAGCCCACGGTCTCCACTACCTCCTCCTGATTGGCACAGGGGCGGTAGCCCGCCGGGGTGCACAGCAGGCGGCCCCGGCCACGGGTGTAGGCCGTCACCTCGGCGGCATAGCCCCGGAGGACTGCCACCGGGGCGGAGCCGGTGAGGACTGTTTCCTCTCCAAAGGTCTCCGGTGGGGCGGTTTCGCCGTTCATCCGCTGGAGGTCGCTCATGGCCCGGCCCACCTGTTCGGCGGGCAGCTCCAGCCGAAAGTCATACCAAGGCTCCAGCAGCACGCTCTCCGCCTGCATCAACCCCTGACGCACCGCCCGGTAGGTAGCCTGGCGGAAGTCGCCGCCCTCGGTGTGCTTCACATGGGCCCGCCCCGCCACCAGCGTGATTTTCATATCGGTAATGGGAGCCCCGGTCAGCACGCCCAGATGGGGCTTTTCCGCCAGATGGGTCAGAATCAGCCGCTGCCAGTTCAGATCCAGCTCGTCGGTAGGGCAGTCAGCGGCAAGGGTCAGGCCGCTGCTCCGGGGGGCGGGCTCCAGCAGCAGGTGCACTTCCGCATAGTGGCGCAGGGGCTCGAAGTGTCCGATGCCCTCCACGGCGTTTGCGATGGTCTCCCGGTAGCAGATGGTGCCCTCGCCGAAATCCACCTCCATATTGAACCGCTCCCGCAGGCGGCGGCGCAGGATCTCCATCTGCACCTCGCCCATGAGCTGGATATGGATCTCCCTTGACAGCTCGTTCCACACCACATGGAGCTGGGGGTCTTCCTCCTCCAGCTGCCGCAGGCGGGAGAGGGCGGTCTGGGGGTCCGTGCCGTCGGTCAGCTCCACCCGGTAATTCAGCACCGGCTCCAAAAGCGGGCCGGTCCAGTTCTTTTCAAAGCCTAGGCCGTCGCCGGGGCAGGTCCGGGAAAGTCCGGTGACCGCCGCCACCGTCCCGGCAGGGGCCTCCTCCACGGTCTTGAATTTGGCCCCGGAGTAAATACGGAGCTGGTCGGCCTTTTCGCCGTCCTCTGTGAGGACGGCTTTCACCCGCAGGGTGCCGCCGGTGACCTTCAGATAGGTCAGTCGGGTGCCTTGCGCGTCCCGGGCCACCTTGAACACCCGGGCGCCGAAGTCCGCCGGGTAGTCCGGCACCGGAGCGTACCGGGCCAGGGCATCCAGAAAGTCGTCCACGCCTTCCACTTTCAGGGCGGAGCCGCAAAAGCAGGGAAACAGCTTCCGCTGCCGAATCATATGGGTGACGTCTCCGTCCGTGACGGTTCCGTTTTCCAGATACCGCTCCAGCACTGCTTCATCGCAGACGGCGGCTTCCTCCGCCCATTCCTCCGGCGGGGCGGAGAAGTCCACGCAGCCGCCGTCCAGCCGCCGCTTCAATTCCTCCATCAGCTTGGGGCGGTCAGCGCCCGCCAGGTCCATTTTATTCACAAAGAGGAATGTGGGCACGCCGTACCGCTCCAGCAGCCGCCACAGTGTCCGGGTGTGGGCCTGGACGCCGTCGGTGCCGCTGATGACCAGCACGGCGCAGTCCAGCACCCGGAGGGTCCGCTCCGCCTCGGCGGAGAAGTCCACATGGCCGGGGGTGTCCAGCAGCGTCACTTCCGTGTCTCCTATGGACAGCAGCGCCTGCTTGGAGAAGATGGTGATGCCCCGCTCCCGCTCGATGGTATCCGTATCCAGAAAGGCGTCCCGGTGGTCCACCCGGCCCAGCTTCCGCAAGGTGCCGCTGCGGTACAGCAGCGCCTCGGACAGCGTTGTTTTTCCGGCGTCCACATGGGCCAGGATGCCCAAGACCAGTTTCTTCATGGTTTCGCTCCCGTGCAGTAATATGGTGTCATCATATCATTTTCCCAGCGGGCGCGCAAGGCAAAACGCTTGCCAAACTGTGTCAGATAGGGATTTGCCGTCCGCCGGTCCGGCGGTAGAGCCGGTGGGAGATGGACACCACCGTCCGCCGCGCCGCCGCCCGCTCCAGGGCGGTGAGAACGGCCTGCTCCGTGTCGCCGTCCAGGTTGGCAGTGATCTCGTCCAGCAGCAAAATGGCCGGGTCCGCCGCCACCGCCCGGGCGATGGCCAGAAGCTGGAACTGCCCCTGAGAGAACAGGCCCTCCTTGCATGGCGTGTCGTAGCCCTGTTCCAGATTGCAAATCGTCTCATGCATCCCCACCAACCGGGCGGCCTCCTCCGCTTTTTCGCGGGTGATGGTATCGTCCCAGAGGGTGATCTGGTCCAGCACCGTCCCCGGTATCAGATGGAAGGACTGCTCCACATAGCCGAACAGGTGCCGCCGGAGGTGCGGCGGGATGGATGCCGCGTCGGCGCCGTAAATGCGAACGGCGCCCGCCTGGGGGCGGTACAAGCCCAGCAGCAGCTTGAATACCGTGCTTTTGCCCGCCCCGGTGCGGCCCGTGAGCGTCACGCTCTCGCCCTCCTTCACGGCAAAGGCGCAGCTTTGCAGAACATCCCGTTTCCCGTCGTAGCTAAAGGTCACGTTCTCCACCTCCACAGCGGGCTTTTCGCTGCGGCGCAGGGCGGTCAGAGTCAGGGAGGTGTCCGCCGGCCTCTCCTCCGGCTCGCTCAAAAATTCCCGGATGCGGCGAACGCCCGCCACGGCGGACTGGACGCTCTGAATTTCCATGCCGATGCTCTCCAGCGGTCCGAACACCTTGCCCACGTAGGCGATGACCGCCACGGCGGTTCCCACGGACATGCCGAACAGTTCCTGCATCCCGCCGCCCAGGGAGGCGCACACCATCATTACCGCCACCACCAGGGCACTGACGATGAGGACGATGGGGGAATAAATAGAATCATAAAAATTAGACTTTTCCATAGCCTGGTAGCTGTCCTGAATGGCGCTGTCATAGCGGTCGGCCATGTACCGCTCCTTCCGCAGGGTATGGACCATGCGGATGCAGTGGATGGTCTCCGGGACGTGGTGGCTCACCCGGCTCACCGCCGCCCGGTTCTGGAGCTGAGAGGCCAGCATCCGCTTCTGGAACGTCCGGGTCATCCACAGCAGCAGGGGCGTGACCAGCAGCATCAGGACGCCCAATCCCCTGCTCTTCACAAAGATGACCGCCAGGATGCTGAGCACCTTGCACACATCCACCGCCATGCTCACGATACCGGAGGAAAACAGGGACTCCACGGTGTCCACATCTCCCACGAACCGGGAGGCCACGGCTCCCGGCTCCCGCCCGGCGAACCAGGACGCGGGCAGGCAAGACAGCTTGGCGCACATGGCGCTCCGCAGGGCACGGGTCAGCTTCTGGCCCAGCACCGTCAGCAAAAACTCCTTACCGGAGTCGAAAACGCCCGCCAGGGCCAGGGTGCCGAAGTACAGCAGTGCCAGGGAAAGGGGAATGCCCTTCCCCTCCGTCAAGCCGTTTACCGCCTGCTCCAGCACCAGGGGCGGCGTCAGGCCCAGCAGAACCGCCCCGGCCACCGCCGCCAGCAGCGCCAGGGTCAGGGGCCACGACCTTTTCAGTTCCCGAAAGAAAATACGGGAAATCTTATTCTCCACGTCCGTCCCCTCCCTTCTGGGCATTGTACAAACCGGCATAGGCCGGGCAGGTTCCCATCAGCGTCTCGTGGCTGCCCGCCAGGATGGTGCCCTGCTCCATCCACAGCACGCCGTCCAGTTCCGAGAAGCGATCCAGCCGGTGAGACAGTAGCAGGATAATGCCGTCTCCCGCCAGGGCTCGCAGGTGTTCCATAATTTCTCCCTCCGTGGTCATATCCACAGCGGAGAAGGGATCGTCCAGAATCAGCAGGGGGCGCTTGTGCCGCAGCGTCCGGGCCAGGGCCAGCCGGGCCTGCTGCCCGCCGGAGAGCCGGACGCCGCCGCTGCCCACAGCCGTATCCTCCCCCTGGGGCATGGCCGCCACTTCCTCCGTCAGACAGGATGCCGCCAGCCAGGGCGCCGCCGGGCCGTCGGACCCCAGCAGCACATTCTCCTGCACGCTGGCGCTGAGCAGCTCCGGCTGGTGGCCCAGGTATCCCACTACGGAAGCCCGCTCCGCCTCCGTCATGTCCCGCAATTCCCGTCCACCGAAGCGGATGCTACCGGTATAGGGCAGCTCACAGAGGAACGCCTTGCCCAGGGTGGATTTGCCGCAGGCCACCGGGCCGGTGACGCCGATGACCTGTCCGGGCTTCGCTGTAAAGCTGACGTGCTTGAGCACCTCTCCGCCGCCGGGGTAGGCAAAACCCAGGTTGGAAACCTCCAGCTCCGCCGCCGGGGCAGAGGGCAGCTCCGGCTCCTCCTCCACATCCTTCAGCAGCGGCTTCACCCGCCGCCAGGAAACCTGGGCCTTCTGGACGGAGTTGAACAGCTTCGCCGCCTTGGAGGTCTTGACGGACAGCTTGGTGAAGCAGATCAGAAACGCCGTAAAGGCGGCGATGTCCCAATGCGTCCAGCCGGTGCCTGCCACGTTTTTACCGCCCAGCCACAGAATCAACACCGCGCCCAGCATGGACACTACCTGGTACAACGGCGGCAGGGTGTTCTCCCACAGGTTGGCCGCCGCAGCCTTCTTCTCATAGTCCGCAAGGCATGTCTCATAGGCCCGGTCCCTGTTTTCTTCCAGTCCAAACACCCGGTAGGTCACAGCGCCGGAGATACGCTCCAGCGTGGCGCCGTTCAGCCGCCCCGCGCTCTCCTTGTACACCGCCGCGCACCGGGAGACAGGCTTTTTCATCCGCTCTGCCAGGAAGAATGCCACCGGGGGGAACAGTCCCGTCAGCAGGGCCAGCCGCCAGTCGTAGACCAGCAGCAGGACAAAGTATGCCGCCAGGGCCACGCCGGTGTCGAATACCTCCGTGGTAAATTTCCGCATACCCTCCACGCAAGCATCCACATCAGAGATGGCCCGGGTCATCAGATTGCCCGTGCCCGCCCGTTCCAGTTCCTCCCGCGGGGTGTGGAGCAGATTATCGTACAGCACCCGCTTCATGTTGCGATTCACGTTGTTGGCGAAGCGGCGGACATAAAAGCGCTTTAAGTACCTGGCACCTTGGACGAACGCCGTCACCGCCACATACAGCGCCGCCAGCCGCACCATAGCGGGCACCCCAGCCCTACCGCCCATGATCTCCAGCAGGCACTGGGCCAGCTTGCCCTCCAGCACCGGGCCAAAAGCCAGGCCGATATTGTACACCAGTCCCGTCACCGTGACCACCGCCAGGGGCCACGTTTCCGCCTTGAAATACGTCAGCAGCCGATCCGGCTGTCCCCGCTTGCTCATGTTTATGACCATTCCTTTCCGCTGCGCTCCAAGGCACCAAAGGAAATGAAAC
>CAMAZB010000090.1 GCA_945862785.1 uncultured Clostridia bacterium | reverse complement strand
ACACACTGCATATCGTCGGCAGCGTCAGATGTGTATAAGAGACAGGAGGTGGTCTCCGTGGGCAGCGACGGAACTTTGCAGCTCAAGGCCGGTGTGCTGAAAATGAAAGCCAAGGCCGACGAGGTCCGGCTCATCGAGGACGATGAGCGGGCGGCCAAAAAGAAGAACCCCACGGTGTCCATCCGCCAGAACGCGGACCGGGCTCTCCGGGCTTCCGCCAGCCGGGAGTTGGATATCCGGGGCATGGAGACCCTGGAGGCCGAGAGCGTGGTGGAGAACTTCCTCTCCGCCGCCGTCATGGGCCGGCTGGATACCGTTACCATCATCCACGGCAAGGGCACCGGCGCCCTGCGGAAGGCCGTCCACGATATTCTGCGGCGGAACAAAGCCGTCAAGAGCTTCCGCCTGGGCGTTTACGGCGAGGGCGAGAGCGGCGTCACCGTGGTGACCATGAAATGATTTCTGGGCCGAGGCGGCTGATGCCGCCGGACGCATTTGCCATTCCCCAGCGGAGATAAAAATCGAACGGAAGAGGTGTAGGTTATGCAAAAACTGGAAAAGCAATTTCACATTCATTGCGCCCCCGGCGACGTGGGCCGGTACTGCATCCTGCCCGGCGACCCGGGCCGGGTCCCTGCTATCGCCGCCCTGTTTGACGACGCCAGACAGGTGGCCTGCAACCGGGAGTACAACGTCTGGACGGGCTATTTGATGGGCGAAAAGGTTACCGCCTGTTCTACGGGCATTGGCGGGCCCTCCGCCGCCATCGCCATGGAGGAGCTCCACAAATGTGGCGCGGACACTTTTATTCGTACCGGCACCTGCGGCGGCATCGACCTGAACGTCCAGTCCGGCGATATCGTGGTGGCCACCGGCGCCATCCGCTTTGAGCACACCAGCCTGGAATACGCCCCCATTGAATATCCGGCGGTGCCGGACCTGGGCGTTACCAACTGCCTTGCCCAGGCAACGAAAGCACTGGGTCTGCCCTTACATACCGGCGTAGTCCAGTGTAAGGACAGCTTTTACGGCCAGCACGACCCAGCCGCCTCCCCGGTGTATTACGAATTGAAGGCCAAGTGGGAGAGCTGGAAGCGCCTGGGTGTCAAGGCCAGCGAGATGGAGTCCGCCGCGTTGTTTGTGGTGTCGGCGGCCCTGGGCTGCCGCTGCGGCTCCTGCTTCCATGTGATTTGGAACCAAGAGCGGGAGGCCGCCGGCCTGGACCAGAAGATGAACGAGGATACCGCCAATTCCGTCAAGGTGGCGGTAGAGGCCCTGAAACTCCTTATCGAAGCAGACCGCAAACATTAAAAGAAAGCAAAAAGGCACCGCTTTCGTTGGAAAGCGGTGTCTCAGGCTGTCGATAAACCCGGAAATGCAGGAAAACGGGAAGGAAGGGTGTGCGGGGCTGGCCCACAGGACGTTTCAGAGCGCAACCGGGCGTAGCCCAGCTCTTAGCGCGTAGATGAACCCAGGAAGGGTGCCCTGCGCCATTTAAATCAATAGATTTCAGAACTTTTTGAAAGTTCTGAAATCTTAACCAGCTTGTTGAAAAGACTTTTTCACAAGCTGGTCTTTTTGTCTTAATCGTCCGTGCGAACGCCCTTTTCGATATCCCGGATATCATAAGGCGCGGTCTGGTACACGCAGTAGTTCAGCCAGTTGGCGTACAGCAGGTGGGCACAGCTTCGCCAGTTCATCACCGGCATCTTCTCCGGGTCGTCGCCGGGGAAGTAGTGCTGGGGAATTTGGATGTCCACCCCGGCGGCCAGGTCTCGCGTGTACTCCTTCCGCAGGGTGTCCCGGTCGTACTCCGCGTGGCCCATGAGGAACACCTGGCGGCCCTGGTCGGTCTTGACGGCGTAGACCCCCGCCTCCGGGGAAGCTGCCAGAATTTTCAATTCCGGGACTGCCTCAATGTCTGCCCGGTCCACCGTGGTGTTCCGGGAGTGGGGGACCCAGAAGGTGTCGTCAAAGCCCCGGAAGAGGATGTAGTTGGGGTCCTCCACCGTATGCTCAAAGACACCGAACAGCTTGTGGTCCAGTACCCGCTTGGGGATGCCGTAGTGGTAATAGAGTCCGGCCTGAGCGCCCCAGCAGATGTGCAGGGTAGAGTGAACGTGGGTCTTGCTCCACTCCATGATCTCGCACAGCTCCGGCCAGTAATCCACCTCCTCGAACTCCATCAGCTCCACCGGTGCGCCGGTGATGACCAGGCCGTCGAAGGTCCGGTCCTTCACCTCGTCGAACGCCTTGTAAAAGGCCAGCATGTGGGCCTGGGAGGTGTTTTTGGAAACATGCCCCGCCGGAGCAATCAGTTCCAGCTCGATCTGCAAAGGCGTGTTGCCCAGCACCCGGGCAAGCTGGGTCTCCGTGTCCACCTTGGTGGGCATCAGGTTCAGCAGGAGAATCTGCAGGGGGCGGATATCCTGGGTGATGGCCCGGGTCTCCGTCATGACGAAGATGTTTTCCGCCGTCAGGGTGTTGGTGGCAGGCAGTTGGTTGGGAATTTTGATGGGCATGATTTACGATCCTCCATTTTGACGGCTATCCCATGTGAGACTTCATATCAGATAGCCTCCAGTGCTTGCTTGATATCCTCAATGAGGTCCTCCTTGCTCTCCAGTCCGCAGCTCATACGGACCAGACCGGCGGGGACCCCGGCGGCGATCAGCTGCTCCTCGGTCATCTGGCGGTGGGTAGAGGTGGCAGGGTTCAGACAGCAGGTGCGGGCGTCGGCCACGTGGGTCTCGATGGCGGCCAGTTTTAGCCTGCCCATAAAGACCTCGGCAGCGGGACGGCCGCCCTTGAGCTCGAAGGACACCACGCCGCAGGAGCCGTTGGGCAGATACTTTTTGGCGACCTCGTGGTAGGGATCTCCGGGCAGACCGCAGTAGTGGACGGTTTCCACCTTGGGATGTGCCGCCAGGAACTCCGCCACAGCCTGGCCGTTTTCGCAGTGACGGGCCATGCGGACGTGGAGGCTCTCCAGGCCCAGGTTCAGATAGAAGGCACTCTGGGGGGAGGGCGTGGAGCCGAAATCCCGCATCAGCTGGGCGGTGCATTTCGTGATGAAAGCGCCCTCTTTGCCGAACTTCTCGGCGTAGGTAATGCCGTGGTAGCTGTCGTCGGGGGTGCACAGGCCGGGGAACTTGTCGGCGTGGGCCATCCAGTCGAACTTGCCGGAGTCCACGATGGCACCGCCTACGGCAGCGCCGTGGCCGTCCATGTACTTGGTGGTGGAGTGGGTGACGATGTCGGCGCCCCACTCGAAGGGCCGGCAGCCCACGGGGGTGGCGAAGGTGTTGTCCACGATCAGGGGCACGCCGTGGCTGTGGGCGGCCCTGGCAAACTTCTCAATGTCCAGCACCGTTAGGGCCGGGTTTGCGATGGTCTCGCCGAACACGGCTTTCGTGTTGGGCCGGAATGCGGCGTTCAGCTCCTCTTCTGTGCAGTCAGGCGCCACGAAGGTAGCCTCCACGCCCATCTTCCGCATGGTGACGTCGATGAGGTTGAAAGTGCCGCCATAGATGCTGGAGGAAGCCACGATGTGGTCTCCGCAGGTGGCGATGTTGAACAGGGCGAAGAAGTTGGCGGCCTGACCGGAGGAGGTCAGCATGGCCGCTGTGCCGCCCTCCAGGGCGCAGATCTTGGCGGCCACATAGTCGCAGGTGGGGTTCTGGAGGCGGGAGTAGAAGTAGCCGCTGGCCTCCAGGTCAAAGAGCTTTCCCATGTCCTCGGAGGTCGCGTACTTGAAGGTGGTGGATTGGATAATGGGGATCTGCCGGGGCTCTCCGCTGCCGGGGGTGTAGCCTCCCTGAACGCAGATGGTTTCGGGGCGATAATTGCTCATGGTATATCACTTCCTTTCGGTGGGGGTCAGCCCCGGTTTTCAACGATATGGACGTTCAGATGGTCATAGGTCATCTCCACGCCGTGGTCAGCGAAGGCCGGGCGCAGGTTCTCGCTGAGGCCGAACTTCACGGCCAGGAAATCCGCCGCGCTGGCCCAGCAGTAGATGGTGTATTCAATAGAGCTCTCGCCGTAGTTGGTGACATATACGGCAGGGGCGGGGTCGGCCAGCACTTTGTCGGTCCGCTCCAGGGCCTGGTAGCAGGCGGCCTTTACGTCCTCAGCGGGAGCGTCGTAGGAGGCGGTGACGACCTGGGTGACGCGGCGACGGCCCAGGGCGGTGTAGTTGGTCATCTGGGAGTCCGCCAGGGACTTGTTGGGCAGCATGACCAGATGGCCATCGGGGGTCACCAGCTTCGTATAGTTCAGGGTGATCTCCTCCACGGTACCGGAGGTACCGGACACTTCGATAAAGTCCCCGATGGTGAAGGGATGGGCGGACAGGATCACCAGCCCCCCGGCCACGTTGGCCAGAATGTCCTCAGCGGCCAGGGTGACGCCCAGGGAGGCCACAGACAGCAGGGCCACCAGAGAAGAGGTGTCCACCGCGTCAAAGCAGCCAATCACGGTAATGGCGGCGATGACATACAGCACCAGCTTGACGCCGGAGACCAGGTATTTCTGTACCCGGTTGTCCAGCTTGGAGCGGGAGAGGAGCTTCCGCGTCAGCTTCAGCACCACCCGGATGATCACCAGGCACAGCAGCAGTGTGAGGGCAGCCGTCAGTACGTCCCCCAGGGAGATCTTGCCGATGGATTGGTTCAAGACGGAGGTAAACTCAGCGGGCATAAGGGGATATCATCCTTTCCTGAAAGAAAATCAAGAAAATCATAGCGGAAACCGGGGAAAAAGTCAATGATCCCCCCAATTGGGCCTTTTGTATTTTGGACTGATAGGGAAATCCCCTGCGTTTTCACAAACCGGCTTTGTTGTGGATCGTTCTTCAATATAGTATAATGAACTCGACTAATCGGAATTTGTAGAGGTGTTGAACTTGGATATTAGAAGAACAAAATCGTATTATGAACAGATAAGCAATCGTGACTTATGCGACTGCGCATATTGTCAAAACTATGTCCGTGAAATCAAAGCAACCTATCCGGAAATTGCTGAATATCTTTTTTCGTTAGGAATTGATATAGAAAAACCGTTTGAAACAATGCCTCTTGAACCAGATGAAACAGGGTATATCGAGTATATATCTCCCCAATATATCGTTTGTGGAGAGCCTGATGATTTTGTCAAAACAGTCATAGGTTCTGTAAATGTGGATGTCGCTGGTTCTCATCCGTCAACGCAGATAAATGAAGCTCATTTCGTTATTGAAATATACCCTGTTCGGTTGAAGTGGGTAATGTAGACAAATTCCAGTTTATCGGGCAGTCCTATTTCATTTACCCTTGTTGCACACACCTGCGTGTGCAACAAGGGTAAATGAAATAGGGAAATTAGCCCATATCAGCACAAAAGGTAAAACGGAGCAAAAATTCGGTTGCCAATCTATGGGAAGCACTGATATAATTAAACAGATAACCACTGCGAAAGAGAAAGAGGAGGATTTGTACCATGAACCGAGATTTAAGAAAGCGGGGCGGCGGCCTGGCGCTGATCCCGTTTTTGATCTTCATCATCATTTATCTGGGGGCGGGCCTGCTGCTGCAGGCGCAGGGGAAGGAAATGGCCTTTTACCAGTTTCCCTCTGTCACCGCCATGTTTATCGCCGTGCTGGCGGCGTTCTGCATGGGGAAGGAGAGCATCAACGAGAAGTTCTCCGTCTTTGCCCGGGGTGCCGCCAATGAAAACGTGCTGACCATGCTGATGATCTACATCCTGGCCGGCGCTTTCTCCACCGTGGCCAAAGCCATGGGCGGCGTGGACTCCACGGTAAATCTGGGGCTCAGCGTTATCCCTGTCCAACTCCTGACGGCGGGAGTATTCGTGATCTCCGCCTTCATGGGCACCGCCACCGGCACCTCGATGGGTACCATCACCACCATCGTGCCCATCGTGGTGGGCGTGGCGGACCGGAGCGGCCTGAGCATCCCCATGCTGCTTGGCGCCTGTGTGGGCGGTGCCATGTTCGGCGATAACTTGTCCATGATCTCTGATACCACCATCGCCGCCACCCGCACCCAGGGCTGCGAGCTGCGGGACAAGTTCAAGGTAAACTTCTTTATCGCCCTGCCCGCCGCTGCCATCACGGTCGTCATCCTGCTGCTGGTGGGACGGCCTGAAACGGTGGCCCCCATGGGTGACCTCAGCTTCAGCATCGTGAAGGTCCTGCCCTATGTGGCGGTGCTGGTTCTGGCGCTGATCGGCGTCAATGTGTTCCTGACCCTGACCATCGGCATTTTCTCCGCCGGCATCATCGGTATGATCGGCGGCGAGCTGACGGTGTTCACCTTTGCTCAGGCCATCTGGGACGGCTTCACCGGCATGAGCGAGATCTTCTTCCTGGCCCTGTTCTGCGGCGGCCTGTCTGAGATGATCGCCCACAACGGCGGCATCACCTGGCTGATCGAAAAGCTGCGGGGGATGATGAAGGGCAACAAGTCCGCCCAGGTGGGCGTTGCCGCCCTGGTTTCCCTGGCGGACTGCGCCACAGCCAACAATACCGTGGCCATCATCGTCAGCGGCAATGTGGCCAGAGATATCAGCCGGGAGTATAAGGTGGATCCCCGCCGCACCGCGTCACTGCTGGATGTGTTCTCCTGCGTGTTCCAGGGCATCATCCCTTACGGCGCACAGCTCCTGACGGCGGCTACGCTTACCACTCTTAACTATGATATCGTCATGAGCCCTGTGGAGATCGTGCCCTATATGTGGTACTGCTGGATTCTGGCGGCCTTTGGCCTGCTGTCCATCTTCGTACCTTATGCGGACGGCACCTGCCGCAAGGACCCCTGGAACTGGGAGTACGACGTGGCGGAGTCCGGCGTGGCGGAGAAGAAAGCCCTGCTGGAAAAGGGCGAATAATAGCGAAAATAGCGAAAAATGAACAGGCGCCGGCTCCGTAAGGAGCCGGCGCGTCAGGCTGTCGAAAAACCCGGGAATGTAGGAAAACGGGAAGGAAGGGTGTGCGCG
>CAMAZB010000089.1 GCA_945862785.1 uncultured Clostridia bacterium | reverse complement strand
GGAAAGGAGAAATAATTAAAACCACCCCTTTCGAGATGGTTTTAATTATACGTGAACGCAATGAAGCATCCGTCATTATCGGGGTATCTCTGTCTGTCGGATATGCTGGACCAGGACCTGTCGGCCTATGAATATTTTCAGGGCCTGCCGCCTGAGGTGCGTCAGGCCCTGAAACGGGAAGACAATATTACAACCTTTGACGAGCTCCAGGCCCGCGCCACCCATCTGCAAAGCAGCGGGCTGCTGGGCTGAAAGCCCCGGCGCGGAGGTAGAATTTCTCCGCGCCGCCCATATATCAGGCGGCCTGCTCCTGGCGGCCCAGCTTCACACAAACCATGATGATGCCCAGCAGGAACCAATAGATGAACATATTGCGGGGATAGAACCAGGTATACTCCGCCAGGCCGATGACCAGGATGCCGCAGAAGGCGGCTACCGCGGCGGCCAGCATATAGCGCAGACGCTTGTTTTGGGAGCTGAAAAACGCCTTCACGCCGGATTTCAGCGTGTAAAGCAACATGGCCAGATAGGAGATAAAGCCGGCAAGTCCCATTTCGCACCAGACCTCCAAATAGTTGTTGTGGGTGTGAATGGGGGAATTTCCGTCGAACATGGTGGGATAGTCGGCAAAGGCTTTTTTCAGCGCATCTGTGCCAAGGCCCACGCCCCGCAGCCAGTAGTCCTCCATCAGATTCCGGGTGGCGTCGTAAATGGCGAAGCGGTACTGGGTGGAGGAGTCCTTGGTGTTGCCGATGGTGAGGATGCGGTTATAGATGGTGGAGGGCAGGAAAGGTATGGCGCACAGACCCAGCACCAGCATCACCGGGACCAGCTTCCAGTTCACCAGGGCGATGAACACGCAGGCCGCCAGCGCCAGGCCGATCCAGCCGGATCGGGAATAGGTCTGACCGATGGACACGATGCAGGGCACCAGCACCATCAAACAGGCCAGCCGGCCTTTCCAGGTTTTGGAACTGAACAGTAGGCCGATGTCCAGAGGGATCAGCATGACCAGAAGTTCGGCGAAGTTGTTGGGATTGTCGAACAGGGAGTAGACCCGGCCGGGCATTCCCACGTTAAGCTTCATGTCCTGAAGGGAGTTGACGACCTCCACGCCTATATAGCCCTGGTAGCAGCCGTAGACGGCAGCCACGGCGATGCCCGCCACGGCCAGACTAATGGTCAAGCGGAGCTGTTCCAGCCGTTCCACGGAATTCACCACCATCAGCGCCAGCAGGAACGCGGCGGCATGGAACAGGAAGAAACGCATGGAGAGGGAAGTGGACAGGCTGGACACCAGCGCGCAAAAAACGCACAGAAGGTAGAACAGCATATAAGGTCCGAATTCTGCCGCGTCCAAACGGCGTTGCGGCCGGGTGGCGCTGCCCAGGATGAACAGTACCGTCACGGCCACGGCACCCAAGAAGCCGTAGGCGTTGTTCCAAAGACTGTGTGGGGCCACCAGCATGACCAGCAGGAACAGCCCCAGGAACAAAAACGCGGAGCCGCCCATGGCGGACAGGCAGTGAAAGACAAAACTTCCGTCCCACAGCTTTTGCCCAACCCGGTACAACCAGCGGGCGGCGGCGCAGGGCAGGTTCAAAAGCCAGGTAAACAGGGCAAAGGACAGGCTTCCCCGCCATTGGCGGACCAGGACGCCATCCCGCCAGAAGAAGTCGCAAAGGATGCTGGAGCGCACCTTATTCTGGAACCAGCGGCCCAGCCGCAGGCATATCTGCCTGGTGCTGCTTTGTGCCCACAGGGCATCCAGCCGCTGTCGGAAGGACAGCAGTAAATGAAAAATAAGACTTTGTTCAATGATCGTCATGCGGTTCTCCTATCTCATGTGGAAAGTCAGCGGGCCATTGCAGCCTCGTAAACGGAGAAGGTCTTGTCCATCCACTTGTGAATTTCAAACTTCTCATCGATGGTTCGCAGGGCACCCTGACGGCACTGCGCCAAAAATTCCGGTTCCTCCAGCATACGCTTCATGGCATCGGACATGGAGACAGGATCGTCATACGTCACCAGCAGGCCGCAGCCGGCTTCGTCGTTGACAATGTCGCTGTTGCCGCCCATATCGGTAGCAATGACCGGCAGACCGGCGGCCATGGCTTCGATGATCAGATAGGACAGGGCCTCGTGCTGGGAGGAGTTCACATAGAGGTCGGAAGCTTTATAGAGGTTTTTGATGTCCTTGCGGAAGCCGATGAACCGTACCTGCTCCTCAGTCAGCCCAAGAGCTTCGGCATGGGCCTTTGTTTCTTCCAGAAGCGGACCGTCGCCTGCAAGCACAAGCGTGAAGGGAACGTCCGTGATTTGGGTCAGGCGCTTGACGGAATCGATGAGGTATTTGTGCCCCTTGTCCTCCGCAAAGCGGGAGGCGCAGAGCATCACAAAGCGATCCTCAGGGATCCCCAGCTCCTGCCGCAGCGTGGAGGAGGAGCGGTCGCCCGCCCAGACGGCAGGATCCACGGAGTTAAAGATGACGTGGATACGGTCACCGGACCAGCCGTTGGCAATGAGCTGCTCACGGCCCTTGTTGCACACGGCGATCATCTGGTCCTGCCGCTTGTCCATCCAACGGTTGGACATACGGGTGACGGCATTGTTGGCCAGGACGAAATGGTTGGTGTAGACCACCCGGATGCGGGGATAGTACTGTTTTGCCAGCAGAGCGGTGTAATGCTCTCTGAGGTAGTGACAGTGGACCAGGTCGATGTCCCACTCCTTACAGAGGTCGGCCAGCTCTCTGGCAGCCTTGAAGTCGAAGCGGCGCCGCATCTCTACCCGGCGGCAGGGAACGCCCATGGCTTTCAGACGCTCTACCAGCAGACCGCCTTCGTTGTAAGCAAAATAGGCCTCCACACGGGTATGGTTCAAATAGCGGACCAGCGTTTCCACATACCGTTCCGTACCGGCCTTTCCAGCATAGTTCAACAGATAGAGGACCTTCATCACGGAGGCTCCTTTCTTTTCTCATTTGACCGCAGGTGGTCATAATCATTCCAATATAGTTTACCCTCCCAGATCTGGTTTGTCAACCGCCGGGGTTGAAGCAGCAAGGTGGCCTGTGGTATAATGACAAAACTAAAAATCCCGCTAAAGCGGATCGATCATTATACAGGATGTGAGCTTTTATGCGTACAGGACTGATTACCTTCCATTTTGCCCATCACTACGGTGCCCAGCTTCAGGCGTATGCCACCATGCAGGCCATCCGGGAACTGGGACACGACTGCCGGATCATCGACTTTCGCCTGCCCCATACTACCCGGACCAATGAACTGTTCAGGAAGGCGGATTCCGCCAGGGCTCTGGTGGCCAATGCCCATACGGCGATTCACTACGGAGCCTTCAAGCGCCGCTATGACCGTTTTGAGGCATTTGTGGCCGAACAGATGGCGCTGAGTCCCCGACGGTATACCGCTGATGAGGAACTGCGCCGGGAGCCGCCGGCCTGCGATGTCTATGTGGCGGGCAGCGATCAGATCTGGAACCCGTACATCTATACAAACAAGCAGTTTGAGCCTGCTTTTCTGCTGGACTTCGTCCAGAAAGGACGGAAGATCGCCTACGCGCCCAGCCTGGGTGTGCCCACTCTGCCCCGGCCTTACGACGGGCAGCTGCGGGACTATCTGGCGTCCTTCAGCGCCCTCTCTGCACGGGAGAGTCGGGGCAAGGAGCTGCTGGAGAGCATCACGGGCCGGGAAGTCAGCCTGGTGCTGGACCCCACGCTACTGCTGACCGGGGAGCAGTGGGGTGAACTGGCGGCGGCGCCTGTGCGGAAGCAGCCCTATATCCTTTGCTACTTCATCTCCGATCCCGGCGAAGTGGGGGCGCGGGCACAGGAGCTCCACGCCCGCACCGGTTGGCCCATCGTGCAGCTGGCGGGTATGCGCCGCAGACTGCCGGGAGCGGAGCATGTGGTGTTTGACGCCGGCCCCCGGGAGTTCCTGGGCCTGTTCCAAAACGCCGCCTGCGTCTGTACCAATTCCTTCCACGGCTCTGTGTTCTCCCTGCAGTTTGACCGACCTTTCTTTACCGCCATGTCTCCCAAGGAGAAGGCGGAGCCGGCCTATTCCCGCATTTACAGTCTGCTCTCCCGGCTGGGCTGTGCGGACCGCATCGTGGGACTGCCGGACAGCGCGGCGGCGGATGCGGAGATGGACTACGCCGCCATTCACCGTAAACTCACCGAGGCCCGTGCAGAGTCGTCTGCCTATCTGAAAAATGCCATTGAGGGGGACTGAGGGACGCGGCGTTTTTCACCGGGAGACAGCGGCGAAAAGGAAAGACTGAACCGCGTAACCCGGCAGACCGGGCCCGTGCCGCATACGATGTAACCAGGCGGGGGTTCAGCCACCGTTGCATATAATAGGAGGCCTGTTATGTTATCAAAGAGATACGCGTGGGCGGACCGGAGCCGCTGTGTGGCCTGCGGCGCCTGCGCGAATGAGTGTCCACGGGGGGCTGTTGAGATCCTGCACGGCTGCTTCGCCCGGATGGACGCCGAGCGCTGTGTGGGTTGCGGCAAGTGTGCTGCTGTTTGCCCTGCCGACTGTATCACCCTACTGGAAAGGGAGGCTCGGGTATGAAAAAAACACACTGGTATGACTACTTATGGATCTGGGCCATTATCTACTTTGCTCTGGGCTTTTTCAACATCCTGTTCGCGTGGCTGGGGATGATCGATTTTCTCCTTCCGCTGGGCTTTGCGGTATTCGGAGGGAACAAGTATTTTTGTAATCACCTCTGCGGCCGGGGGCAGTTGCTCGCCCGGTTGGGCGGGAAGTGGAAATGCTCACGGAACCGTCCCGCGCCCCGGTGGATGGCCTCTCCGTGGTTCCGCTATGGCTTTTTAGCTTTTTTCCTGACCATGTTCGGCAATATGATATTCCAGACCTGGCTGGTGGCTGCCGGAGCCGCTTCTCTGCGGGAGGCCATCAAGCTGTTCTGGACCATCCGGGTGCCCTGGGGTTGGACCTACACCGCCGGCCTGGTACCCGACTGGGTGGCGCAGTTCAGCTTTGGGTTTTACAGCCTGATGCTTACATCTCTTCTGCTGGGACTGATCGTCATGGTGTTGTATAGGCCAAGAACCTGGTGTTCGTTCTGCCCCATGGGTACCATGACCCAGGGTGTGTGCCGTTTGAAACGCATGGGAAAGGATGGGGCGTCCGAAAAGGAGAATGTATGAACCGTGCCGCAAGCGGATGCCGCTTGCGGCCGTTTTTTTATAGGCGCGGCACTGCTTGACAGCGGCGCGGCCGGATTATATGATACGAAGGACAACTGCTGAAAGGAGATGCCGTATGACTGATTTTTCCTGCTGCAAGTTGGAGATCTTTATTCCCGAGACCCATCTGGAGCCGCTGCGGCAGGTGTTGCTGTCGGAGGATGCGGGGCATATCGGAAAATACGACGGCTGCCTGTCGTACAGCCGCGTCACCGGTTGCTGGCGGCCCCTGGCGGGTGCATCTCCCTATATCGGCACCGAGGGAGCGTTCTGCGCCGAGCCGGAGCTGAAGGTGGAGGTCACCTGCCGGACAGAGCGGGTGGAGGAGACGTTGGAAGCGATCAGAGCCGTCCACCCCTACGAGGAGCCGGTCATCAACGTCATCCCTTTGTACCGCACAGGGTTGTGACCCAAGGAGAGAGTCCATGAAACATATCCTGATTTTATCCGATACCCACGGCCTGCTCCGGGAGGAGGTCAAAGCCCTGCTGGACCGGGCGGACGTAGTCATCCATGCCGGGGACCTCAACACTCCTGCCATCGTGGAGGCCCTGCGGGCCGCAGGGGAGAGCTACATTGTCCGGGGCAATAACGACAAGGACTGGGCGGCAGACCTGCCCCACAGCCTGACCTTTACGGTGGAGGGCATCCGTTTTTTTTGGTCCATAACAAAAAAGATGCGCCAAAGGACCTGCTGGACGTGGATGTGGTGGTGTTCGGTCATTCCCACAAATACGAGGAACGGGAGGAGAACGGCGTGCTGTGGCTGAATCCCGGAAGCTGCGGACGGCGGCGGTTCCACCAGGAGATCACACTCTGCCGCATGGAGGCGGAAGACGGACATTTCCGGGTGGAAAAGTGCCTGATCCCCCACGAGGGAGCGTGAAATCATGCGTATGATCATTTCGCCCGCCAAGAAAATGCGGGTGGACACCGACAGCCTGCCTGTTCAGGCCCTGCCGGACTTTCTGCTGGAGACGGAGCGGCTGCTGGCCGCCCTGCGGGCCATGACGCCCAAGGAGCTGCAAGCCCTGTGGAAGTGCAACGATTCCATTGCCGCCCTGAACATAGAGCGGCTGTCGGGCATGGACCTGCGCCGCTGCCTGACCCCGGCCATTTTGTCCTATGAGGGCATCCAGTATCAGTACATGGCCCCCGGCGTGTTTGAAGCGGGACAGTACGACTTCATTCAGGAGCATCTGCGCATCGTCTCAGGTTTTTACGGCCTGCTGCGGCCCTTCGACGGCGTGACGCCCTACCGGCTGGAGATGCAGGCAAGGCTGGCGGTGGACGGTCATAAGGACCTGTATGCCTTCTGGGGCGGTAAGTTGGCCCGACGGCTGGCGGAGGAGACGGACTTCGTGCTGGACCTGGCTTCCAAGGAGTACAGCCGGGCGGTGGAGCCCCACCTGCCGAAAACCGTCCGCCTGGTTCGCTGTACCTTCGGCGAGCGGCAGGGGAGCAAGATCGTGGAAAAGGGGACCATGTGCAAGATGGCCCGGGGCCAGATGGTCCGCTGGCTGGCGGAAAACAACGTCACGAAAGCGGCAGACATCCGGGAATTTCACGATTTGGGGTATCATTACGACCCGGCGGAGTCCGGGAAAAACCACTGCGTTTTTCTAAAAGGAGAGTAGGAGTATGGCGGATTTTCTGGAATTTGACGGCGGTTTCGCGCCGGATATCGACACCATGGACCGGGAAGCGCTGAAAGCCTGCCTGCAAGAGGTGCGGGAGCGCATTGCGGACCTGGACGAGCGGGAGCCCGGAGATATGGAAAGCGAAGAGTACGAGGCCTGGGGCGACCGCCACGAGGAATTGGAAGACCTGGCCGACGAGCTTATGGAGCGGCTGGAAGAACTGGATGGATGATAAAACACCGTCTTCGCAGATATGTGTCTGTGGAGAGGGTCTGTCCCAAATTCTGTGTAAACACCGAAATGCGGTGCAAATAGAGCAAAA
>CAMAZB010000088.1 GCA_945862785.1 uncultured Clostridia bacterium | reverse complement strand
AACATACGGTGACCGGAAGGAACTGCTTTAAGATCCGGGTAAAGCGGAAATGATAAAAAAACAATCATGACTATAACGAAAGAGGAGTTTTGATATGATCAACATGGTACAAAACGCAAAGAACCAGGCGGCGGAACTGACGATGGCTGCCTACCAGGCCGCGGTGGCCGACGGCACCCTGCCCCAGGCTGAGGTCAAGACCGCCCCGGTGGAGATTCCCAAGGATACCTCTAACGGCGATTTCACCACCACCTTCTCACTGATGGCGTCCAAGGCGCTGCACCAGGCTCCTCGGAACATCGCCCAGGCGCTGCTGGACCATATGAAGCTGGAGGGCACTTATTTTGCCTCCGCCGAGATCGCCGGCCCCGGCTTCCTGAACTTTCGGCTGAACGACAGCTGGTATGAGGGCGTTTGCAGCGCCGTTGAGACTGAGGGCGCCGCCTTCGGCACCAACGACAGCCTGAAGGGCAAGAAGTACGAGGTGGAGTTCGTCTCCGCCAACCCCACCGGCCCCATGCATATGGGCAATGCCCGCGGCGGCGTTCTGGGCGACACTTTGTCCTCCGTGCTGGAGGCCTGCGGCGCCGATGTGACCCGGGAGTTCTACATCAATGACGCCGGCCACCAGATCGAGAAGTTCGCCCTCTCTATCGAGGCGCGGTATCTTCAGATCATCAAGGGTGAGGACGCGGTGCCCTTCCCCGAGGATGGTTACCAGGGCGTCGATATCACGGAGCTGGCCCAGGCTTACTACGATCAGAACGGCGACAAGCTGCTGAACGTTTCCGAAAAGGAGCGCCAGGATACTCTGGCCCAGTTCGGCCTGTCCGTTAACCTGCCCAAAATGAAGAGTGACCTCGAGCGGTACAAGATCAACTACGACGTATGGTTCAGTGAGTCCACCCTCCACGAGACCGGCTTTGTGGCCGATACGGTCAATTTGCTCACCCAGCGGGGCTGGACCTATGAGAAGGACGGCGCCCTGTGGCTCAAGACCGCTGAGATCATGCGGAAGAACATGCTGAAGGCCGGCAAGAAGCCGGAGGAGATCGACAAGCTGGATCTGAAGGACGACGTGCTGCGCCGTGCAAATGGTTTCTATACCTACTTCGCCGGCGACATCGCCTATCACCGCAACAAGTTCGAGGTCCGCGGCTTCGATAAGGTCATCAACATCTGGGGCGCCGACCACCACGGCCATGTGGCCCGCCTGAAGGGCGCAGTGGACGCTCTGGGCCTCAACGGCAGCGAGCGGCTGGATGTCGTGCTGATGCAGCTGGTGAAGCTGCTGCGTGACGGTGAGGTGGTCCGTATGTCCAAGCGTACCGGCAAGGCCATCAGCCTCAGCGACCTGCTGGACGAGGTCAGCGTTGACGCGGCCCGGTGGTACTTCAACGCCAAGCCCGATACCCAGATGGAATTTGACCTGGGCCTGGCTGTCCGGGAGGACAGCGAGAACCCCATTTACTATGTGGAGTACGCCCATGCCCGTATCTGCTCTCTGCTGCGGGCCATGGCGGAGGAAGGTGTCACAGTCCCCAAGCAGGCAGATGTCGATATGAGCCTGCTGAGCGGCGAGACCGAGAAGGCGCTGATCAAGCAGATCGCTCAGTTCTGCGAGGAAGTGAAAGTGGCTGCCCGGGACTACGACCCCAGCCATATCAACCGCTATCTCCAGGAGCTGGCTGCCTGTTTCCACCGCTTCTACAACGCCTGCCGCATCAAGGGCGAGGAGCCCAAGGTCCAGGCTGCCCGCCTGAAGCTGGCCGACGATGCCCGTGTGGTTCTGAAGAACGGCCTCAAGCTCATCGGCGTGGACGCTCCCGAGAAAATGTAATATCTCCGAAGAGCCGTGCTGTAAAAGCACGGCTCTTCTTGACAACGCCGGTGAAGCGGCGTATACTGGCAAATACTTTCGCAAATCTTTGGAGAATACCATGGAGATTCTTGAAAAATCAAATTCATGGGCGGCCCACCGGCCCGACAGCTCTGCTGCCGCAGCGGTAAAGGCCGCCTTTCCCGCGACCATTCCGGTGCTGACGGGATACATCTGCCTGGGTATGGCCTTTGGCATCCTGATACAGACCAGCGGATACGGTGTGGGCTGGGCGCTGCTGATGAGTGTTGTCTGCTTCGCGGGCAGCGGCCAGTTCCTGGGTGTCACCCTGCTGACCGCCGCTTTCGACCCGGTGCAGGCACTGCTGCTCTCGGTCATGATCAACGCACGGCATATTTTTTACGGCCTTTCCCTTCTGGGAAAATACCGGGGCCTGGGCCGGGCCTGGCCGTTCCTGATCTTCGGCCTGACGGACGAGACGTTTTCCCTGGTGTCCTCGCTGGAGCCGCCTGAGGGGATCAGCCGTCGGGATTTTTACTTCTGGATCACCTTCCTGAATTACCTCTACTGGATCATCGGATCGGTGCTGGGCAATCTGGCAGGGAATTTCATCACCTTTGACACCACCGGCATCGACTTTGTGCTGACGGCTTTGTTCGTGGTGCTGTTCATGGAACAGTGGAAAAAGAAGGAGAACCGGCCTGCCGGCGTCATCGGCATCCTTTGCGCGGCGGCAAGCCTGGCCCTGTTCGGTGCGGACAACCTGGTGATCCCCGCCATGGTGCTGATCCTGGTCACACTGCTGGGAGGGAGGCGATTCCTGTGCGCTTAGATCCCGGACAGTCCGCCATCATCATTCTGATGGTCGCCCTGGGAGTCCAGCTGACCCGCTGGCTTCCTTTCCTGCTCTTCCCGGAAAAGAAGGAACTGCCCCAGGTGGTTTTATATCTGGGCAAGGTGCTGCCGGCGGCCATGATGGGTCTGCTGGTAGTGTACTGCCTGAAACATGTGACATGGCTCTCCTCCCCCCACGGCGCGCTGGAGGTGCTGGCCATCCTGACGGTGGTGCTGCTCCACCGGTGGAAAGAGAATGTGCTCCTCTCCATCGGCGGGGGTACGGCCCTCTATATGCTGCTGGTGCAAGTGGTCTTCGCGTGAAAAGCGGACCGGACAGTCTCGGCGCCCTTTGAAACCGCTCACCACCATGGGCCTTACGACGCCTCCTATCCGGACGCATAATCCCGTTCAATCCACATAAACTGGAACCGCGGCAAAAGCCGCGGTTCTTTTTATCAGGAGGGTGAGCGGATGCGGAAACGGCTGTTTTTCTGGGAACTGGCGGGGTTCCTGTTCACGGGGCTGGCGGGAACGCTGCTTCATTTTGTATATGACTGGAGCGGCGACAGCCTTTGGACGGCGGCTTTTTCCGCCGTGAACGAATCCACCTGGGAGCATATGAAACTGCTGTTTTTCCCCTTGTTTTTCTTTTCAGTGATCCAGGTGTGCGCCCTGGGACGAAATTATCCCAATTTTCCGGCAGTGCGGGCGGTCAGTACCCTGGTGGGGCTGGCCCTCATCCCGATCCTGTACTATACCTACACGGGAATTCTGGGTCGTCACCTGACCTGGGCGGACATTCTGGTGTTTTTCCTGGCGGACCTGGGGGCCTTCTGGCTGGACTTCTGCTTGCTCCGGCGGGGACGGCTGTCGGAGCCCTGGCAGCAGGTGACGGGACTGGTGGTGCTGTGGGCACTGGCGTTCTGCTTTGTGTGGTGTACCTTCCGCCCACCCCATATTGCCCTTTTCCGGGACCCTGTGACGGGGTTTTATGGGATTCCAGAATAAAAAATGGTCTCTGCCACAGGCAGAGACCATTTTTTATCTCTTTTTTCTCTTTTCCATGGTCAAAAGACCGTCGGCGCCCCGGGTACGGTAGCCGCAGGGATTCACATAGCCCCGCTTCTCATAAAAATCCAGGGCGTTCACAGAGGAGGTCAGCCAGATGCGGTTCGCGTCCTCGCACCACTCATCCGCCTCCAGCACCTCAAAAAGCTGAGTGCCCAGGCCCCGGCCGATGGCCTCCGGCAGCAGGAAGGCGGCGATGATCTCGCACTCCAGCTCCCCGGTGACGATAACCGTGCCGGTGCCCACGATGGCGCCGCCCTCCGTCATCACATAGGTGTGGCCGTCGGCGGCGATCTGTGCCACAGACTCCGGCGTATAGCGGTTGTAAAGCCACTCAATCTCCTCTTGGGGACAGTAGTGGGCGTTGACCTCCAGCAGCGTCCGGCGCAGGAGGCGGGAAAGAGCGTCCTCGTCGCCGGACTGGTACCGTCTGATCTCCGCCATATCACACCGACAGGGAATCCGCCAGCTCCAGACCGGGGTTGTGCTTGGTCAGGAAGCCCACGCTCCACTCACCGCCGAAGGCCACCAGCAGCCGGTCCCGGAAGTCCTCCAGAATGGCGGAGCCGGTGCACAGCACCAGATCCTCCGGCGGGCAGGGGCAGTTGGTGATGAGCCGCAGATGGTCGTAGGGCAGACCGGTCATATACAGGTCTACGCCGTATTCGTTCTTCATGCGGTACTCGAACACGTCGAATTGCAGGGTGCCCACCACGCCCACGATCACTTCCTCCAGGCCCGCGCCGGGAATTTTGAAGATCTGGATGGCACCCTCCTGGGCGATCTGCTCCGTGCCCTTGATGAACTGCTTGCGCTTCATGGTGTCCTTGGGGGACACCCGCATGAAGTGCTCCGGCTCGAAGGTGGGGATGCCGGAGTATTTGAACTTCTTGCCGGGAACGGTAATGGTGTCGCCGATGGCGAACAGGCCCGGGTCGAACACGCCGATAATGTCGCCGGCGTAGGCCTCTTCCACAATTTCCCGCTCGGCGGCCATCATCTGCTGAGGTTGGCTCAGCCGCAGCTTCTTGCCGGACTGCATATGGTAATATTCGGTGTCCCGCTGGAACTTGCCGGAGCAAATCCGCATGAAGGCCAGCCGGTCCCGGTGGGCCTTGTTCATGTTGGCCTGAATTTTGAAGACGAAGGCGGAGAAATCCTCGCTGAATACATCCACCTCGCCCTGGTCGGAAACACGGGGCAGGGGAGGGGTAGTCATACGTAGAAACTCCTCCAGGAAAGGCTCCACGCCAAAGGTGGTCAGGGCGGAGCCGAAGAACACGGGGGACAAGGTGCCGTTCCGCACGGCCTCCATGTCGAACTCCCGGCCGGCGCCCAGCAGCTCCACTTCCTCCCGCAGGGCGGAGGCCTTGCTCTCGCCAATCATGTCATCCAGAGCGGGATCGTCCAGAGCTACCTCGGCGGAGCTGACCTTTTTGCCCCGCTCCTCAGCCTGGAAGAACAAAATGCGCTGCTTCTCCCGGTCATAGACGCCCTGGAACTCCTTGCCGCAGCCGATGGGCCAGTTGACGGCGTAGGTGTCGATGCCCAGTTCCCGCTCCACTTCCTCGCAGAGGTCCAGAGGATCCCGGGTCTCCCGGTCCATCTTATTGATGAAGGTAAAAATAGGGATGTGCCGCAGGGCACAGACCTTGAACAGCTTTCTCGTCTGAGGCTCCACGCCCTTGGCACCGTCGATGACCATGACGGCGCTGTCGGCGGCCATCAGGGTCCGGTAGGTATCCTCGGAGAAGTCCTGGTGGCCCGGGGTGTCCAGAATGTTGATGCAGAAGCCGTTGTGTTGGAACTGCATGACGGAGGAGGTCACGGAGATGCCGCGCTGCTTTTCAATCTCCATCCAGTCGGAGGTGGCGGCCCGGGCCCGCTTGCCCTTGACCTCACCGGCCTGGGCGATGGCGCCGCCGTAAAGCAGGAATTTTTCCGTCAGGGTCGTTTTGCCGGCGTCGGGGTGGGAAATAATCGCAAATGTTCTGCGCCGGGTGATTTCTTCTTGCAGAGTAGGCATGAAACTGCCTCCTTTTATTCACAAATGTACAGACTTAATAACTTTACCACAAGGCTTTTGCGTTTGCAAGGGGGTGAAAGGAGAAAGAGGGCTTTTGACGGCGGACATCCTTGCAAGCGCTTTTGGCCTGTGCTACAATATACCACTACCCGGATTTCCGAGAGGAGGGAGCGCAATGAGAAGGACCCGCTATGCCGGACCGGACACTCTGCGGGGGCTGACCCTCGTCAGCATGATGTTCTACCACGCCTGCTGGGACCTGGCGTATATCTTCGGCATGGACTGGGGCTGGTATGCGTCCTTCGGCTCCTACCTCTGGCAGCAGAGCATCTGCTGGACCTTCATCCTCCTCTCCGGCTACTGCGTCCAGATGGGCCGCCACCGGCTTCGCCGGGGTCTGCTGGCCTTCGGAGGCGGGGCACTGGTGTCCGCCGTGACGTTTCTCACCATGCCGGAGGACCTGGTATTCTGGGGCGTGCTGTCCCTGCTGGGCGCAGCCGTGCTGCTGACCATTCCTCTGGACTCGCTGCTGCGGCGGATCCCCGCCCGGGCGGGTCTGGCAGGCAGCTTTCTCCTGTTTTTGCTCCTGCGGGACGTGGACCGGGGATGGCTGGGCTTCGAGGGGGTCCGTTTGTGCCGCCTGCCGGAGGGGCTGTACCGCAGCCATTTCACCGCCATTCTGGGCTTTCCTCCGTCGGGCTTCTTCTCCACGGATTACTTCCCCCTGCTGCCGTGGTTCTTCCTGTTCCTGACGGGGTACTTCCTTTACCGCCTGCGGCCGGAGGGGGAGCCGTCTAACCTGCGGCTGCCTGTCGTGACCGCCCTGGGGCGGCACTCCCTGATGGTGTATCTGCTGCACCAGCCGGTGATCTACGGCCTGCTTTGGCTTCTTTTCTCCATTTAATCCCACCGGAGGGCGAAAGCCCTCCGGTTTTTCTTGACTAACGGCATTTTCGGGCATATGCTTTCAATTAGTTGATAGTACAACTAATTGGGAGGAGACGCTATGGACCAGACCAGGCGGCAGATCACGAAGATCGCCCGGGAGGCGGGGAAGCTCGCCGTCCGGATGATGAAGGAGACGGGTATCGGCAGCGGGGAATTCGACCTGCTCCACGCCGTCCGCCACACACCGGGCATCTCGCAGAGCGAGATCTGTCAGCAGCTTAACATGGACAAGGGCGCCGTGGCCCGGCGGGTAGCCAGCCTGGAGGCCAAGGGCTACCTGACCCGCCGAAAAAACCCGGAGGACGGCCGGGGCCAGATGCTCTACGCTACGGAGGCGGCAGAAGAACTAAAACGCTCCAAGGCACAGGTGGAAACGGCATTTTACGAATGGCTGCTGGAGGAACTGACGGAGGAGGAGCGGCAGACCTTCGCTCTGCTGCTGCACCGGTTGTACGCACGGTCCAAGCAGGAGCGGCGGGAGGACTTCGTCCACGTCATCGCGCGGCTGGAAGAAACGGAGGGAGAAGGTTGAAACATTGTAATTTGAGTACTATTCCGAAGAAGGGCACACAAATCCAA
>CAMAZB010000087.1 GCA_945862785.1 uncultured Clostridia bacterium | reverse complement strand
AAGTTCTGAAATCTTAAGCAGCTTGTCGAAAAGACTTTTTCGACAAGCTGAAGCGGCACGCTTGCGCGTGCCGCTTTTGCTATGTATTTCTCTGTTTCTCAGACGTGGATACCGCCCACGAAATAGGTGTTGTAGTATCCGCTGGTCAGGTCACTAATGATGACGCCGTTGCTCTTGGAAGAGGAGGAGTGGATGAACTGACCGTTGCCCACATAGATGCCGGCGTGAGAGCAAGCCTTGCCCGCGTTGCGGCTGGGGTCGTTGAAGAACACCAGGTCACCGGGCTGCAGGGCGCCGATACTCCAGACCTTGGTGCCGATGCCACTCTGCCACTGGCTACTGGCGGAATGGGGGAGGGAGTAACCATGCTGGTTGTAAACATACATGGTAAAACCAGAACAGTCAAAGCCGCCGGGAGCAGCGCCGCCATACACATAACGGGTGCCCAGATGCTTCTTGGCGGTATCAACGATTCCGCTGTTGGAAGAAACGGTGGAAGAGGTAGTCAGATCCACAAAATCACTGCGGATATAGCCTTCTGTGCCGTATTTGCAGGTGACATCATACCAGCCATCCACGAAGCCGTTGACGGTGACAATGGTATCGGTATCAATGGAGGCAAGGATCTCACTGTCCGTATTGGCGTCCGCCCGGACGTTTACACCGTTGGCGTTGACGCGGCCATAGGACTCAAACACATTGTCTTGGTCAATGACCATATAATCGGCGGAGACAAAGCCGGTATTGCCGTTGAAAGCAACCTGATACCAGCCGTCCAGCGTGTTGTCCAGAACGGACACGGCCACGCCTTTATCCAGAGTGGCCACAATGTCAGCGGAAGTTGAGGCCTCGGCTCTCAGTCGCAGGGAGGAGCCGGTAGTGGCGCCCACGGCAACCGCCATATCTTCTTCCGCGGCCATGGCAAAGCCGGCCAGCAGCATAGTTGCCGCAGCGGAGAAGAACAGCACCTTAGCCGCCTTACTGATGAAGTGTGTCATGGGTGTACGCTTCCTTTCGTCAAATCTTTTGTATGGGGCGGGCTTACTTCTCCTTGCCGGCAAGCGCCCGTTCCAGCCAAATGGCGGCGACATCCATCGCGGCGTACAGGCTGTCTTTCTCGCTCTTTTTCACCACACGGTCACGGGATCTCAGATTGGGGTCCGTCAGCTGAAGCTGAATGGAGACCTTGGTGGCTACATCCAGATCCTGTTCTTTTTTGGTATCCAGAATCTGCATCATAATGATATACTTTTCAGCCATCGTTCCGTAGTAGATCAGGTTGTCTACCCGACGGAGAGGGTGGCCTTTATAAATCAAACCTTCCGCTTTCGCGGCTTTGGATTCTGCCATGGAAACACTCCTTTGAAAAATTGTAACCGAATTGTAACATATTTTTTCCGATTTGTCAACAATGGGCCAAACAAGAAACGTTGGTAAATTCGACCAGCGGTGTCAAAATGGGCTGATTTTCGTAAAAATCGTTGAAATTTTAGTGCTTCTGCGGTATACTACCCCCTGTTAAAACAGGAAGGAGCCTGAAAATGAAGAAAAAACAAATGTATGCGGCGGCAGGCGCGGCAGTCTTCTGTGCCCTGGCGGTGTTACTCTTTATCATTTGGAACCAGAACCGCCCTGCGACGATGGAAGGAGAAAAGACCGTGACGGTGGAGGTCGTCCACGGTGACGGAACGGAAAAGACCTTCCAGTATCAGACGGACGAGGAATATCTGGGGCCGCTGCTGGAGGCGGAGGGCCTCATCTCCGGTACAGAGAGCCAGTACGGCCTGTTTGTGGATACGGTGGACGGCGAGACCGCCAGCTATGAGACCAACGGCAGCTGGTGGCGGCTCTCCTGCGACGGGGAGGATGCCCAGACCGGCGCCGACGGCGTGGCGTTGGCGGACGGAAGTGTCTACACCTGGACCTATACCGTTGGGTGAGATGAAACGGGGGTCCGTCCGGGAGGTGGCCCTGTTTGCCATACTGGGGGCCATGACCTTCGCGGCGAAGATGGCCATGTCCCAGTTTCCCAACATTGAGCCGGTTTCGCTGCTGGTGATGCTGCTGGCAGTCTGCTTTGGCTGGAAGGGCCTTTATGCGGTGTACCTCTATGTCCTGCTGGAATTTGCCATGTGGGGCCTGGGGCTGTGGTCGGTGTGTTATTTATATGTGTGGCTCATTCTGTTTGCCCTGGCCTGGCTGTTCCGGCGGATGGAATCCCCTCTGGGCTGGGCGGTGCTGTCCGGCTGCTTCGGGCTGCTGTTCGGCGCACTCTGCGCTCTGGTCTACTGGGTCACCGGCGGGTGGGCAGCGGCGGTCAGCTGGTGGATCTCCGGCATCCCCATGGATCTGGTCCACGGCGTGGGCAACTTTGCCATCGCCCTGGTGCTGTTTAAGCCCCTGCGCCGCTGGATGACGGTGTTGAAAACAAAATACGAAAAACGGTGAGTATCCAAAGGAGATACTCACCGTTTTTTATGGGATATTATCGAATTTCACGAATGATACGGGTAATCAGCTCCACCCGGCGGAAGGGGGTCATCAGGTAAAGTCCGTCGGTGTAAGGCTCGATCTCGCGGGCCACACGGGCGGAAATAGCGGCAGCCAGGGCCTCGGATTCGCCCCGGTCCCTGTCCTTGTACAACTGAATGATCTCGTCGCACACCCGCATTCCGGCGATTTCGTTGTTCAGGAAGCAGGCATTGCGGTAGCTGACGATGGGGAAGATACCGCCCAGGATTTTGCCGTTCAGGGCCTCTCTGGCCCGTTTCAGGTTGTCCAGAGCCTCCCGGGACAGCACCGGCTGGGTCAGGAACCCGGCCACGCCGTTTCCCTCCTTTTCCCGGGCCATCTTCAGCTGCATATCGAAATTTTTGGCGTTGACATTCAGCGCACCGAAAATCTGGAAAGGCGTGCTCAGTTGCTCGTTCAGACCGCTGACGTACCGAGCCAGCTTCCGGGAGTTGAAATTGAACACGCTCTTGACCTCGTCCCGGTCCTCCGTGGGAATGGGGTCGCCGGTGACCAGCAGGACGTTGTGGACGCCCTCCATGGAAAGACCCAACAGCAGCGCCTTGGTGGCATTGAGGTTCCGGTCCCGGCAGGTCATGTGGGGCAGGGGCTCTACGCCCAGCTCCCGGTGAATTTTGCAGGCCAGCAGGCTGCTGTCCGCCCGGGGGCGGCCGATGGGGCAGTCCGCAATGGTGATGGCATCTGCTCCGGCGTCCCGCAGGACCCGGACGCCGTCCAGGAAAGGCGTAATGTTGTCATCCACCGGCGGGTCCAGCTCCACGGCAATGACCCGCCTGCCGCTGTTCAGCTTCTCTGCCAGCGTGTTAGCGTCGGGAGCACGGCGCTCCTTGGCCCCGGCCGGGACAGCGGGGACAGACAGGGCGGGAGTGCTTTCTAAGGCTCTTTTTGCCTGGGCAATGTGAGCGGGAGTAGTGCCGCAGCAGCCGCCCACGATGGCGGCGCCCGCCTGGGCAATTTGAGCCAGCTTTTGGCCGAAGTATTCCGGCGCGCCATGGTAGACTGTCCGGCGGCCCAGCACCGTGGGATAACCGGCGTTAGGCATAACGGAAAGGGGCTTTTCCACGGGATAGAGTGTCTGGATGTATTCCAGCAGATGGTGGGGGCCGGAGACGCAGTTGAAGCCCACGGCGTCCACCTCCGGCAGGGCGGCGGCCCGGCGATACAGCTCGGCACCGGAGACGCCGTACCGGGTAGTGCCGCCGGGGCCCACCGCAAAGGAAATGATGAGGTACGCTTCCGGACACCGAGCCTTTAGGTGGCGGGCAAGCTCCGGGATACCGTCGTCAGAGGGCAGCGTTTCCACCAAAAAATGCCGGATGCCCCGGTCCAGGAACCAGTCCGCCTGGCGGCAGTAGTTGTCGCCGGGGGAGAGGGTAGAGTCCTCGGGGGCAGGGCCCAGGTCCGCAAATACATAGGCATCAAAAGCGGATGCTTCCTCCTGGGCCAGACGGCAGGCAGCGTTGATGATTTCCTCTGCCAAGTTTTCGTCTCCCTGGGCCAGGTCGGCGCCAACGGAGAAGGTATTGGTCTTGACGGCCCGGCATCCGGCTTCCAGATAGGCCCGGTGGATGGCCCGGACTTCCTCCGGGTGATCCAGGCAAGCGCGCTCGCAGCGCTCCTCCGCCCGGTCGGGCAGGGAGGCGAAATAGGTGCCCATGGCGCCGTCGAACAGCAGGGGACAGCCCTGTTTCAAATCACTTCTGATATCCATTATCCCAAGACCTTTCTGGCGATTTCCACGGACTGGCGGGCATCCTTTGCATAGTAGTCCGCACCCATCTGCTTGGCATACTCCGGCGTCACCACCGCACCGCCGACGAAGGTGATAGGGGGCTGGGGCAGCGCCCGGAGCTGGCGGATGGTCTCCTCCATGGCGGGGAGGGTGGTGGTCATCAGGGCAGACAGGCCCACCAGATGAATGTCCTGCTCCACCGCTGCCTGTACGATGGCCTCCGGCGGAACGTCCCGGCCCAGGTCCAGCACCTCGTAGCCGTAGTTTCCCAGCACCGTGCGGACGATGTTCTTGCCGATGTCGTGGATGTCGCCGTGGACCGTGGCGATGATGAGACGGCCTTTTTTCACAGGAGTACCGCCCTTCTGGGCAATGGAGGTGCGAATGACCTCAAACACGGCCTGGGCCGCCTGGGCGGCGCCCAGGAGCTGGGGCAGGAAAGCCTTACCCTTTTCGTACCGCTCACCCACCAAATCCAGGGCGGGAATGAGCCGGTTCTCCACAAGGGACAATTCATCCTCATTTTGCAGAGCAGTTTTCGCCAGGGCGGCGGCGTCTGCCTGGAGCCCCCGGACGATGGCGTCCTCCAGGGTCATGCTTCCGCTGGCGGCGGGAACGGCGACAACCGCCGGTTCTTCGGCAAAGCGGGCAATGTAGGCCTGGCACTGGGCGTCTTCGCCGGAGAGGACCCGGAAAGCCGCTACCGCGTCCATCATGGCCTTCTGATTGGGATTGATGATGGGCAGAGTCAGGCCCGCGAACATGGCCTGGGTCAGGAAACTTTGCGTAATCAAGGGACGGTTGGGTAGGCCGAAGGAGATATTGGACACGCCCAGCACCGTCTGCAAACCCAACTCATGACGGACGGCGTGGACGGCTTTCAGCGTCTCCACCGCCTGCTCTTGCTGGGCGGAGACCGTCAGCGTCAGGCAGTCGATCCAAACATCCTCCTTGGGGATACCGTAAGACAAGGTCGCGTCCAGGATGCGGCGGGCGATAGTTATCCGCTGCTCTGCCGACTGGGGGATGCCGCCCTTGTCCAGGGTCAGGCCCACTACAGCGGCGCCGTACTTTTTCACGATGGGCAGGATGCGGTCCAGCACCTCTGCTTCGCCGTTGACGGAGTTCACTGCCGCCTTACCGTTGTAGACCCGCAGGCCCGCTTCCAGGGCGGCGGGGTTGGAGGAATCCAACTGCAAGGGCAGGGAAATGGCGCTTTGCAGGTGCTTTACCACCCGGGGCAGCATGGCGACTTCGTCCACACCGGGGAAGCCCACGTTCACATCCAGGATGTCGGCTCCCGCGTCCTCCTGCTGGATGGCGACATCCAGAATGTAGTCCAGGTCGTTTTCCAGCAGCGCCTGCTGGAACCGCTTTTTGCCGGTGGGATTCACCCGCTCGCCGATGACCCGCACGCCGTTCAGGCGGCAGGTGGTGACGGGGGTGCAGACGCAGCAGGTATCATCATAAGTGCGGGGAGCAGGCATTTTGCCTACTAAGGCTTCTTTCAGGCGACGGATGTAGTCCGGGGAGGTGCCGCAGCAGCCACCCATGATGGTGACGCCTGCCTCCACGCAGGGCAGCAGCGCGGCGGCAAAGGCTTCCGGCCCCATGTCGTAGTGGCCATCCACCGGGTCGGGCAGGCCCGCGTTGGGCTTCGCCACCACCGGCAGTCGGGTGTTTCGGCACAACTCCGCCAGCAGGGGCGCCAGCTTGTCCGGGCCCAGGGAGCAGTTCAGGCCGATGGCGTCGGCACCCAACCCCTCCAGCGTCCGGGCCATGGCGGTCACGGTGCAGCCGGTGAAGGTGCGTCCGCTCTCCTCAAAGGACATGGTGACCAGGGCGGGGAGGGCGGTGTTCTCCTTGACGGCCAGCAACGCGGCCTTGGCCTCATACAGGTCGGTCATGGTCTCGATGGCCACCAGGTCGGCACCGGCTTTTTCTCCGGCTATCGCCATTTCGCGGAACAGGTCACAGGCCCGCTCGAAGGGCAGCGTGCCCATGGGCTCCAACAGTTCGCCCAGGGGGCCCATGTCCAGCGCTACCCGGACGCCGGTGCCGGCAGTCGCTTCTTTGGCAATGAAAATGGCAGCGGTGACGATCTCCTCCACGCTGTGGCCGGTCCGGGCCAGCTTCAATCCGTTGGCACCAAAAGTATTGGCATAGACCACCTGGCTGCCCGCCTGGATATATTCCGCATAGACGTCCCGCAACAGGGCGGGGGCGGTGAGGTTCAGCAACTCCGGCTGGCCGCCGGGGGGGAGACCCCGCTGCTGCAGGACGGTGCCCATGGCACCGTCCAGAATCCAAAACTCCCGGCTGGGGTCAAAAAAATCAAAGGCCACAGGTTTTTCCTCCCTTGCGAAGTGTGCAGGTCTCCCGCATGGCGCACCAGGCGCAGCCCCGGATGCGGGCCATCTGGGGCTTGTCCGAAAGGCCGATGACGGCGGTGACGGACTTGCTGGGATTCATCAGAAAGCTGGGGGTCACATGGATGCCTACACGGCGCTCTGCGTCCAGGACGGCGCAGATGCCCGGTTGGAGGGAGAGGGGCAGATCTCCGTAGCCGGGGGAGAAGCGATCCGTGAGATAAAGGCCGGGGAACCGGACGGCGATGTCTCGTTCCGCCTCGTCACAGCCCTTTTCTACCAGGGCGCTGCCGCAGGCGTCCAGAATAACGGCCCGGGCCATGTCCCTGGCCTGGGCGGACCGCACCATGGCGTCAAACTTTGCGCCCAGGGTGCAGGCCATCAGGACGGCCTGCCCGCATTGGGCCAGCATTCGCTTGGCGGTATGTCCGGAGAGCAGGAGGTTTGTCCCGTCCAGACGGAAGCTACCCTCCTCCCGCACCAGGGGGAACAGCCTGTATGTGCAGCGGGGCTGGACCTGGGCGGCCAGTTCCTCCGCCACCTGGGCGGCCTGCTGCCGCAGTTCTTCCGGTGGGCGCGAGCCTGCCCCCAGGTAGCGCAGGGCTTCGTTGATATCGGGCAGCATGGGCAGGGCCTCCTTTGCCCAGAATAGGCCTATATTATAATGCGTACTGAACAAAGCCGAAAGCCTTGAAAAGCAAGACTTTCAAGGCCATTTGGCTTTGCTCGAGTGCAAGGTTTTTGAACTAAATTGTCTAAAAATCTTGCACCTTCCACTGGTGCGCCGCAGCGCACCAGTGGAAATACGCATTGTAACAATGGCTGAATTCCATAAAAGTGGCCTCTTTG
>CAMAZB010000086.1 GCA_945862785.1 uncultured Clostridia bacterium | reverse complement strand
GGACATCAAGCAAAACCTGTTCTGGGCCTTCTGCTACAACATCATCGGCATTCCCGTCGCGGCAGGTCTGCTGTATCTTTTCGGTGGGCCGCTGCTCTCCCCCATGTTCGCGGGGGCGGCCATGTCCCTGAGTTCCGTATGCGTGGTGGGCAACGCCCTGCGGCTTGGCCGGGCGAAACTATAAGGCAGTCATAAAATCAACATATAAGGAGGAGGCTTTCCATGACAGATGAGAACAAGCGGCTGAAGGAGGATCTGGCCCTGTTGAAAAAAGACTACGGCATTGAAGTGGAGCTGTATGACCCGGAGGAACAGCCGTGCTGCCGCCGCAAGCACCGGGAACCTGATGAATCCGCGGCCCTGATCAACCGGCTCAACCGTATCGAGGGGCAGATCCGGGGCATTCGGGGCATGGTGGAGTCGGACGCCTACTGCACCGACATCCTCACACAGGTCTCCGCCGTTCAGTCGGCGCTGAATGCTTTTTCCCGGGAGCTGCTGGCCAACCACATCCGCACCTGCGTGGTGTCGGACATTCAAAACGGACAGCTTGAGGTCGTGGACGACCTGCTGGCTACTATACAAAAACTGATGAAATAAAGGAGCAAGCACCATGACGACGATTTCTGTCCCCGATATGATGTGCGAAAATTGCGTAAAACGCATCACCAACGCCCTGACTGAGGCGGAATTGAAGTTCACCGTCAGCCTGCCGGACAAGACGGTTACCATCGACGGCTGCCAGCACTGCGTCCAGACGGCCATGGAGGAGCTGGAGGACCTGGGCTTTACCCCGGAAATTCAAAAATAAGTTACTGAGTCCCGGTTATTTTGCAAAAATCGTCCCTGTATCTGTCCTTTGGATACAGGGACGATTTTTTACCGCCTTTCGTTACCGCTTTGTTACTATTTGATTTTTTCTGTAAATCATTTCCAGAGATTTTATGTCCATTTTTGTCCGAAGTGGGGAGTCCGGATCCTTATTAGCCCTTAAAACTTGACAAAAGTGGGGCATAGGTGTATACTGTGTCCAGTTTTTCAGCCGGTAACAAAAGTTACAAGTTGTTTCCGTCGCAGGAAACGACCGCCCAATGCTCCCCTCCCTCACCGGAGCGGGGAGCCTGAAAAACCAATTCAGGAGGTAACATTTTGAAACGATATGACCTGCAAAAAAAACTGCATGGGATCTGGAACCGGAGGTACCTCGCGCTGCTGACCCTCGCGGCCGTTCTGCTGACTGCCGCCGCCGCCACGGACCGGGCTGCCGCCCTGTATATTCTCACCGGCGTTGACGATACCGCCATCGTGCTGGACGGAAAGGCCAAGAATCCGGACCTGTCCAGCCAGATGGTCTTTGTCACCACCGGCGGAAAGGGCTACGATGTGACGCTGGCACCCAAGCAGACCGTCACCGTTCGCCGGGACGGTCAGACCCAGTCCATCGAGTCCAAAAAGGAGAGCATCTCCAAGCTGCTGGGCCGCATGGGCATCGTGCCCAGCCCGCTGGAAACCATCGCCGTGGACCTGTCCGGCCCCGGCGTGGTCATCACTGTGGCCGAGGAGATTACCTACTATGACCGGGTGACCGAGGAAGTGACCTTTGACACCGTGCGGGTGGCCAATCCCGAGATGAAGAAGGGCACCGAAAAGGTGGTTCAGGAGGGCGCTGACGGCGTTCGCTCCTCTATTTATGAAGTGGTATTCTCCAACGGCCAGGAACTGAGCCGCCAGTTCGTGGAGGAGATCGACAGCACCGCCGTGGACCAGATCGTGGAATACGGCACCGCCGAGGAGCAGCCCGCTCCCGCCGCCGTGACGACCAACAAGCAGTCCGCTATCGCCACCGTTTCCAAAAACGGCGACGGCAGCGGAACGCTGACCCTGGCTGACGGCACCACGCTGAACTTCTCCGCCGCCAAGTCCATGACCGCCACCGCGTATACCGCGGGCTACGGCGGTGCGGACCACTGCACCGCCACCGGCACTACCGTCCGGGTGGGCACCGTGGCCGTGGATAAGCGCGTGATCCCCCTGGGCACAAAAATGTATATCGTCACCAACGACGGCATCGTCTACGGCACCGCTGTGGCCGAGGATACCGGCGTGCGGGGTGACAAGGTGGACCTGTATTTCGAAACCTACCAGCAGTGCATCAACTTTGGCAGACGGGGCTGTACCGTCTATATCCTGAAGTAAAACTCCATGAAAGCAGTTCTCCCCCGGCAAGTGCCGGGGGAGTTTTTGTCTGGTCAGAGTGCTTCCAGAAGGGCCGGGAGTTGGGACAGGGCGGTGATGGTATAGTCCGGCCGGATGTCGGCGCGGTGGGAGCGGTCATGTGGGTCAAACCAGCAAGTGCGGATACCGGCGTCCCGGCCGCCCCGGACGTCAGAGGTCAGGCTGTCCCCCACCATCAGGGCACAGGCGGGGTCAAAGCCGGGGATGGCGGCAAAGCAGGCACGGAAAAAAGCGGGACTGGGCTTATGGAAGCCGACCTCTTCCGAGATGAAGATGTTTTGGAAATACGGAGCAATGCCCGCGTCCGCCAGGCGGCGGCGCTGGACCGCGGCAGCGCCGTTGGTGGCTAAGTACAGGCTATACCGGGGAGCCAGGCTTTCCAGCAGCTCCCGGGCGCCGGGGACGAAATCATGCTCCTCCGCCAGCAGGCTCTCATACAGGTCGCAGACCGCCCTGCTGTCACAGGCGGCACCCAGCTCGGCGAACAGCAGGTCGAAACGGCGGGTCAAGACCTGCTCTTTCGTCAGCTTCCCCTCCTCCAACAGCTCCCACTGGCTGAGGTTGATGGCGTGATAGCGGGTCAGGACAGCGGGCGTGGGATCTATGCCGAAGCGGCGGAGGGCCCGGGACAGTGCGTGGGCCTCCCCCCGGTCAAAGTCCAGCAGCGTATTGTCCAGGTCAAAAAATACGGTGGTCAGCATGGCGGCCTCCTCGGTCGTTTTTAAACAGTGTAACGTATCTTCCGGGGGTTTGCAAGCTGGCATTTTTTTGGTATACTACATATGATTTTAGCCACAGAAAGGCGGGGTCGTCATGAATCTCTGCGACTACAACGATATCCGGGAGCTGCTTGGGCGGCACGGTTTCCATTTTTCCAAATCCATGGGGCAGAATTTCCTCATCGACCCTCAGGTGCCTTACGACATTGCCGCCGCGTCCCGGGCCGACGGAAGCTGCGGCGTGCTGGAGATCGGCCCGGGTATCGGACCACTGACGGCGGAACTGGCACAGCGGGCAGGCAAGGTGGTATCCGTGGAGCTGGACAAGTCCCTGCTGCCGGTGCTGGCCGAGACTATGGCTCCCTACCCCAATGTGGAGATCGTGCCGGGAGACGTGATGAAGCTGGATCTGGACGCCCTGGTACGGGAAAAGTTCGCCGGCCTCCGCCCCATCGTCTGCGCCAACCTGCCCTACAACATCACGACGCCGGTACTGACGAAGCTCATTGAGACTCCCTGCTTCGAAACGGTCACGGTGCTCATCCAGCGGGAGGTGGCCCGGCGGCTATGCGCCCCCCAGAGCTCCTCCGACGGCGGCTCCTTCTCCCTGTTTTTGCAGTACCACATGGATGCGGAGCTGCTTTTCGACGTGCCGCCGGAAAAATTCCTGCCAGCGCCCAAGGTGACCTCCTCTGTTATCCGATGCGTCCGGCGGGAGCGGCCCGCCGTTGAAACAGCGGACGAGGCGTGGTTTTTCAAGGTGGTGCGGGGAGCCTTCCTGCTGCGCCGCAAGACTTTGAGCAACAGTCTGGCCGCCGCGCTGGGCATGGGCAAGGAAAACGTCCAGGCCGCGATCGCCGCCTGCGGCTTTGCGCCCAGTGTCCGGGGAGAACAGCTCACACTGGAGGATTTTGCCCGGCTGGCGGAAGCGCTGAAAACGGCGTAACGGCTGTGGAGCCTGTCAGTTTTTCTATGGAAGGATGTGCGGCCGGTGCGGGCCAAAAAAACAGCGGCAGTATTCGCCATAGCGGCAGCGGCGCTTTACGCTGTCAATTTTCCCTTATCAAAACTGCTGCTTGATCACGCGGCGCCCACCATGATGGCCGCGTTTCTGTATCTGGGCGCGGGACTGGGGCTTTTGATCTGCAGCGGGATTGGGAAAATGTTGGGCAAGGATACGATCAAAGAGCCCCTGACCAGAAAAGAGCTGCCCTATACCGTTGCGATGGTCGTGCTGGATATTGCGGCTCCGATCCTCCTGATGCTCGGCATCGCCCGCACCAGTTCGGCAAATGTGTCCCTGCTCAGCAACTTTGAGATCGTCGCCACCTCCCTGATCGCTTTGCTGGTCTTCAAGGAAATCATCTCCCGGCGAGCTTTCGCGGCCATTCTGCTGGTGATCCTGGCAAGCATCATGCTGGGATTTGAGGGCACAGACAGCTTTTCCTTTCATACGGGATCCCTGTTCGTTCTGGGCGCGTGTATCTGCTGGGGACTGGAAAACAACTGCACCAAGATGATCAGCAGCAAAAGCTCCGTGCAGATCGTGATTATCAAGGGTTGCTTTTCCGGCCTGGGCAGTCTGGCCGTTGCCTTTGCCGCAGGCGAGATGCTCCCCGGCTTTCAGTGGGTGCTCTGCATCCTTCTGCTGGGGTTCGTTTCCTACGGACTGAGCATCAACTTCTACATCATGGCGCAAAAGGATCTGGGCGCCGCAAAGACCAGCGCCTTTTACTCCATTGCTCCCTTCCTGGGAGTCCTTTTCAGCATGGTCCTGCTGGGCGAGCGGCCTGCCCTCCGGTTTTACGCCGCTTTGCTTGTAATGCTCTTTGCCACCGTTCTGATGGTGAAGGACACCGTTTCTGTGCAGCACACCCCCGGCTAGAAGAAAGCGGAAGTCTGGGAACAAAGTGCGTGTCTATACGTCCCTTTTACCTTTTGTGTTGATATAAGCCTATCCGCCAAACCCTTCGTCGATTTGACAGAACTCTAAGCATACAAAAAGGAGCAAGGTGTATTTCAACCTTGCTCCTATCAGACAATTCCCAAAACTGGAATTTGTTAGCGTTTGCTCCACTTCACATAGGCCCATTGTCTTTGGGTGTTATCTACTTCAGTGTCACTGATCCTTGTTCCACATTCTTGATATACATAAAAATCATCAATCGTTTCTGCTCCCTCAAGAATATAATACTTATTGCCATCTATGCCAGCATACTCTTTTTCTTCGTCAGTCAACTCACCAGCGTAAGTATAATCCTCTGGCAGTTCATTCAAAATTGTCAAGTCTGTTGCAAAGTAATCACAACCATTTAACACAATTTTGGGTGCTCCAGTATAAGGAGTTTCAGAGTTTGTACTGGTTGAAGTCTTTGCTCCACAGCCTACTAATGAGAAAACCAGCTCAAGGCAAAGTATTACTTCTATTAACTTCTTCATGTTCAATGCCTCCCCGAAAATCTAACTTGTCTATATGTATATAGACGGAAAAATCAGCAAAATGTTCCAACCTTCTTATATCATACAGTACTGTTGTACTTCAGCTTGTCGAAAAAGTCTTTTCGACAAGCTGCTTAAGATTTCAGAACTTTCAAAAAGTTCTGAAATCTATTGATTTGAATGGCGCAGGGCACCCTTCCTGGGTTCATCTCCGCGCTAAGAGCCGGGCTACGCCCGGTTGCGCTCCGAAACGTCCTGCGGGCCAGCCCCGCACACCCTTCCTTCCCGTTTTCCTACATTTCCGGGTTTATCGGCAGCCTGAAGTACGGTTGTACTTCTCTCAATGTCCGAACCCAAGCTGATTGGTGAAATCGACGAAGTTTATTCCATCAACACTTAGGGTAAAAGGGAGGTCTATACGCCGCTCTTGCCTTTCCCATGGAAATCATGTAAAATACAATACAGTATTGTTTGAAACCGGCACGGGGCCATTCCCCGATATCTGCCAGGCTCCGCCGCTACGATTATTTTAAAGGAGGAACGTTATCATGGAAACTTATGGTCTGGAAACTCTGGGCATCATCAATGCCTCCGCTGTCTACCGCAACCTGACTCCCGCTCAGCTGACGGAACACGCCCTGCGCCGCGGTGAGGGCAAGCTCTCCAATACCGGCGCGCTGGTGGTCAAGACCGGCAAGTACACTGGCCGCAGCGCCAACGACAAGTTCATCGTGGACACTCCCGCCGTTCATGACGAGATCGCCTGGGGCAAGGTGAACCGCCCCATTGAAAAGGCCAAGTTCGACGCCATTAAGAGCAAAGTGATTGCCTATCTCCAGGGCAAGGAGATCTTCATTTTCGACGGCTTTGCCGGCGCGGACCCCAAGTACACCCAGTCCTTCCGTATCGTCAATGAGCTGGCCTCCCAAAACCTGTTCATCCACCAGCTGCTGCGCCGTCCCACCGCTGAGCAGCTGAAGGATTTTAAGATCGACTACACCATCATTGCCGCCCCCGGCTTCAAGTGCATCCCCGAGATCGACGGCACCCGCTCCGAGGCCGCCATCCTGGTAGACTATGAGGAAAAGCTGGTGGTCATCTGCGGCACCCAGTATGCCGGTGAAATCAAGAAGTCCGTCTTCTCCGTCATGAACTACGTGCTGCCCAAGATGGGCGTGTTCCCCATGCACTGCTCCGCCAACATCGGCAAGGACGGCGACTCCGCCGTGTTCTTCGGCCTATCCGGAACCGGCAAGACCACCCTGTCCGCCGACCCCAACCGGATGCTCATTGGCGACGACGAGCACGGCTGGGCCGACGACTCCGTGTTCAACTTCGAGGGCGGCTGCTACGCCAAGTGCATCAACCTCAGCCCCGAGGGCGAGCCGGAGATCTACAACGCCATCAAGTTCGGCGCTCTGGTGGAGAACGTGGTCATGGACGACGAGACCCGGGAGTTTGACTTCGACGACGACTCCCTGGCTGTGAACTCCCGCGTGGGCTATCCTGTGGAGTACATCCCCAATGCGGAGCTCTCCGGCATGAGCCCCAGCGTGCCCAAGACCGTCATCTTCCTGACCGCCGACGCCTACGGCGTGCTGCCTCCCATCTCCAAGCTGGACAAGAACCAGGCCATGTACTACTTTGTCTCCGGCTTCACCAGCAAGGTGGCCGGCACCGAGATCGGTATCACCGAGCCTGTACCCACCTTCTCCACCTGCTTCGGCGAGCCCTTCCTGCCCCTGGACCCCTCTGTCTACGCCAACATGCTGGCGGAAAAAGTAGAGAAGTCCGGCGCCCACGTCTATCTGGTCAACACCGGCTGGAACGGCACCGGCAAGCGGATGAAGCTGAGCTACACCCGCGCTATGGTCACCGCTGCCCTCACCGGCGCCATTGAGCAGGGTGAGTTCGTCACTGACCCCACTTTCGGCGTTCAGGTGCCCACTGCCATCGAGGGCGTGCCCTCCGAGCTGCTGATCCCCGAGAACACCTGGGAGGACAAGGAGGCCTACAAGGCGAGCTGCAAGAAGCTGGCTTCCAGCTTTGTGGAGAACTTCAAGAAGTACACCCACATGAGTGCCGAGGTCATCGCCGCCGGTCCCAAGGCAGAATAAGTCTCCCTCAGATATGCAAGGAGGCCGTCCCGAAAGGGACGGCCTCT
>CAMAZB010000085.1 GCA_945862785.1 uncultured Clostridia bacterium | reverse complement strand
TCATCCGGGGGCGCTCTTTTGCGTATTCAGGAGGGATTGGCTTGGGAGGCCAGCTTCAGATCCTCCACCAGCGCCATGGCGCTTTCCAGCACGTCGGCGCCGGGCTTCAGCTTCAGGGACAGGGCCGGGGTCTCGCCTGCCGCCAGGGTCAGACGGTACTTGTACTTTGCCAGGCTGCAGACGGATACCAGAGCTTCCGGGCGGAACACGCCCAAGGTGAATTTCAGCACATCCTTCTTCTGGGAGATATCAGACACTCCCGCCTTGGCGGCGGCGGAGCGCAGCAGAGCTACGTCCAGCAGAGCCAGCACGGATTTCGGCGCCTCGCCGTAGCGGTCCAGCATCTCATCCAGCAGGTCGGAGGCGTCGTCGTCGCTGCGGATGGCGGCAATACGGCGATAAAGGTCCATCCGCTGCTCGGCGGCGGGGACATACCGTTCCGGAATATTGGCGTTGACCGTCAGGTCGGCGGAGCACTCCGTTTCGATCTGCTTCTCTTCGCCCCGCTCCTCCAGGACCGCTTCTTCCAACAGCTTCAAATAGAGGTCGTAGCCCACGCTCATCAGATACCCGGACTGCTCCGGGCCCAACAGATTGCCCGCACCCCGGATTTCCAAATCCCGCATGGCGATTTTGAAGCCGGAGCCGAATTCCACGTACTCCCGGATGGCGGAGAGCCGCTTGGCGGCGGTCTCCTGCAAAATCTTGCCCCGGCGGTAGGTCAGGTAGGCGTAGGCCCGTCGGGCGCTGCGGCCAATGCGGCCCCGAATCTGATGGAGTTGGGCCAGGCCCATTTTGTCGGCGTCCTCAATGATGAGGGTGTTGACATTGGGAATGTCGATGCCCGTTTCAATAATGGTGGTGCAGACCAGGACGTCCGCCTCGCCGTCCACCATGGCCTGCATGACCGAGGACAACTCCTGCTCGCCCATTTTGCCGTGGCCCGTCACGATGCGGACCTCCGGCCCCAGCATTTTCTGGATGCGGGAAGCGGTGAGGTCAATGGACTCCACCCGGTTGTGGAGATAGTAGATCTGACCGCCCCGGCTGAGCTCCTTCCGCATGGCGTCCTCCAGAATGGCCCAGTCGTGCTCCAGTACATAAGTCTGGACCGGCTGGCGGTCAGCGGGGGGCTCCTCAATGGTGCTCATATCCCGCAGACCGGACAGGGCCATGTTCAGCGTCCGGGGGATGGGAGTGGCGGACAGGGTGAGCACATCCACTTGGCGGCTCATTTCTTTCAGCCGTTCCTTGTGGGTGACGCCGAAGCGCTGCTCCTCGTCGATGATGAGGAGCCCCAGGTCCTTGAACTCCACGCCTTTTTGCAGCAGCTTGTGGGTGCCGATCAGCAGATCCACGGCTCCCTGTTTCACGGCGTCCAGGATGCGCTTTTGCTCCCTGGCGGTGGTGAACCGGGACAGGACCTCGATCTTCACCGGGAAATCCTTGAAGCGGCCGCAGGCGGTGGCGTAGTGCTGCTGGGCCAGGACGGTGGTGGGCACCAGAATGGCGGCCTGCTTGCCGTCCAGCACGCATTTCATCACTGCCCGGAGGGCTACCTCCGTCTTGCCGTAGCCCACGTCGCCGCACAGCAGGCGATCCATGGGCCGGGGCTTTTCCATGTCCTTTTTGATCTCCTCGATGGCCCGGAGCTGGTCGTCGGTCTCGGCATAGGGGAAGGCGTCCTCAAACTCCCGTTGCCAGGGGGAGTCGGGAGAGAAGGCGAAGCCGGGGCGGCGCTGCCGCTCTGCGTAGAGCTGCGTCAGGCCCTTGGCAAGGTCTTTTGCGGCCTTTTTTGCCCTCGTTTTCTGCTTGGCCCACTCCGTGCCGCCCAGCTTGTTCAGCTTCTGGCGGTCCTGGTCCTCGCCACTGCCGATATACTTACTCACCAGGTCCAGCTGGGTGACGGGGACGTACAGGCAGTCGCCGCCGGCGTAATCAATTTTAATGTAGTCCTTTTCCACACCATCCACCGGCATCCGCTGGATGCCCGCAAACCGGCCCACGCCGTGGTGGACGTGGACCACCAGGTCGCCGGGGGAGAGGTCCGTGTAAGACTGAATTTTCTGGCGGTTGGATTCCTTTTTCAGCTTCAGCCGCTTCTGGGTGGAGGCGGTGAGTTGACCCTCAGTCAGCACCGCCAGCTTCAGGTATGGCCACTCACAGCCCGCCGACAAAGCGCCCAGGGAGATGCGGACCTCCCCTGCCTTGGGCATGGCGGCGTTTTGCAAATCCACCGCGGCGGGGATTCCTCGCTCCTCCAGCAGGCGATGAAGGTTGTGGGCACGGCTCTCCCCGGCGCACAGTACCAGCACGGCGCTGCCGTTCGCACGGTAATGCTCCAGATCGGTGACGGCGGTCTCGAGACTGCCGCCGTAAGAGGAGAGCTGCCGGGCGTTCATGGTGAGCAGCCCTCTGGGCTTCAGGGGATGGCGGGAGGTGGGGAGAGAGTCCGCCATGATGACGGGAAATTCCTCCAGGGCGGCATACAGCTCTTCCCCGGACAGCAGCAGCTTAGCATAGTCGCCCGCCAGCAGGCCCGCCTCCAGAAGGGCTTCCGTGTCCTGCTTGTTTTGGAGCAGGGCACTTTTCACCCGCTCGTCCACCCGGCCACTCTCGCAGAGGAACACCACCGCGTCACCGGGCAGGTAGTGGACGCCTGCCGTAATGCCTGGATAAATAGCCGCCAGATAGCGGTCCATTCCGCCGGGAACGGCGCCGTTTTTCAGCTTTTCGCCGTCCTCCCGTAAGCGGGCCACAGTGGCTTCCGTCTTCTGCTTTTTTGTCAGCTTATCGGCCAGATGGAGCAGTGTTTCGCCCAGGCCCTCCAGACCGCCCTCGGCGCTGCGGGGCAGCACTTCGGCGGCAGGCAGCAGCAACGCGGAGGTTACATTGGCTGTCCGGCGCTGGGTCGCCGGGTCAAAGGTGCCCATGGAGTCGATCTCGTCGTCAAAGAACTCGCAGCGCACCGGCTGGCCCATCAGCGGGGAGAACACGTCCAGGATGCCGCCCCGCAGGGCGAACTGGCCCACGCCCTCCACCTGGTCGCAGCGGGTATAGCCCGCCGCCAGGAGGCGATCAGTCAGCGCGTTCAGGTCAGCCCGGCCGCCCACCTCCAGGGTTATGGACAGGGAGGTCAGCAGGTCCGGCGGCAATGTCCGGGCCATCAGGGCGTCGGCGGTGGCGACGGCGATGGGGACATCGCCCTTGGCCAGGGCGTACAGCGCCGCAAGACGGCTGCGCTCCCAGTCCCGGGAGCTGACGGCTCCGGGACGGAACTGCCACTCCCGGCTTAAAAGCAGCACCGGGGTCTGTCCGGTGAGAGCTGCCAGGTCGGTGGTGAGCTGGCGGGCTTCCCGGTCGTCGCCGCAGACGAACACGGCGGGACGGCCGGCGGCTCGGGCCACAGCGGCACCCACGCAGGCCCGCTGCACCGGCTGAAGTCCGGTGACCGCCGCCGGGCATCCGCCGTCCTCCACCCGGCGGATCAGCTCCGCCACCTCGGGGATGGTTTGCAGTTGTTGCAGGAATTGTTCCATAGTGTGCAGTCCTTGTTAAAATTTGGAAATTATAGCCGTAAACGGGCCTACGCCGCCTTACGGGGACGGGGTGTGCCCGGCATTCTACTTTATTCAATAGGTCCTCACGTCATGCCCGGCAGCGCCAGCAGTGCCGACTCCACGGCGTCCATGTCACAGCCTGTGAGCCGATAGCGGATATATCCCAGCCAGTCGTGATGAACGTACACCATCCCGTCGGTGCAAAGGTTAAAATCCGCATCCTGCACCCAGGCTCCGTTCTCCTCGTGGCAGAAGAAGAGGCGATAGAGCGCATCTTCACTCTCCCACTGGATATATCGGGAGCGACCAGTCAGCCGCAGACTGCCCGCTTCCAGCAGCTCCAGAAGCGGCGCCATCTCCTCCCGGCTGGGCCGGGACTCCTGAAACTCATGACCGGCACCGGCACTCGTCGTGTAAATGTAAAACGCTGTTGACTCATCCGCATTGGCAAAGTCCGCAAAGGGCTGGGAGTAGAGCAATCCGATGAAAAGGCAGACCGACAGGACGGCGACCAGGGCAGCGATCATCTGCTTGATGGTCAGCATCTTCATGACGATGCTCCCTCAATTATAATCGTTCATGGCCTTCTGGCAGCCGTGTTCAATGATGCATTCCGCCGCCTGAATGGCCTTCTCAAAACTCTCCACCAGGACCTTCCGCTCTGCCTGGGAGGGCACGCCGATGACCCAGTCGATCATGTCTCCGCCCTCGCCGGGGGCGCCGGTACCGATCTTGATGCGGGGGAAATCCTGCGTGCCCAGGTGGGCGATGATGTTCTTGATGCCGTTGTGGCCGCCGGCGGAGCCGGTGGGCCGGACCCGCAGCTTGCCCACGGGCAGGGATACGTCGTCGTAAATGACCAGCACGTGGTCGGCGGGGATCTTGTAAAACTGCACCGCCTCCCGCACCGCCTCGCCAGAGAGGTTCATATAGGTCTGGGGCTTCATCACGAGGCATTTGCATCCGGCAAAGTTCATGATGTTGAAGGCGGACTTGAATTTCACCTTGTTCAGCTTCACGCCGGCCTTTTCTGCCAGCAGGTCCACCGTCAGGAAGCCCATGTTGTGGCGGGTGTGCTCATACTTCTGCCCTGGATTTCCCAGGCCAACGATCAGCCAGTCCACGGCGGAGGATTTGTTTCCGAACAGCATAGCGGTACTCCTTTGAAACTGCGAAATAAAATGACAGGAAAAACGCCACAAGGGCGGGGAAGTTCCCTTCCCCGCCTTGTTGGTCTGTGTTTAGATGGAAAGCGCCGCTCAGCGGAACAGCTTGGAGATGGAGACCTCCTGGTAGATGCGCTCGATAGCCTCGCAGAACATAGGGGCCACGGGCAGGTACTTGATCTTGCTGCTGAGGGCAGGATCGATAGCCGGAATGGTGTCCAGCAGGGCCAGCTCCTGAATGGGGCTGTTGTTGACCCGCTCGATGGCGGGGCCGGACAGCACGCCGTGGGAGGCGCAGGCGTGGACAGTCTGGGCACCGCCTACCTCGATCAGCGCCTTGGCGGCGTTGCACAGGGAGCCGGCAGTATCCACCAGGTCGTCAAACAGGATGCAGTCCTTGCCCTTCACGTCGCCGATGACGTTCATGACCTCGCACTGGTTGGCCTTCTGGCGGCGCTTGTCCACGATGGCCAGATTCATGTGCAGCTTCTGAGCGAAGGCGCGGGCACGGGCCACGGAGCCCACATCGGGAGAGACGACCACCATATCCTCGCAGCGGTCACCGAACTTCTTGGCGTAGTAATCCACGAAGATGGGGTTGCCGGCCAGGTTGTCCACGGGGATGTCAAAGAAGCCCTGGATCTGGTTAGCGTGCAGGTCCATGGTCAGCACGCGGTCGGCACCGGCGGTGGTGATCATGTTGGCCACCAGCTTGGCGGTGATGGGATCGCGGGCCTTGGCCTTGCGATCCTGCCGGGCATAGCCGAAGTAGGGGATGACGGCGGTGATACGGCCGGCGGAGGCGCGCTTGAGCGCATCGATCATGATGAGCAGCTCCATCAGATTGTTGTTGACGGGCGTGCAGGTGGACTGGACCACGAACACATCGCTGCCGCGGACGGTCTCATACAGGGAAGAAAAAATCTCTCCATCCGAGAAAGTGCCAACCTCGGACTCACCCAGCTTGGTGCCCATGAGCCTGCAGATCTCTTCTGCCAGCTTGGGATTGGAATTGCCGGTAAATACCTTGATGTCTTTGCCGTGAGAAATCATACCAAACGCCTTCTTTCTGTTATCTTTTTATATGTTTGTATTTGTTATCAGCGTTATGCGTTTTCGCCGGAGGGACGTTTTACCCGCTCACGTAAAAGGGGTTCCAGTTCGTCGATGGTGTCCTGGCTGTACACGGGCAGCCACCCGGACAGCAGCTCCGCGCCGGAAACGGCGTTGGTCATCTTGTCCTTCCAGATCTCCCGCAGTTCCAGGCCGGGTGCCATGTAGGCAAAGCCGGGACCGGCTTCCACCATGGGAATGGCGGAACGGGGCAGGACCGCTGTCTGCTCATCTGTCTCCAAGAATGCCAGAAGGTCGCTGTGCCGGTCAGACACGATAACATCCACTCCTGCCGGGAAGCAGCTTTTGGCCTCCTCCGCGAAACGGTCGTCACAGGCAAGGAAAAACCGCTGCACACCGTCGGCCAGCAACTGGTTGCTCATCCAGGATAAGATGGGGCAAGAGAGAACGGCTTTCAGCATCAGCGGCTTCGAATCAGACGAAACAGCAGGCTCTTCCATGAAGAAAACGGCACGCTGGGGGCGGACCATGGCACTTTCCTCCTCTTAGTAAAATCCTTTATGCAGGCTTATTATATCAAACTTTTATCGGAAATCCAGTGTTTCCGGAGAAATTGTCCAAGAAATTTCTCTGAATTCTCTTGCAAATGGATGCCCTTTTTTGTCGGAGGCAACGGAAATGGTCGAAAAAACGGAAAATTTGGGCTGCTTTTTCGGCAAATTGCAAAAATTCCGTATATTAAATCGCTCTATCCTATAAAAAACCGATTTTTTTCATATAATATGGTTGAATTTGCCCAGGCAAAGGATTACAATGAAATCCATTCGTACAAAACGGAGGGATTCGGACCATGCTCCATATCGTACTGGTGGAACCGGAGATCCCCCAGAATTGCGGAAATATCGCCCGGACCTGCGCCGCCACCGGCAGCAGCCTGCACCTGATCCGCCCTTTGGGATTTGACATTTCGGACCGGGCGGTGAAACGGGCGGGGCTGGACTACTGGCATCTGGTGGAGGTTTCGGACTACGAAAATCTGGACGACTTCTTTGCCCGCCATCCGGAGGCCGCGGCGGACCTGTGGCTCACCACCACCAAGGCACCCCGCTCCTATCAGGAGGCGGCGTTCTCCCCGGACTGCTGGCTGTTTTTCGGCAAGGAGACCGCCGGGCTGCCTCTGAACTTCCGGGAGCAATACCGTGACCGCTGCATCCGCCTGCCCATGATCTCGGAGGCCCGGAGCCTGAACCTGAGCAACACCGTGGCTGTCTGCGTGTACGAAGCGCTGCGGCAGAACGGTTTTCCCGGTCTGCTGGGCACCGGCGAGATGGCTCTCTGACTTTGTATTCCCTCCGGCGCGGAAGTGCCGGACGCTTTCTCATGGAATATTTTTATTTATGGAGGAAATCCACATGAATTACAACAAGAAAACTGTCCGTGACGTGGACGTGGCCGGCAAGAAGGTCCTGCTGCGCTGCGATTTCAACGTCCCCCAGGACAAGGAGACCGGCGAGATCACCAGTGACAAGCGTATCGTCGCCGCCCTGCCCACCATCCGCTATCTGCTGGATAACGGCGCTGCCGTCATCGCCTGCTCTCATCTGGGCAAGCCCGTGGCCACCTTTGAGTCCTATGTGAAGAAGCAGGTGGAGAAGGGCAAGGATGCGGCTTCCGTCAAGAAAGAGGACTGGGAGAAGTCCCTGAAGAAGCTGACCCTGGCTCCCGTGGCCAAGCGGCTGAGCGAGCTGCTGGGTCAGGAGGTCATCTTTGCCCACGACGTGGTGGGCGAGGATGCCAAGGCCAAGGCTGCCGCGCTGAAGCCCGGCCAGATCCTGCTGCTGGAGAACACCCGCTTTGAAAAGGGCGAGACCAAGAATGACCCCGCTCTGGCCAAGGCCATGGCCGACATGGCGGAACTGTATGTGTCCGACGCCTTCGGCGCCGTGCACCGTGCCCACGCCTCCACCGCCGGCGTGGCTGCTTACCTGCCCGCTGTTTCCGGCTTCCTGATCCAGAAGGAGCTGGAGTTCCTGGGCGGCGCCATTGCCAACCCCAAGCGGCCCCTGGTGGCCAT
>CAMAZB010000084.1 GCA_945862785.1 uncultured Clostridia bacterium | reverse complement strand
GCGTGGTGTGCCACGAGCAGCGCAGCTTTTCCGCCACCATGGGCACCGGCCAGCTTGTGTACGGCTTGGCGGCGGTTATCATCGGCATTTCCACCATGAACTTTTTTGCGGATTCCCCCATTGCCCGCAAGCTGCGGAATATCCGGGGACTGGGCTGGCTGACCGCCCCTGCGGGCACCACGGCGGTCATCTTGGGCAGCATCCTTTACAAGCTGTGCATCCAGGCGGCCCTGAGCATGGGCCTGCCCGCCAATATGATGAAGCTCATCACCGCCATGCTGTTCCTGCTGGTGCTGGTGCTGTCCGGACGGAAGGGAGAGGCGATCATTCATGCTTGAGGTACGAAATATCACCAAGATCTACAATCCCGGCACCGTCACGGAGCAGCGGCTGTTCAACGATTTCTCCCTCACTGTGGAGGAGGAGCAGTTCGTGACCATCGTGGGTGGCAACGGCAGCGGCAAGACCTCGCTGCTGAACATCATTTGCGGCTCCATCCCCATTGAGGCCGGCGATGTGCTGGTGGATGGAAAGAGCATTGCCAAATTGAAGGACTATCAGCGGTATGCCTCCATGGGCCGTGTCTATCAGGACCCGGCGGCAGGTACCTGTCCGGGGCTGACCATGCTGGAAAACCTGTCTCTGGCGGATAACAAGGGCAAGCCCTTCGGCTTGGCCCGGGGCGTCAATCGCCAGCGGCGGGACTTTTACCGGGAGCAGCTTCGGGAGCTGGGCCTGGGGCTGGAGGATAAGCTGGACGTGAAAATGGGTGCCCTTTCCGGCGGTCAGCGGCAGGCGGTGGCCCTTCTCATGGCTACCATGACGCCGCTGCGGTTCCTGATTCTGGACGAACACACCGCTGCGCTGGACCCCAAAACCGCCGAGACCATCATGGAGCTGACGAACAAGGTGGTGCGGGAAAAGAAGCTCACCGCCATGATGGTGACCCACAACCTGCGCTACGCCGTGGAGTACGGCGACCGCATCCTGATGATGAATCAGGGCCGCGTGGTGCTGGATAGGGCGGGCGTGGAGAAAGCCGCCACATCCATTGACGATATCCTGACCATGTTTAGCCAAATTTCCATCGAGTGCGGCCACTGAGCCGATATTGAAGGCTGCCGTGGCTGAGCAGGTTTTCGAAGCTAAAAAAGTTCCAAAAACGGGTGTTTTTGAATGACGCAGGGCACTCTCCCCTACCATCATGACAGGTTTTAAGATTTTTTGACAGTGAAGGCCACGCATTTTACGCGTGGCCCAGGCTGCCGATAAACCCGGAAATGTAGGAAAACGGGAAGGAAGGGTGTGCGGGGCTGGCCCGCAGGACGTTTCGGAGCGCAACCGGGCGTAGCCCGGCTCTTAGCGCGGAGATGAACCCAGGAAGGGTGACCCGCGCTATTCAAATCAATAGATTTCAGAACTTTTTGAAAGTTCTGAAATCTTAAGCAGCTTGCCGAAAAGACTTTTTCGACAAGCTGAGATGGCACAGAGCATTTCACTCTGTGCCATGTTTCTATAAAAAGGACACATTCCATGGGAAAATGAGACTATCGAATCTTACCGGAGTTCCGTAAAATACATGTATCAGGATACCAGGAAAGATTTTCGGAAGAAGGTTTTTGAAATGATGAAGATCGTGATGATTCACGGGCAAAGCCATGAAGGAAGTACCTGTATGGTGGCAAGGGAGCTTGCGGATAAGGTCGGGGGAGAGGTTCAAGAGTTCTTTTTGCCGCGGGATTTTGCCCGGCCATGCTGTGGATGCTTTACCTGTTTTAAAACGGACTTGTCCAAATGTCCGCATTTTAAGGAACTGGAGCCGCTGGAAAGAGCAATCCTTGACGCGGACCTCCTCATATTGGACAGCCCAGTCTATGTGTATCATGCCACGGGCCAGATGATGAGTTTTCTGGATCACTTCGGGACCTGGTGGGTCGTTCACAGGCCTATGCCGGAAATGAGCAGGAAGCAGGCGGTTGCCATCAGCACTGCCGCCGGCGGCGGGATGAAAAGTACCGTAAGGGATATGGCCGACAGTCTGGAGATGTGGGGCATCCATAAGGTGTATAAGCTCGGTGTGGGCGTACAGGCGGCCAAGCCCGAGGAAATCCCTGCCGGAATTATGAAAAACATCCACAGGAAAACGGACAGGCTGGCAAGTCAGATTCAGAAAAACGCAGGCGCGCGGGTGCAATGGCAGGGCAAGGATGTGGTTCTACATCATGCGTTTCGCTCACAGGTATTTCCCACTCATGGAACCGGATTATGGATATTGGGAGGAATGGGGCTGGCATGGGAGCAGCAGACCGTGGGATCAGTGATGCCGATGAAAATAAGCTTGAATTTGCCGGGGCACAGTGTGCCGAATACAAGCAACTGCGAAGAATACCTTTATGAAACAGAAAACAGAAAAAACAATATAACAAGGAAACCAGGATCTTCCGCTTTTTACCTATAAATCTGACACAAACAGATGAAAAATCTGCCTATATGGACAGACGATTTCTTCGTAGAATAGTACCGTAAACGGAAATGACTCGACATAATCAATATGTTAGGAGAATCGTTATGAAAAAAGTAAGCGGTATTTTATGGGGAATCGTACTTGTGGCGGTTGGTGTTATCCTGACGCTGAATGCCTTTGGCGTTGCCAACGTCGATATCTTCTTTGACGGTTGGTGGACGCTGTTCATCATCGTGCCCTGCGTGATCGGCCTGTTCACCGACTATGACAAGAGCGGCCATCTCATCGGTATCTGCATCGGCGTGTTTTTGCTGCTTTGCTGCCAGGATGTTCTGAACTTTGATATGTTCTGGAAGCTCCTTGTTCCGGCGATTATTGTGATCATCGGCGTCAAGATGATCCTTGGCAGTATTTTCGACAATCGGGGTGAGCAAGTCTTCAAACAGATAAAAGAAAACAACACTACGGTCAGAAGCGGTGCGGCGACCTTCTCCGGCGCCACCTTCGACTATACCGGCGAGATCTTTGAGGGAGCCAAGCTGGATGCCGTTTTCGGCGGTATCAAGTGTGACCTGCGGGGCGCAGTGATCAATGGGGACTGTGTGATCAATGCATCCGCAGTGTTCGGCGGCATCGATATTTATGTCCCTGAGAACCTGAATGTCAAGGTTAGTTCCAATTCCATCTTCGGCGGCGTTTCCGGTAAAGAGCGCAGAAATAATCCCTCTAACCACACTCTGTACCTGAATGCCACCTGCCTGTTTGGAGGAGTTGAGGTAAAATGACAACAGCACAGAAAGTCATCAAATACTGCGCCATCGCTTTTGCGGTGTTTCTGATCGTCAGTATCATCGGTGGGATTATCGGCGCTGTCTCGTCCTTTTCCTTTATCTTCAACGCCAAGGATGCAGTCGGTGAAATGCAGACCTATGCTGTGACCGATGCGGTTGAAAACCTGGAGATTGACCTCAGCGGCGCACAGCTTGAAGTCAAAACGGACGATAATTTTTCAGTTAAGAGCAATCATAAGTATCTGAAGCTGGAAAATACGGATGGGTCGCTTCTGATCAAAGAAGACCATCCCGTGTTTGAATTTCATTCCGAAGGTGCTTTGGTCATCCTCACGGTCCCGGAAGACTTTGCGTTCAACAAGGTGACTATTTCAGCCGGGGCCGGAGAAGTCAAGGCCGATACCCTCCTGTCAGAAAAACTCTCTCTGAATCTGGGAGCAGGCGAGGTCCATATCGATAAGCTCGTTGCGACCACCAGGGCGACGATCAACAGCGGCGCCGGCGAGCTGAATATTGGCGGCGGTGAACTGGCCGACCTGGATTTTGACATGGGTGTTGGCGAAGCGAACCTGCAAAGCCGGCTTACCGGGGATTGCGATATCGACTACGGCGTGGGAGAATTGAACTTAACGCTGATCGGCACCGCAGATGATTATCGCATTTCACTTGACAAGGGCGCAGGAAAAGCAACCCTCGATGGTGTGAAAATGTCTGATGACGTCGTGTATGGCGATGGTGAGAATTCCATTGAAATTGACGGCGGCGTGGGCGATATGAAAATCGAATTCAGCGATTGAGATTTCATAGGGGCACGATCTGGTTTTGCACACGATGTACCTCAGACTGACCGGCATGAGCACTGCATTCTGTATGCGGCGTTGAATGTGGAAATGAGCAAAAAGCATGAGGGCTGGCCTGCCCCCAACAGATTCTTCGGTTTTCGGGCCTGATCCTTATGTTTTGCGGGGCTGCGCTGCTCGGAGGCAACAGCATGCCGACCTTTCAGGGGAATCTGGCCAAGAATCCCAACGCCTGTCTGCTGAACATCAAAAAGATGAACGGACGGGATTCCCATACACTCAGGCTGCAAAAGGGCGATATGCTGCGGGTCCGCTTTGAAGCAGAGAGCGGAACGCTGAAACTGGAGATTCATAAAAAGGGAAATGAGGATCTGACGTCAGTTGATCCGGCACCTGAACGGAAGGTGGAGGGAATATGAGCTGTGCCCTGAGAAAGTGGCGGCTGTCAGACGCGAAAGAGCTGGCGGCTGCGCTGAATAATGAAAATATACTGAATAATCTGCGGGATGGCCTGCCGTTTCCCTATACGGAGCAGGATGCAAGAGATTACATCATTGCGATGCTTTCCGCAGATGAAAACGACACCTTTGCCTATGCCATCACCATCGATGACCGGGCCATCGGCAGCATCGGGGCCTTCCGCCAGGGCAACATCCACCGGCAGACGGCGGAGCTGGGCTACTATCTGGCGGAGGAGTACTGGGGCAGGGGCATTATGACCGACGCCATCCGGCAGCTGTGCAGTCTCATTTTTGAGACCACCGACATCCTCCGCATCTACGCCGAGCCGTTCTCCTATAACACCGGCTCCCGCCGCACGTTGGAGAAGGCGGGCTTTACCTGCGAGGGTACCATGAAAAGCAATGCGGTCAAAAACGGCAAGGCGGTGGACATGACGCTGTACAGCCTGACCCGCAGCCTGGAGCCGTACCCTGTCCGCAGGCTCAGTCAGGCGGAACTTCCGGCGGCGTTGGAGCTGTGCTGGCAGGTATTTCTGGAATTTGAAGCTCCGGAATATTCCACCGAGGGCGTCGCCGCCTTCCGGGCCAGCCTGGACGACAAGGAGCGCACCCGACAACTGCGCTTTTACGGAGCCTTTGACGGTGAAAAACTGGTGGGCGTCCTCTGTATGCGGGCACCGCAGCATATCGGCGGATTCTTCGTGGACGCGGCCTACCTCCGTCGGGGTATCGGCAGGCGGTTATTCGAGGCCATGCGGCGGGACTATGCCCGGCAGGTGTTTACAGTCAATTCCTCCCCCTATGCAGTGGAGGTCTACCGCCATCTGGGCTTTGTGCCAACGGACACGGAGCAACTCACCGACGGGCTGCGCTATACGCCCATGCGGTATGAACAAGGAGGCAGGTCTTGACTCTCACATCATGGAAGATATTACAATAGAGGACACGCCGTCCCGGCGTGTCCTTTATTGGGCAAGAAACATCGAGAAAAATGCGCTCAAAGGGTGTAAGATGGAAACAGTTGGAGAAAGGGAGGAACGCATATGCCGGAAAAGGACAGCATCATCATTCGGGGCTTGAAGCAGAACAATCTGAAAAATGTGTCACTGGATATTCCCAAGGGCAAGATCGTGGTGTTTACCGGTGTGTCCGGCTCTGGGAAGTCCAGCATCGTCTTTGACACCATCGCCGCCGAGAGCCAGCGGCAGATGAACGAGACCTATACTGCCTTCATGCGGGGGCGGCTGCCCAAATACGAAAAGCCCAAAGTGGAGCGTATCGACAACCTCTCCGCCTCGGTCATCGTTGATCAGAGCCGCCTGGGGGGCAACGCCCGGTCCACGGTGGGAACCATCAGCGACATGTACGCCGCGCTGCGGCTGCTCTATTCCCGCATCGGGGAACCCTATGTGGGCACCGCCTCGTATTTTTCCTTCAACGATCCCAACGGTATGTGCCCGGAGTGCTCCGGCATCGGCAAGGTGATGACGGTGGACATTGAGGGCCGTATCGACCCGGAAAAGACATGGAACGAGGGAATGGCCGACCTGCCGGCCTTCCATGTGGGCAACTGGTACTGGAAGCAGTACGCCGAATCCGGCATCTTCCCCCTGGACAAAAAGTGGAAGGACTTTACGGAAACGGAGCGGAACCATCTGCTCTACGGCGCGGACACTCCGGACGGCCCCCGGCTCCATAAAAAGGTGGACGGCATGTCCCACTACCTCCACCGGATGCTCATTAACCGGGATACCTCCCAACTGAAAGAGGCGTCGGTAAAGCGGCTGATGTATCTGGTGGAAGAAAAGCCCTGCCCGGCGTGTCGGGGACGACGGCTGAACGCCAAGTCCCTCTCCTGCAAAGTGGCGGGGTATAGCATCGACGAGATGTGCGCCATGGAGTTTACCGATCTGGTGAAGGTACTGGGGACCATCACTGACCCCAGGGCCAAGACCATCGTGGACGCCCTGCTATCGTCCCTGACCCGCATGATCGACATCGGTCTGCCGTACCTCTCCATGGACCGGGAATCTTCCACGCTTTCCGGCGGCGAGGCCCAGCGGCTGAAGCTGGTGCGGTATATGGGCAGCTCCCTTACCGGTATGACCTATATTTTTGACGAGCCCAGCACCGGCATGCACCCCAGGGATGTGTACCGCATGACTAAGCTGCTGCAAAGCCTGCGGGACAGGGGAAACACGGTCCTGGTGGTGGAGCACGACAAGGATGTCATCTCCATTGCCGACGAGGTCATCGACGTAGGGCCCCTGGCGGGAAAAAACGGCGGCGAGATATTGTTCCAGGGCAGCTATGAGGCCCTGTTACTCTCCGGCACCCGCACGGGAGAAGCCATGAAGCATACAGTACCGCTGAAAGGGGAGTCCCGGACTCCGAAAGAATTTCTCCCGGTGCGGGACGCTTGCGTCCACAATTTGAAGAATGTGTCGGTGAACATCCCCTTGGATGTACTGACAGTGGTCACCGGCGTAGCGGGTTCCGGGAAAAGCTCCCTCATCCGGGACGTGTTTGCCAGGCAGTATGCAGACCGGGTGGTGCTGGTGGATCAGTCCCCGGTGACAGCCACAGGGCGTTCCACGCCCGCCACTTTCCTGGGTTTCTTCGATGAGATCCGCAAGGTTATGGCGGCGGAAAACGGCGTGGATGCCTCGCTGTTTTCCTTCAACAGCAAGGGCGGCTGCCCTGTCTGCGGCGGCCGGGGGGGTGATCGTCACAGAGCTGGTGTTCATGGACCCGGTGACCACCGTCTGCGAGGTCTGTGAGGGAAAGCGGTACAGCGCGGAAGCCCTGTCCTACCGCTATCACGGGAAGAACATCGTAGAAATTTTGGAGATGTCCGCCGCCGACGCCTATGAATTCTTCCGGGATAACAAAAGACTTCGCAAGGCCCTGGGAGCCATGATCGAGGTGGGACTGCCCTACCTGTCTCTGGGACAGCCGCTCTCCACCCTGTCCGGCGGTGAGCGCCAGCGAGTGAAACTGGCAAAGTATTTGGATAAAAAGGGCAATATCTATGTGCTGGACGAGCCTACTACCGGCCTGCATGCCTCCGATGTGGAGACGGTGATGGCACTGCTGGACAGCCTGGTGGACCGCGGCAACACCGTTATCGTCATCGAACACAATCTGGATGTGATGAAGCGGGCGGACTACCTCATCGACGTAGGCCCCGATGGCGGAACAGCAGGCGGGGAGATCGTTTTTGCCGGAACACCGAAGGAAATGGCAGAATATGCCCATACCATTACAGCGGAATATCTGAGGCAATCCCTTTAATCTCAAAATAAGCAGCGGGTACGATTCACGACCGACTTGAAAAAACCGCGGATTCATTGCACTGCAATGGATCCGCGGTTTTTATAAATTATTCCCACTCG
>CAMAZB010000083.1 GCA_945862785.1 uncultured Clostridia bacterium | reverse complement strand
TTATCCCACATTCGGAGTCTTTGCGGTAGTGCGCATTAAATCAGAGGTTCCCTAAGGACAAGGCATTGCCTTGTCCTGTTTTCAAGAGGAGTGGTTTTCCATGGAACAAAATCAAATCCGGGCATACGCGGCGGTTCACGCCGATGAAGCGCTGCGGCTGACGGAGGAGCTGTGCCGTATTCCGGCCCCCTCCGGCCGGGAGCGTGCCCGGGCGGAATTCTGCAAGGTCTGGCTGGAGCGTTTCGGAGCGCAGGGCGTCCGCATCGACGCCGCGGACAACATGGTGCTGGAGCTGAACGCCGCAGGCAGCGATGCCCTGACGGTGCTCACGGCCCACACGGACACCGTGTTTCCCGACACGGAGCCCATGGAGGTCCGCCGGGAGGGCGGGCGGCTGCTGTGTCCCGGCGTGGGAGACGACACCGCAAACCTGGCGGTGCTGTTACTGGCGGCCCGGTTTTTGCTGGAACAGGGCATCTCGCCGAAGCACGGCCTGGTGATCGCCGCCAACAGCGGGGAGGAGGGCCTGGGCAACCTGCGTGGCTGCCGCCGACTGATGGCGGACTACCGGGGCCGGGTGGCACGGATGATCTCCTTCGACGGCTATTACAACCGCCTGTGGAACAAGGCGGTGGGCTCCGCCCGCTACCGGGTGACGGTCCGCACCCGGGGCGGCCACAGCTTCCGGGATTTTGGCGCGCCCAACGCCATTGCCCAGCTCTCGGAGCTGATCGGGGCGCTGTACGCCATCGAACCCCACTGGGGGCCGGAGGGAACGGTCACGACTTACAACGTGGGTACGGTCCGGGGCGGCACCTCCGTCAACACCGTGGCCCAGGAGGCCTCCATGCTGTACGAATACCGCTCTGACGAGGCGGCGGGCCTGCGGGGCATGGAGGAGGCGTTTTCGGCTGTGGTGGAGGACTTCCGGGCCAAGGGCGTGGAGATCAAAGTGGAATCCATGGGCGTCCGTCCCTGCGGGGAGGGCGTGGACCGGTTGGCCCAGAAGGCCCTGTCGGACTGGAGCGAAGCCCTGCTGCACAGGCACACGGCTGGGGACATCATCGTGGAGCCCGCCTCCACGGACTGCAACATCCCCCTGTCCCAGGGCATCCCGGCGGTGAGCTTCGGCCTGTGTGACGGCGGAGGCGCCCACACCCGGCAGGAGTGGATCGAGACGGCTTCTCTGGAAACGGGGCTTTGCATCGCCCTGGAGACGATGCTGCGTTTTTCGGAATAACGGAACAGGCCGCACCAAACGGTACCAAACGGTGCGGCCTGTGCTTTATCCTGTCTGCGGCGTCCGGCCCATGCTGCCTGCGGAGAAATCCAGGCCCTTTGCCGCCGCCGCGCTGCGGCTGCCGGTGCCGCCGCTGCATGGCGCGTCAAAGGTGGCGGCGTTGCCCTCCGGGTCCGTGAAGGTGATCTGATAGGTGTAGTCCGCGCCCGCGGCGCTGGGGGTGAACTGGTAAGCCACAGTGTAGTCGGACACGCCGGAAAACCCCACCCCGGAGACGGTGAAGCTGTCCGGCAAGGAGCTGTCCGCCCGGGCTTTCTCCGCCGGGACCACATTGCGCTGCGTCCAGGCCCACAGCCCGCCAATCAACAGGCAGGCCGCCAAAAAGCCGCGGAGGGCGGCCCGCGGCCAGCCCGGACTGGCAGGTTCGCATCCGCCGGCTGCGGCCCGGCGGGCCTCCGGTGGCAGGCTCCGGGAAGCGGGTATTTTTTGCAAAATTACAGAGTTGACATAACGGTGTGGAAAACTCTGTGGAGAATGTGAAAAACCCTGATTTATGAACGGTTTATGAAGGTGACAGCGCCGTTATGGGAAACGTTACGCAACAACATTTCCTCGAAAAACCCGGTGTGAAGGAGAGAAACGGCGGGAAAAGGCAGTTTCCCGGTGGAACACTTGAACCTGTGGAGTGGGTGTGATACAATACTATATATTGATTTTTGGGCAAATCCTGCCTTTTTTGGAGGATGTATGGCAACAAGGAAACAAGACTACGGAAATGAGAGCATTTCGTCCCTGAAGGGCGCGGACCGGGTCCGCAAGCGCCCGGGCGTGATCTTCGGCTCCGACGGCCTGGACGGCTGCGAGCACGCGGTATTTGAGATTTTATCCAACTCCATCGACGAGGCCCGGGAGGGCCATGGCAAGGTCATTACCGTCACCCGGTTCCTGGACCGCTCCATCCAGGTGGAGGATGTGGGCCGGGGCTGCCCGGTGGACTGGAACGAGAAGGAGCAGCGCTACAACTGGGAGCTGGTGTACTGCGAGCTGTACGCCGGCGGCAAGTACGACAACCTCTCCGGCGACAACTACGAGTACTCCCTGGGCCTCAACGGCCTGGGCGCCTGCGCCACCCAGTATGCCTCCCGCTATATGGACGTTACCGTCTGGCGGGACGGCCAGGAGTATACGCTCCACTTTGAGCGAGGCGAGATCGTGGGTGAGCTGAACAAGACCCCCTTGCCTAAGAACCAGAGTAAAAAGACCGGCACCCGCACCCGGTGGCTTCCTGACCTGGATGTGTTCACGGACATCGCCATCCCCGCCGAGTATTTCACCGACGTGATGAAGCGCCAGGCGGTGGTCAACGAGGGCATTACGTTCAAGTTCCGCAATGAGACCGAGCCGGGGAAGTTCGAGGAGACGGAGTTCCTGTACGAGAACGGCATCGCCGACTATGTGGCGGAGCTGGCCGGGGAGGGGAGCCTGACCCTGCCTGTGTTCTGGCAGGCAGAGAAGAAGGGCCGGGACCGGGCGGACAAGCCGGAGTACAAGGTGAAGCTCAGCGTGGCCTGCTGCTTCTCCAACAAGGTCCAGGTCATCGAGCACTACCACAACTCCTCCTGGCTGGAGCACGGCGGCAGCCCGGAAAAGGCCACGAAATCGGCCTTCGTCTCCGCCATCGACGCTTATCTCCGCCAGCAGGGCAAGTATCAGAAGAACGAGAGCAAGATCACCTGGGCGGACATTGAGGACTGTCTGGTGCTGGTGAGCAATAACTTCTCCACCCAGACCAGCTATGAAAACCAGACGAAAAAGGCCATCACCAACAAATTTGTCCAGGAGGCCATGACGGAGTTCCTCCGCACGAATCTGGAAATTTATTTTATCGAAAACCACTTCGATGCTGAGAAGATCGGCGAGCAGGTGCTTTTGAACAAGCGCAGCCGGGAAAAGGCGGAGCAGACCCGGCTGAACATCAAGAAGAAGCTTTCCGGCAATATCGATATCGCCAACCGGGTCCAGAAATTCGTGGACTGCCGCACGAAAGATGTCTCCAAGCGGGAAATTTATATCGTGGAGGGCGACTCCGCTCTGGGCAGCGTCAAGCAGGCCCGGGACTCCGAGTATCAGGGCATCATGCCCATCCGGGGCAAGATCCTGAACTGCCTGAAGGCGGACTACGCCCGCATCTTCAAAAGCGACATCATCGTGGACCTCATCAAGGTCCTGGGCTGCGGCGTGGAGGTTCAGAACAAGCACGTCAAGGACGTGGCGGCCTTCGACATCAATAACCTGCGGTGGAATAAAGTGGTCATCTGCACCGATGGCGATGTGGACGGCTTCCAGATCCGCACCCTGGTGCTGACCATGCTGTACCGCCTGACGCCCACCCTCATCCGGGAGGGGTATGTCTATATCGCGGAGACGCCGCTTTTTGAGATCAACTGTGGCGAGAAGACCTGGTTTGCCTACTCCGACAAGGAGAAGAACGACATCGTCAAGGAACTGGAGGGGAAGAAATACAAGATCGACCGATCCAAGGGCCTGGGCGAGAACGAGCCGGAAATGATGTGGCTGACCACCATGAACCCCGAGACCCGCCGCCTCATCCGGGTGATGCCCGAGGATGTGGAACGCACCGCCCAGGTCTTTGACCTCCTGCTGGGCGACAATTTGCAGGGGCGGAAGGACCATATCGCGGAAAATGGATATAAGTATCTGGAAATGGCGGATATTTCGTGACTATCGGCGGAAAACAAATTCGATGAAGGAATCACTGATCTATGCCTAAGAAGAAACAGCCGGATGAAAACCGGCCCAAAGTGAACAATCCCAACGTCATGGGGCTTCACGCGGCGGTGGTGGAACAGCCCATCACCCAAACGCTGGAGACCAACTATATGCCCTATGCCATGAGCGTTATCGTCTCCCGGGCCATCCCGGAGATCGATGGCTTCAAGCCCTCCCACCGGAAGCTCCTGTACACCATGTACAAGATGGGCCTGATGACCGGCGCGCGGACGAAGTCCGCCAACATCGTGGGCCAGACCATGCGCCTGAACCCCCACGGCGACGCCGCCATCTACGACACCATGGTGCGCCTGTCCCGGGGCTACGGCGCCCTGCTGACGCCCTTCGTGGACTCCAAGGGCAACTTCGGCAAGTGCTACTCCCGGGATATGTCCTGCGCCGCGCCCCGGTACACCGAGGCCAAGCTGACCCCCATCTGCGCGGAGCTGTTCCGGGACATCGACAGCGACACCGTGGACTTTGTGGACAACTACGACAACACCATGAAGGAGCCGGCCCTGCTGCCCACCACCTTCCCCAACATCCTGGTGTCCGCCAACAGCGGCATCGCCGTGGGCATGGCCTCCCAGTTCTGCGGCTTTAACCTGAAAGAGGTCTGCGACACTACCATCGCCTACCTGAAAAATCCGGACTGCGACCTGACAGAGACACTGCTGGCTCCGGATTTTCCCACCGGCGGCGAGCTGATCTGCGACCCCGCCGCCCTGCGGGAGATCTATAACACCGGCCGGGGCAGCGTCCGTGTGCGGGCCAAGTACCGCTATGTGAAAGCGGAAAACCTGATTGAGATTTACGAGATCCCCTACTCCACCACCGTGGAGGCCATCCTGGACAAGGTGGCGGAGCTGATCAAGGCCGGCAAGGCCAAAGAGATCGCCGACATGCGGGACGAGACGGACCTCTCCGGCCTGAAGCTGACCATCGACCTCAAGCGGGGCGTGGACCCCGACAAGCTGATGGCCAAGCTCTTCAAGGCCACCACCCTGGAGGACTCCTTCGCCTGCAACTTCAACGTGCTGATCGCCGGCAGCCCCCAGGTGCTGGGGGTGCGGCAGATCCTGGAGGAGTGGACCGCCTGGCGGACGGAATCCGTCCGCCGCCGCATCTACTTCGTGCTGAAAAAGAAGCAGGACAAGCTGCACCTTTTGAAAGGCCTGAAGCGCATCCTGCTGGACATTGACAAGGCCATCAAGATCATCCGGGAGACGGAGGAGGAGTCCGAGGTCATCCCCAACCTGATGATCGGCTTCGGCATCGACCAGATCCAGGCGGAGTTCGTGGCGGAGATCAAGCTGCGGAACATCAACAAGGAGTACATTCTCAAGCGGGTCAACGAAACCGACGCCCTGCGGGACGAGATCGAGGACCTGGAGGATGTTCTGAACAGCCCCAAGCGGGTGAAGAAGATCATCGTGGAGGAGCTGGAGCAGGCGGCCAAGAAATACGGCGAGCCCCGCCGTACCTCCATCGTCTACGGCCACGAGATCGAGACCTATGACGAGGAAGAGACCGTGGAGGAATACCCCGTCCATGTGTTCCTGTCCCGGGAGGGCTACTTCAAGAAGATCACGCCCCTGAGCCTCCGCATGAGCGGCGAGCAGAAGTACAAGGAGGGCGACGGCCTGCGCCAGAGCTTCGAGACCACCAGCGCGTCGGAAATCATGTTCTTCACCGACAAATGCCAGGTCTATAAGACCCGCCTTTCCGAGTTCGACGACACCAAGGCCAGCGTCCTGGGCGATTACCTGCCCGCCAAGCTGGGGATGGACCCGGGTGAAAACGTGGTATATGCCGTGCTGCCGGGAGATTACTCCGGCGCCATGCTGTTCTTCTTTGAAAACGGCAAGGCGGCCCGGGTGGACCTGACGGCCTACAAGACCACCTCCAACCGCCGCAAGCTCACCGGCGCCTATTCCGATAAGGCGCCTCTGGCGGCCATTCTGCGCATCGACCAGGACCGGGAGCTGGCGGTGTACTCCACCGAGCCCCGCTGCCTGATCTTCCACACCGCCCTGCTGGCCCCCAAGACCACCCGGTCCACCCAGGGCGTGGCGGTGATGAATATGAAGCCCAAGTACCACCTGGACACCGTGAAGCCTTTGGAGGAGACCTCCATTTCCAACCAGAGCCGCTACCGGGTTCGGGCCGTGCCTGCCGCCGGCGCGCTGCTGCGGCAGGAGGATTCCGAGGAACAGCAGATCGCCCTGTTAGATTGAGAAGGAGGAATGCGACATGGCATTTGAGACAGTCAAAAAGAATCTGGAAGCCCGGGGCTTTTCCGTCAGCACCTTCTCCACAGCTGCCGAAGCCGCCGCCTATCTGGACAGTGCGATCGACGGCACCACTGTGGGCATCGGCGGCTCCATGACGGTGCAGCAGATGGGTCTCCATGAGAAACTGGCGGCTCACAATGAGGTCCACTGGCACTGGACCGACGGCCCGGAGGTCCGGGCGAAGGCCGCCCATGCCGATGTGTACATCACCTCCGCCAATGGCCTTACGGAGAATGGCGAGGTCATCAACATCGACGGCGCGGGAAACCGGGTGGCTTCCACCCTGTATGGCCACAAGAGAGTCTATTTCATCATCGGCCGCAACAAGCTGGCCCCCACCTACGACGAGGCCCTGTGGCGGGCGCGGAACATCGCCGCCCCGAAAAACGCCCAGCGGCTGGGGAAGAAGACGCCCTGCGCCGTGAAGGGTGACCGCTGCTATGACTGCAAGAGCCCGGACCGTATCTGCCGGGGGCTGGTGGTGCTGTGGGGGCCCAGCATGGGTGTGGAGACCGAGATCGTCCTGGTGGACGAGGATCTGGGCCTGTGAGGGCGCGCTGGACTGCCCTGCTGCTGATACTGCTGCTTCTGGCGGGCTGCACCCCGCTGCTGGAGCGGGAGTACAGCACCACGGAGCCCCACAGCAGCAAGTTTTGGGAGAGCGAGGCCGCCGGCACTCTGCGGGCGGAGAACTACCAGGACATCGTCAATGATTTGCTGCTGCTCATCGGGCAGCATACAGACGATGCCGCCCTCCGCCTGTACAATTTTAAGGATGATGTGTCCGTGGCGGACACGCTGGAGCGGGCCGCGGTGGAGATCCAGGAGCAGACGCCCCTGGGAGCCTACGCGGTGGCGTATATCACGTCCTCCAGCCAGCCCCAGCGGGGCTATTATGAGATCGCGGTCCAGATCGGCTACCGCCGGACCGCGGAGCAGATCCAGGCCATTGTGAACGCCACCCGGCCGGAGGCTGTCTCCAGTCTGCTGGAGTCTGCGCTGGATGACGGCAGAACGGAGCTTGCGGTGCGGATCGGCTACTGGGGCCAAAACGGCCAGAGCGGCATCGAGAGCGCCGTGGCCCAGATCCGGGAGGAGCGGGGACTGACGGAGGAGACGCCGTGGGTGGTGAATTACTACCCGTCGGAGGGCCCTGTGGGGTTGGTGGAATTCCTGCTGGACCCGTCGGAGGAAGAACTGGCGGCCTTCGCCGCGGCGCACCCTGAGGAGCCGGATGGGGAGGAAGCGGACCAGCCGGAAGGAGACTTGGAGGGAAGCCCTGCCGAAGTTCCTAAAAAAGAAACCGAAGAAAATTGAGGAAAAGGCTTGACAAGGTGTGATTCGTCTGATAGAATACACCTTGTTCTCGCGGGCATAGCTCATCTGGTAGAGCGCCACCTTGCCAAGGTGGAGGTAGCGAGTTCGAGCCTCGTTGCCCGCTCCAGAAAAGACCTCATCCGAATGGATGAGGTCTTTTTGCATAGTCTTTCTGGCTCGAACCCGCTACCTCCACCGCGCGAAGCGCGTATTCAATCCGAGGTGAGGTAGGGTTCCCGCAAATGGACGCAGGCCATTTGTGGGATGCCGGGAGGCGAGTTCGAGCCTCGTTGCCCGCTCCAGAAAAGACCTCATCCGAATGGATGAGG
>CAMAZB010000082.1 GCA_945862785.1 uncultured Clostridia bacterium | reverse complement strand
TCGCTCTGCCCTCGCAAGTCCATTCGCCGGAAAGTTCTCTGCCGTGATCCCACCACCCACGGCTCTCTGAAAGGTGACCCCACCGGTTACTCCTCTTGCTCATCGGTTTATTTTGATTGCTTTGCATTATACGTTGCCAACGGGCAAATGTCAATCTGCAAATTGCACAATTATTTCCGCCGTTTTAAAGGGTTAAAGCGAAAAATCTCCAATTTCCCAAGTACCCCGTTATTGTCCGTCAGCCGGAGCAAAAGAAACGGGCCTGCCGCATTCTGCGGCAGGCCCGTTGGTCGTCTCCGGATTATTCAGCTGTTGCCCGGAAAAGGAAAGTTACGATCTGCGCTCTGGTGCAGTTGGTGTTGGGGCCAAAGGTGGTATCCGTGGCACCCTTGGTGATCCCCTGCTGCACAGCCCAGTTCACGGCGCCCGCGCAATAGGCATCAGCGGCCACATCGGTGAACGTGCTCACAGTGCCTGCGGTGGGAGACTTCTCAGAACGCCACAGGAAGGTGACGATCTGCCCCCGGGTGCAGGTGGCATTGGGGCTGAAGGTAGTATCACTGCTGCCCTTGGTAATGCCGTTCTCTACCGCCCACAGCACCGCGTTGCGGTAGTAGGCATCGGCGGCCACATCGGTAAAGGGCATCGTGCTGCTCTTGGGTGCCGGAGAACCGGCAGCCCGCCACAGGAAGGTAACAGCCTGAGCACGGGTGCAAGCGGCGTTGGGCGCGAAAGCAGTCTCAGTCACACCGCCGGTGACACTGTTGCTGACAGCCCAGTTCACGGCGCTCTGGTAATAGGCGTTAGCGGGCACATCAATGAACTTGGAGAGAGAATAGGTAGGCAGCTTGCCCTCGGTCAGGACGGAGGGAACAAATACCTCCTTGTCGTCACCATGCTCGGAAATAAAGGCCTGCAGCTCGTTCAGCATGCTCTTGGCGCAGCCAAAGGCCTCCTCGGCCACAGCCTTGCCCAGCTCAGTGGCCTTTTTCTCAGCCAGAGCGGGACTGTAAGCGTAGATCTTCTCCATAACGGCATCCACATCAGCCTGCTGCTTGATCAGCTCCTTCTGGTAAGCTTCCCAGAACTTCTGAACGTTGACGCCATAACGATCACGATCATTGTCGCACAGATCGTTCAGGGCGGCAAAAACCCAGTAGGCGGAAGTTTCGTCCGGGAAATCCGCATCGTCGAGGACTTCTTCAATGTCGTCAACGTCCGGCAGATACTCGCACTTGAAGATCTCAGAGGTATCCGTCAGCAGGTTGGAATAGAACGGCAGATAGACCGAGAACTCGGCCCGGGACATAGTCTGCCACTGAATGGTGGCCAGCGCCTCGGGCATATCGGGACGAATCTCGAACACATGGCACTCCGCCTGCCGATGGTTGCCGATGGCATAGCAGTCGCTCTTGTTGGCGTCATAGTCGGTGCCCTCACCGCGGTAAGCCAGGAAGCGCAGCACGTCATAGGTGCTCATCTTGCGGTCCGCATCAAACAGCAGGGTGGCCGGCTTGGACAGCCCGGCGCTGCCGTCGTCATTGCTCACAACGGAATACTCCTTGGCCAGCTTCGCATTCATATAGTTGACGCCCTGCCAGTACCGCTGATACTGGGCTTTGCCGAAATCCTTGGCGCCGTAGGTCTGGGCAATGTCGATCTTCGTGATCTCAGACACACCGGTCCCCAGCTGGGAGGAAACCAGGAAACCCTTTTCCTGCGGCAGGGAGATCAGCCCGGAAGAAGCGACCACATTCTCCTTGTCGGAGATGTCGATCTCGTCCATGACCACCATGTTGGGGTTGAAAGAGACCTTGTCTGCGGGCATCCGCACTGCCACATACTGGTGGCCGGACAGCGTCTCGAAGTCCCAGACCTCATTTGCGTCGCTGATGGTAAAGGAGTTGCACTCACCGGCCCCGTATTCATCGAGGATGGCCGCCAGCTTTTCCACGCCGTCCCGGGCGGACTCCGCCTGCATCAGGATCACAGTGTTCAGGGAGATTTCGCACAGGCCGGTATCGACCAGCGGATCATACCCCAGATAGCCCTCATCGAACCACTCATATTTGCCGGTTTCCTTGTTCTTCTTCCACTCGCCGTCCTGCAGCAGCTTGGCGTTGTTAGCGGTGGAGACGGTGGCGCTCACAGCCACGCCCTTTTCGTTCATACCGACTTCACCGTAAGCCTCATTGATCTGATAGCCGTCTTCCTCATAGAAGGACTCACCGGCCTTGATCGAATCACGCATTACGGTGTAGCGATAAGTATGGGCGGGATAGGGCATGGAGAACCCGTAGGCGTCCATATACATCTCGCCCTCCTTATGGTCGGCGGCAGGACGTACCTCGAACACCTTATCGTACAGCTTGCCGATATCCTCGGAACGACCCACATAGGTAGAACCGTTTTCCGATACTTCGCTGCCGACGTACACGCCAGTGCACGCTCCCGCACTGACGGCGCTGCCCACCATCAGAACGGCGGAGAGCAAGGCGGCGCTGAGCCGTGTCAAAAGCTTCTGATTCATGTTATTTCTCCCTCTTTCATAAATGTACCTCTTTATCAGAGGACATATTTCAATATATCATCAGCCAATATAAAAATCAAGGATAAGTGCCATAAAATCTACTGTTCTGCCAGCTATTGTATAAAACATGGTCTCTTTTTATAAGGCTCTGAAGCACCGAGCACCCGTATCTCAGCGCCATCAAACGGCAAAGCTCTGCTGAAGGATACAGAATATTTGGTTGAAAAGGCATGAAAAAGAGGCATCGCATAAAATTTTGCGCCACGCGGACCTCTGGGATGCCGATATTCCTCTCCTGGTTCCTCTTAGCTGGCTTTTAGGGAGAAGAATTGTCGCCGAAAAGCCAAACGCTCCGGCTCAAACTCATCTGTAGCCGAATCTTTGTGCATTTGTATTGGCCTGCGCCTCCTGTGCATGGGCACGCATTGGGACCAGCCCGGCAGACCGTACACCCCACTCTCCCCCGAGGCATAGTATGAAATGGCCAGCTCCCTGCTGACCAAAACAGACAAAGAGGAGCGTGTATTGGATAATGTCCTGCTCTTGCAGTCAGGCAAGGACTCCCGCATGCAATCTGGAAATCGACTACTCGACTGTTCCGGGTGGGCGGGTCCTGCCTTTTCAGATATCTCTCAATTTGACCGACTCCATCCTTGACCCGTCTATCGGCGAGAATCAGCGATTCTGCTATGACGTTGTGGCCGTTGGCGAAGATACTTCGCTGTACGCCGACCTGAGCCATCTGGTGCTTGGGATCTGTGATGAGATCCCGGCGGAGGAGATCGTGAATATCACCGTGGTCATCAATGGTGTGGCCCAGGAAGTGGTGTTTGGGGAAGGCGGCAATGTGGAGCTGCGCACTGCTGACAGCCCCGATCCTCCCACCGGATGCCCCGGCCTGAAATTTGATTTCCCTCTGGATAAGGTATACGGGACGATGCGTATCTGCTTTGAATTGACGGTGGCCCGCGAGGTGGCGGGGATTGACGTCTGTCTGTTCGGCGGCAACACGACAGCAGAGGGGCTGAAGATCTGCGGTCCCATCTGTGAAAAGCAGGGCGACGGGAGCTGCCCAGTGGTCGGGTATCAGAGATCCACCGTCTGCGTGCCAGTGACGGTGACCCCCTTTGCACACGTGGGCACGCCGATCACGAACTGCTGTGGCGAGCCTATCGTAACGGCCGGGGACGTCTGTCCCCGGAATGGCGGGGTCTGTCGCTTTACCATCAGCCAGGAGATCTGTGTTGCCGTCCCCGTGGAATTCGGTGCCCGGGCTGTGGCGGGGACGCCCAGCGTCCAATGCGGCAAAGCCAGCAATAAGAACATCTGCACGGACTGCACTCCTGCCGATACGGTTGTGGGCGATCAATAATCGGAACCTCGAAGCACATCCAAGATCTTTGATAAATCCGGAGATACGTCAGGATATAAAAACGGGACTGTTGCAAAATGCGATTTAAGGGCCAAATCTCAAAATCAACCCATTAAAAAAGTTATGGAGAAGTGCCGTTTACGGCACTCCTCCATAACTTTTTCTAAGTGAACTTTTGGGTAAATTCTATTTTGCGACAGGCCCGTTTTTCATATGAAAGCAGTGACTTACTTTGATACCAATAGATGACTTTTTCGACAGCCCGAGGCACCCCTGCTCAGCAGTGGCGCCTTCAACTTTCAGAACCAGTTTCAGCTCCGGGCCGGGAGAAGCCGGCCTTCCTCAATTCTTTTTCACGGGCAACTCCATGCCCAGAATGACCTTTGTGATCCACACAAAGAACAGCAGCACGAGAACAGGGATCACACACGATGTCACAAGCATGACAGCAAGCGCCTCAATAAAATCGTTCAGGGTCTTCTCCGCTTTCTCCATCATGCCGGACATACTTTCTTTCACGCCGGACACTTTGGACGCAAGCCCGGCAAGCAGTCCCTCCTCTGCTTTCGCCACATCTTCCGTGTCATCCTCTATGATCTCGGTAGCTTCCTTCGCCGATGTAAGCGTGTGTTGTATGGAGGATTCATAAGTCCGTTCAATCAGGTCTGACACCGCCACGCTCGCCGGTATCACGAAAAAGATGGCCAGTGCAAACGCGATCAGCTTGACTGCTATCCGGTTCCACGTTCCGCTTTTCACAAACACATTTACGGCCAGCAGCACACACGCCAGCGGGATCAGCACCGCAAAGGCCGCGTATCCCGTCATGGTCACCAGATATTTTTCCAGATAGATCGCGCAGATTACCAGTAGAAAATAGGAACTCAGATCGATCAGCTTTTCTGCGATGGGCGTTGCCGTATCGCCGGGTAGCAGCGTGATAGCGGCTGAAGCCGCTGTTGACGCGGCGGTCAGCTCCATGACCGTCGTCCGCTTTTCATCAAGCGCCTCAATGGTCTTTTGATGAAACTCCGGCGAGGCGGCGTATTTTGACAGCGCAAAGGCGGACAGCAATGCCGCCAGGATCAGAAGGACCGCTTTCACAACGCTTTGATACCGAATGCTCATGGATGCTCCCTCCCTGTCTGTTCTCGGGCCGATGCTTGCCTGCTTTCAGCCTACGGGCCGTTTCTTACGCCTTTTGGGGCGGGTAGGGGATGCGGTAGGGCTCCGTACCCCGCTCTGTCAGCTTCTGCTCCAGCCAGACGCGGATCTGCTCCACGCCCTCCTCCGTCCAGGGGAAGGTCTCCGTCTCCACGTTCTGGGCCAGCTCGAAGCTGGTGTTCTCATACACCCAGGCCTGGATGCTGCCGTCCCCCATCCAGCCGGTACGCTGGAAACGGTACCGAAAAGTTCCCAAGCTTCCGGGGTAGACCGACGCCTTGGTGAAAAAACTCATATTCAGGAAATCAAAATTGCCGTTCATCGCTGTTCCTCACTTTCGAGCTCCATCATATCAAATCCACCAGCGGCTGTCAAACCGCCGACTGTTTTTTCTCCGGCGGGACATACTACCTCCAGCACGCAAAGGAGGCGGAAAAATGGACTCTATCTGGACAAAAACAGCCGCCCTGCCGGAATTTCCCATGCTGGACGGCGACTACGAGGCGGATGTAGCAATCATTGGCGGCGGACTGGCGGGGCTGCTCACCGCCAGCTTTCTGCGGCGGGCGGGGGCCGAGGTGGCGGTCATTGAGGCAGACTGCGTCGGCAGCGGCCAGACCGCAGGCACCACCGCCAAGCTAACCGCCCAGCACGGTCTGAAATACCACCAGCTCACGGAGGATTTCGGCCCCGAGGCGGCAAAGCAGTACGCCCGGGCCAACCTCGCCGCCGTGGAGCGGCTGCGGCATCTGGTGCGGGAATGGGACATCGATTGTGATTTTGAGGACTGTGACACTTTTCTTTACACCACCGGGGCGCCGGGGCCGCTGGAGCAGGAATACGACGCCTGCGGTGCCTTGGGGATGGACGTGTACCTGACCCACGACACGGAACTGCCCTTCTCCGCCTTGGCTCTGGGCCTGCGGAACCAGGCCCGGTTCCACCCTCTGAAGCTGCTGGCTGCCCTGGCGGACGGCCTGACCATCTACGAGCACAGCCGGGTGCTGGACGTGGAGAAGGGCCGGGTCATGGTAGAGGGCGGCAGCGTCACCGCCAAAACGGTCATTTTCACCTGCCACTATCCCTTTTTGAACGTACCGGGATACTTCTTTGCCCGCCAGCATCAGGAACGCAGCTATGTTCTGGCCCTGGAGGGGGCTGGGACCATAAAGGACTGCTATCTGGGTGTGGAGAAAAACGGGTTGTCCTTCCGCTCCTGGGGGCCGTACCTGCTGCTGGGCGGCGGCGCCCACCGCACGGGAGACAACCGGGAGGGCGGACAGTACGAAATGCTCCGCCAGGCCGCCCGTCGGTACTGGCCCCAGTGCCGGGAAATTGCCGCCTGGTCGGCCCAGGACTGTATGCCCATGGACGGTGTGCCCTATATCGGACGGTACGCCGACAGCCGTCCGGGCTGGCTGGTAGCCACCGGATTTCAAAAGTGGGGCATGAGCTCCTCGGTCGTAGCGGCGGAGATTCTGAGCGCCCTGGCCCTGGGGCAGACGCCTCCGGCGGACAGCGCCGTATTCACCCCTCACCGCTTCAAGGCCGGGGCTTCCGCCCAGCAACTGGCGGAGGACGCCGCCTGCTCCATCAAGGGATTGAGCAAGCGATTTCTGGAGCCGGGGCGGATCTCGGCCAGCCACATCCCGCCGGGGCACGGCGGCGTGGCGGAGGTGGATGGTGAAAAGCTAGGCGTCTACCGGGACGAGGACGGCGACTTGCACACGGTGATCCCAAAATGCCCCCACATGGGCTGCCAGCTGGAGTGGAACCCAGATGAAAAAAGCTGGGACTGCCCCTGCCACGGCTCCCGGTTCGACATTTACGGGCGATTGCTCACCGGGCCAGCCCAGACCGACCTGCCCTGAATGAAGAACGCCCCGCGAACTGCGGTCCGCGGGGCCATTGCATCCTGCGGAAAAATGGCGTATACTGTATGCCATATGAAATGGGGTGCCGTTATGAAAATTCTGGTCCTGTCGGACTCTCACGGGAATGTTTCCAATATGCTGCGGGCAGTGGAACGGGAGTCGCCCCGGATAATCCTCCACCTGGGGGACTGCTGGCGGGACGGTGAGCGGCTCCACGACGATTGCCCCGACATTGAATTCCACCAGGTACCAGGCAACTGCGACTTCCGTCCGGCGGAGTCGGCGGAACAGCTACTGTTTATTGAGGACAAGCGCTTCCTCATCTGCCACGGCCACACTTACGGCGTGAAGCAGTCCCTGCTCACCGCGGGCTTTGCCGCCGAAGAGCAGAATCTGGACTGCTTTCTGTTCGGTCACACCCACAAGCCCCTGGTGGATATGCGTGGCAAAACGCTGTTCCTGAACCCCGGCAGCATCGGGGACTACCGCCGCCCCACCTACGGCGTTATCACCATGGATCGGGACCGTCTGGACGGCCGGATCGTGGTGCTGGAATAAGGTTCTCTTGCCAAGTTGAAAACGTCTGTCATGGGCTTGGTTTGATATCCAACAGACAAGGAAATCTGACTGACCTGAAAAAAGGTCCCCGGAGCCGGGGACCTTTTCATTTTATTCGTGCTCCTGGTGACAGGTCTCGCAGTGTCCGTCACACTCCCGCAGCTCGTCGCCGTAGGGGATGTTGTTCTTGTCATAATAGTCCCGGATGGCGGCACGCACCGCTTCCTCCGCCAGGACGGAGCAGTGGATCTTCTGGGCAGGCAGACCGTCCAGGGCCTCCACCACCGCCTTGTTGCTGAGAGTCAGAGCTTCGCTGATGGGCTTGCCCTTGATGAGCTCCGTGGCCATGGAGCTGGTGGCGATGGCGCTGCCGCAGCCGAAGGTGTTGAACTTCACATCCGTGATGGTCTGGGTGTCGTGGTCCACCTTGATATACATCCGCATGATGTCGCCGCACTTGGCGTTGCCCACCTCGCCGATGCCGTCGGCGTC
>CAMAZB010000081.1 GCA_945862785.1 uncultured Clostridia bacterium | reverse complement strand
TGACCAACCTTCACATGGTCGCCAACCTTGACAAGTGGCGTGCACGGTGCACCAAAGTGCATCGACATGGGGATGACCACCTCTGCCGGGGGTGCCAGCTTTTCGATGGCCTTTTCATTGGTCGCGGCTTTCATGTCATGGGGATGAACGCCGCCAAAGAAAGCTTGTGCCATTGTCTTCACCTCATTTTTACTCCTGATAGCGTCCGGGACACAGGCAAGACCCCGTCCACCGGTGGGGCAGGACCATATGCTCCGGCGATACTACCACATACTGCGTTTTATTCTACACCTCAGCTTTAAAAATGTCCAGACTGTGAACGACATTTTTTGCAGAAACTACGCCAGATTTTTGCAAATGTTTAGCAGTTTCAGACATTTTGCCCACTTTTTCGGAAAATGCCCCCTCTTACGACGGTCTGTCTTGTCAATTCCGCCAAAACGTGATAGACTGGATCTGCCGATGCATCGTCGGTAGCGGCAAATCCAATACATACGGAGGATCTTGATCCATGACGGCTGAACTGATTGACAGAAAAGGGATGAAGGCAGAGGTCCGGGAAATGCTTTCCGGCGCCCAGGTCTCCCCCAGGGCCATAACGGCGCTGTACTGTGGTCTTCTGCTGGTTTTAAATATGGTGTCCGCCTTCGCGGGGGACACCGGTTTTCTCTCCACCTTTGTGACCATCCTGACCTCTTTGCTGAACGTGATCCTGGGTGCGGGCTTCGCCATGTACTGCATGGCTATTCGCCGGGGTGAGCGGGCGGAATATATAACGCTGTTCGACGGCTTTTCCTTCGTGGGAAAGCTCATCGGCCTGACCATCGTCACCGCGCTGTTCATCTGGCTGTGGTCCATGCTGTTCATCATCCCCGGCATTATCGCCGCCTACCGCTATCGCTTCGCGCCGTATAACCTGTATGAAAACCCCGGTATCGGCGTCATGGAGGCCCTGGAGATGAGCAAGCGGCAGACCATGGGCTACAAGGGCCAGCTCTTTGCCCTGGGGCTGAGCTATCTGGGCTGGACCCTGCTGGCCAGCCTGCCCGCCATTGTGGAGGTCGGTATGCTGTACTACGGCTTGTTCTCCTCTGCCTTTGATTATATGAACGGTACCATCGCAGCCATGCCCGCGGACATCTCCACTTTCGCCGTCCTGCCCGCCTGGCTGTGGACCCTGATCATCAGTCTTTGGAGCATGGCGGTGTCTCTGTTCTATCTGCCCAATTACCAATGCGTGGAGCTGGGCTATTATGAAACGGCCAAGCGCACCTCCGGCGTGGGAGCAGGCGCGGAGACTCCCGCCATCGGCGCCGGTCCCGGTGCGGGGCCCGACGGTCTGGGCGGACTGTAAAGCCATCCCCTAAAACGTACAAGACCCCGGCGGGCTTTAGATGAATGAACCCGCCGGGGTCTTTTTACGCATTTTTTATTCGCATATCTCTTACAGATTGGGGAACTGCTTTCGGACATAGCCGCTCTTTTTCAACACCAGCGCCAGCAGGGTGGATGCCGCCAGGCCGAATGCCGCCTGCATCAGGTTGCTGGGGATGCCCGCCAAACCAGCGGCCAGGTTGCCCGCCAGAAACCCGTCGAACAGGCAGTAGCCCACCACCATGATGGCTTCCGCCGCCACGCCGCAGACCAGCAGGGCCCAGTCCTTCTTCTGCAAGGCCCGGTACAGCAAAGCCGCCGTCACGCCCATCAGGGCCTTGATGACCAGCGTGGCGGGAACGTAGATGCCATATCCGCCCAGCAGGTCCGCCAGAGCAGGGCCCACGCCTCCGGCAACGGCGCCGTAAACCGGCCCCAGCAGGTAGGCGCCCAGCAGCACCACCGTGTCGCCCAGATTCATGTATCCTCCGGTGGGGGATGGCACCATCAGTACCGTAGTCGCCACATAGCCCAGTGCAATAAACAGTCCGGTCATCACCAGCAGCTTCGTCTGCTCATGGACGGCAGTCCCCTGTTTCTCCATCGTCTTTTCCATTTCTGTCCTCTCCTTCCGGATGTTTCTCGATATTGCCATCATAAAGCTTGTGTGATATGATTGAAATACCCAAAACATAACTTTTTTATAATGTCAGATAAGGCCTGAAGGAGGGCTATCTATGCTGACCTACGCCATGGAAGACCGGGGCGGCCTTCCTTTATATGAATACCTGTACCGCTGCATCCGGCGGGATATCCTCAGCGGCGCCTTGGCGGCGGGAGAGCGGCTGCCCTCCAAGCGGGCGCTGGCGGAGCACCTGCGCCTGTCGGTCATCACCGTGGAGGGCGCATACTCGCAGCTTGAAGCGGAGGGCTACGTCTACACCCGCCCCAAACAAGGCTTTTTCGTCTGTCCCGTGCAGCAGGTGCCGGAGCCGCCCCGGCCCGCCGTCATTCCCCCCGAACCGGTCCCGCCGGTGTGGAAGCTGGACCTGGCACGCAACCAGGCCGACAGTTCCCGTTTTCCTGCCGCTACCTGGGCCCGGCTGACCCGGCAGGTTTTGTCCGAGGGCAGCTTTCTGACTCCCGGCCCTCACCAGGGCCTGTACGCCCTGCGCCGGGCCATTGCCGATGACCTCCGCGCCCGCAAGGGCATGACGGTGTCTCCCGAGCAGGTCGTCATCGGCGCCGGCGCGGAGTACCTGTATATACTGCTGGCCCAGCTTCTGGGCCGGCAATCCGTGGTGGCCGTGGAGGATCCCGGCTACCCCAAAATCCGCCAGGTCTACCGCAAATACGGCGTCAGCTGCCGCCCCATCCCGCTGGACCGGCAGGGCATGGACCCCGCCTCCCTGGCAGCCTCCGGCGCCACCGCCGTCCATCTCTCACCCAACCACCACTATCCCACCGGCACCATTACCACCATCGGACGGCGGCAGACCCTGCTGCGGTGGGCAGAAGATCAGGACGCCACCATTATCGAGGACGACTACGACAGCGAGTTCCGCTTCGCCGGCCGTCCCATCCCCGCTCTCCAGAGCATCGATACCGGTGGCCGGGTGGTCTACATGAACACGTATTCCCAGACCATTTCTCCCTCCATGCGTATGGGCTTCATGGTACTGCCGCCCCGGCTGCTGGAGCGTTACCGCCGGGAGCTGGGCTTTTACGCCTGTGCTGTTCCGGTACTGGATCAGCACGTTCTGGCCCGGTTTCTCTCCGGGGGATACTACGAGCAGCACCTCTCCCGGATGCGGAAGGAATATCGGACCCGCCGGGACGCGGTGCTGGCCGCTTTCCGGAGCAGCCCCTTCGCTGGCCGTGTCACCATCTCCGAGCAGGGAGCGGGGCTTCATTTCCTGCTGCGACTGGACACCGCCCTGGATGACGAGACTCTCCGCCAAAGAGCGGAGAGCCTTGGTGTGCGGCTGGCCTTTTTGTCGGAGTACTCCACCGACCCCCGGGAGGCCTATGCCCACACTCTGGTGGTGAACTACGGCGGCCTGGAGCCGGAACATCTGGCGGAGACCATGTCTCTGCTGGCGGAGGTACTTGCGGAATAAAAAACACGGCGTCCCCGGACGGGGCGCCGTGTTTGCATTTACAGGTTGTTGTCCAGCACGGAGATGAACGCCTCCGGAGGCATCACGCCCACCTTCCGGTCGAACTCCCGTCCGTTCTTCAAAAACACCACCGTCGGGATGCTCATGACGCCGAAGCGGGCCGCCAGGTCCGGCTCCTCGTCCACGTTGACCTTCGCTACCAGGGCTTTGCCGTCGTACTGCTCCGCCAGAGCCTCCACCAAGGGGGAGAGCATCTTGCAGGGGCCGCACCAGGAGGCCCAGAAATCCACCATTGCCAGGGGCGCCGCTTCCACAGCGGCGTCAAATTCCGCAGTTTTCAGATGTTTGAGTGCCATGTTGTCATTCTCCTTTATACCTTATATTTATAAGATCACTTGTTTTTCCGTGCCAGCGCCGCCGCGTAAGCTGCCGCGTTCTGGCCGGCCACCAGGCCCTCGCCGGTGGCCTTGGACACCTGCAGGGGGCCGCCGGTGCAGTCGCCCGCAGCGAACAGCCCCGGCAGGTTGGTGGCCATTTTTCCGTCCACCTCCACATGGCCGTTTTCCACAGCCAATCCCGGGAATACATCCGTGGGCGCCATGGTGGGCCGCAGGAGAAACACCCCCTCCACCGGCACAGTCTCCCCATCACAGGTCACCGCCTCCACCCGGTCCTTACCGGAGATCACGCAGTCCTTTGGCCGGTCAAAATAGGTGACGGAGCAGCCGATGCCTGCCAGGAAGTCCGCCTCATGCCGGGCAGAATCACTGTATCCCAGCACAGCCACAGGCTTGTTCCGGTACAGCATCCCGTCGCAGGTAGCGCAGTAGCTGACGCCCCGGCCCAAAAATACCGCCTCTCCGGGAAACTTCTTCCCCCGGTTAATGCCCGCCGCCAGGATCACCGTTGGAGCATTCTCCATGTCGCTGTCCACGCTGACATACCAAGTATCTCCCATGTGGACGGCATTCAATACCTTGCCCTGCCGGAATTCCGCCCCGGCATCCTCCGCATGGCGGCGCATGATTGTCAGCAGCTCCGCCCCGGACACGCCGGGCAGGCCGATGTAGTTGTCCACCCGTTCCGCCCGCCACAGGGGATTTTCCTCCAGGGGATTGGATACCACCAGGACGCTCCGCCCCCGGGCGCGGACATTCAGAGCCGCTGACAGTCCCGCCGGGCCGCCGCCGATGACCAGTACCTCATGCGCCATCTTCCTCCCCCTTTCATTTGTATACTAGAATTTCAAGAATATCATACACGTTTCCGCAGAAAACAGATGTTGTTTTTGCAACAATGTAGAAATTTTAAACCCTCGGTTGCTTTTGCGCCGGGAGTTTGATACACTGTTGGCAGCGCAAAAGGGGAGCCGGCGGACTGCTCCGCCGGCTCCTTATTCGAAAAAGCGGCGGCGCCATACCCAGGGGGCGGACACTGCGTGGGAACGTGTTGACCGGGGGCGTCCTGGCCGCTCACAGCATTCTATGCCCCGCCGCTGGCCACCGTCACCGGGGCTGTCCGGCCCGTCTGGCCCCATTCCCGGAAAATACATAGAAACGAGGGATTTCCATGATCAAAATCGCACCTTCCATCCTCTCCGCTGATTTTGCCAATCTGGAGCGGGACATCCACCGCATCTCCACCGCCGATTATGTCCATGTGGATGTGATGGACGGCGTATTCGTTCCCAACATCTCCATCGGCCTGCCGGTCCTCCAGTCCATCCGCAAGGTGACAGACATGTTCCTGGACGTCCACCTGATGATCGTGGAACCGGTCCGCTATGTGGAGCGGTTCTGTGACGCGGGCGCCGACCTGGTGACGGTCCATGTGGAGTCCGACACCCCGGAGAACATCCACGCCGCTATTGACAAGATCCACGCCAAGGGCAAGAAGGCCGGCATCGTGCTGAAACCCGCCACTCCCGCCGAGGCGGTTCTGCCCTATCTGGAAAAGGTGGAGCTGATTTTGGTGATGACCGTGGAGCCGGGCTTCGGCGGTCAGAAGTTCATGGCCGATATGATGCCCAAGGTCACCGCTATCCGCAAGCTCATCGACGAGAAGAACCCCGCCTGCGAGCTGGAGGTGGACGGCGGCGTGGCCCCCGACACCTGTAAGACCTGCATTGACGCCGGCGCCAACGTGCTGGTGGCAGGCAGCGCCGTGTACAAGGCACCCGACATCCCCGCCCGCATCGCCGAGCTGAGAGGTTGAGTCATGTCCGAGCCGAGAAACCTGCCCCATGTAGCGCTGGGCGTTTACCCCACGCCCCTTTACAAGCTGGAGAACATCAGTGCCAAATACGGCCGGAACATCTGGGTGAAGCGGGATGACCTGTGCGGCGTGGCGTTGGGCGGCAACAAGGTCCGCAAGCTGGAATACCTGCTGGCGGAGGCCAAGGCTGAAGGGTGCGACACGGTGTTCACCACCGGCGGCGCCCAGTCCAACCACGCCATGCTGACGGCGGCCTGCGCCGCCCGCCTTGGCATGAAGTGCATCCTCATCCTGAAAAAGCGGGGCGTGACGGAGCATCTGGGCAATCTGATCCTGGATGACATCTACGGCGCCGACGTCCGCTTCATGGACACCGACAGCTACGGCGACATCTACGATGAGATGGATCGCGTTGATGCCGAATTGGCAAAAGAAGGCCACAAGTGCTTCCACATCCCCGTGGGCGGCTCCACGCCGCTGGGTGCCGTGGGCTACATGAACTGCGTCCGGGAGATAAAAGAGCATCTCCCCCGGCACGGCGCCGAAGTGGGACACATCGTCTCCGCCACCGGCTCCGGCGGCACCACCGCCGGACTGCTGCTGGGTGCCCGGATGTACCTGCCCCACACCCAGGTCACCGGAATGGGCGTGGACACCGACCCCTTTGAGGATATCGTCCCCGAGCTGACTGCCGGCGCGGCGGAGCTGCTGGGCTGCGGGCTTGACCGTGTCCCCGGCGATTTCCGCATGGTGTACCATGTGGGTCAGGGCTACGCCATTCCCAATCCGGAAGACACCCCGTACATCGAGGAGTTGGCCCGGCTGGAGGGCATCCTGCTGGACCCCGTCTACACCGGCAAGGCCTGGAGTGGAATGCTGAAGCTGCTGCAAAACGGTAATTTCGACGGAGAGGGCGACATCGTATTCGTCCATACCGGCGGTGCGGCGGCGCTGTTTGCCATGGAGCTAGCTTAAAGGGGGAGCAGGCTCCCCCTTTAGAATTCCCACCACCTCGTCAGAACAAACTGTGCAGTATTCGCTTCCGCCTTCGGCGAAAGCTCACGTCGCTCCGTTTGTTCTTCCTCTCCCCACCGAACCCGCTTCGCCGGGCTTCGGCGGGGCCCCTTGTCGGTTACTGTGAACGCCGCCCAAGGCGGCTGGGTCAAAATATTTTTGTCAGGTATACGCCGCGGCGAAAATAGTTGAAATTCATTTGTTTGCTGCTGGCAAACAAATAAAAGGAGAAACGACGCATGGAATACTTCCCCGCGCCCTTGGAAAAACTGGTGGAGCAGTTTGCCCGGCTGCCGGGTATCGGCGGCAAGTCCGCCCAACGGCTGGCTTTCTATGTGCTGGGCCTGCCGGAGGAGGAGGCAAAGGAATTTGCCGACGCCATTTTGGACGCCAAGCACTCCGTCACCTGCTGCCCGGTGTGCCAGAATTTTACCGCCGGAGGGCTGTGCCCCATCTGCTCCTCCCCCAAGCGGGACAGCTCCACCATCTGCGTGGTGGCGGACCCCCGGGATGTAGTCGCCATTGAGCGGAGCCGGGAATATAACGGCCAGTACCATGTGCTCCACGGCGTCATCTCCCCCCTGAACCATGTGGGGCCGGACGATCTCGCCATCAAATCCCTGGTGGAGCGGGTGGCAAAAGGCGGCATTCAGGAGGTCATCATGGCCACCAACCCGGATACCGAGGGTGAAGCTACCGCCATGTACATTGCCCGCCTGTTAAAGCCCTTTGACGTACGGGTCACCCGCCTGGCCTACGGCATCCCCGTGGGCGGGCATTTGGAATTTGCCGACGACGCCACACTGATGCGGGCGCTGGAGGGACGAAGGGACATCTGAATCTTTACAAAATGCCGCCCAAACGGGCGGCATTTCAGCTTGTCGAAAAAGTCTTTTCGACAAGCTGCTTAAGATTTGAATGGCGCAGGGCACCCTTCCTGGGTTCATCTGCGAATTCCAGTCAAACGGCGCGCCCGTTCCGGAGGAACGGTGCGCCCATTCCAACGCAAACGGCGTAGCCGTTCCATTCTAAACGGCGTGAAGCGCCGCCCATCCGTTCTGAGCGGCCAGCGGCCGCAATTCCTCACAGAGTTGAGGCCGCTGGTCTCCTGAGAAAGCTACCCAAGGAAGCTTACTTGACTGCGTCTCTCATGCTAATGCCATTCATCTCCAGACGGTAGCTGTGGCGCTTGTCCGTAATGCGCGCAAGGCAGGCATCAGCATAGGTGTGCTCCTGAAACAGATCAAACGTAAGCGTCAATTCCAGCGGCGCCTATACAGGCTCCGTCCTCCGGGGTATAATAA
>CAMAZB010000080.1 GCA_945862785.1 uncultured Clostridia bacterium | reverse complement strand
CAGTATCCGTTTTTTGGTTTTTGCCATTTTCTCAATCTTCCTTTCGTTTTGTTTTAGATTGAAATCCTGGCAGCTGGGCAGGCATGGCGGCGGCAAACCCGCTTTAGCCCCCTTGCTTTGCGTCCCGCCCTTTCGGACGGTTTGCCCTTGCAGTCTCAAAAGCGCGGCTCCCCGCGCTGGGTTTACTGAAGTCATGAAATTCTTTCCGCTCCACTGAGCGGTGCAGAAAACCGTGCACCCGGTTTTTCCGCTTTTTCGTTTTGGCCGTCCAGGGCGCTGTTCATCAGCAAAAGAAGCTCCAGCACGCTTCGGAAACTCTCCTCCTGCTTTGTTTCCAGCCAGGTAACGCTGCCCTGCCAACTTGCGTTCTGGCGGAAGATCACCCGCACCGCAAAGGTGGCGGTCCGTCCAAGCTGGCGCTGTTCCTCCGGCGGTGACGGCGCGGCGCCGCCGGGTCTGCCGCCAAATGAGCGCTTCGCCGTGAAGCTCTGGGGAAGCTGGATCGCATCCAGCAGGTCCTCCATGGTCAGGATAAACTCCATCAGGTTCCGGAACTGACATCCCTCCGGCAAAACAGGGTGGTACAACCGCCCGGCCATGGCCTCGCCCCCGTGGGAATCCACACACACCAAAACGGTCCTGTATGTATTGTCCCGGACTCGCTTTTGCATCCAGATATCACCCCCGGTTTGGTTTACAGGAATAGTATACCACACGGCGGTTACAAAACCGGTTACATTTACGGTTTTTTCTTTCAAAATTTGTTCGTCATATTTTATGATTTTTTGTTTAATTCTTTATGCATTTTGCCAAAAATTAACTCCCTCCGCGAAAGGCAAAACCGCCTTTCACGGAGGGAGTATCGTACCGAAACCACTGCGTTACATGAGATTATACAGAATCTTGGCCATCTGGCCCCGGGTGATGTTGTTGTTGGGCTTGAAGCTGCCGTCGGCATAGCCGCCGAGGATGCCCTGGGCCGCCATGGTCTGGATATAGAACGTGGCGTAAGCAGGAATCTTCCCCGCATCGGTAAAAGTCAGCTCCACTGTGGCGTAGCCCTTCTCCTGGGTCCGGCCGATCATGGCGGACGCCTGGGCGCGGGTCAGGGGCGCATTGGGGTTGAAATAAATCTGTCCGTCCTTGCCCTTGGAGCCATTGATGACGCCCTCGCTGTACAGGGCCTTAATGGCGGGCACGGCGTAGTCCGCGATCTTGTCCAGATCGGCAAAGGGCAGCTCTACGCCGGCGTACCGGCTCTCGTCCAGCCCCAGGCAGCGGTAGAGCATCACGGAGAACTGGGCGCGGGTGATATTCTGGTCAGGGCGGAAGGTACCGTCGGCATAGCCGGTAGTGACGCCGGAGGTATACAGGAACTCCACATAATTGGCGCCCCAGTATCCCACGGTGTCGGTAAAGGCCGGCTGGTAGTCCTCAGCCACGGGTACGTCATAGGAGGCCCGGCCGATGTTGCCGGAGGCGTCCTTCGCCGTAATGGTAACGCGGTGGGGGCGGCCGTCGGAGATGACAGGCGTGGAGAGCACGCCGGCGGCGGTGTTGTAGGTGAAATCCTGCTTCCGGCCGTCCCAGGTCACGGAAACGGCAGACTTGGGCAGGACGCCGTCCACGGCGTCAGAAATCGTGGCGGTGAGAAAGGTACCGCTGGGGGTCATCGTGACGGTGGGTACCGCATTGTCCACCACGCCGTTATAGGAGAGCACCATCTGGTCCAGATAAATGGCACCATATCTGCCGTCGGTGTTCAGGCTGATATCCGCTTCACAGTCGACTGCCAGTCCCTCCAGTTCCTGGACACTATTCAGATTCACAGAAACCTGTTTCCAGCCGGAGAAATCCAGAGTCGCTACCTGCGCTTTCAGCCCGCTCTTGGTACCGTCACTGTACAGCAGAGACAGCGTGTTGCCGGAGTTGTCGCCATAAACCCAGAAATTCAAAAGGCTGTAAGGAGACACAGACACCGGATTCTTAAACCTCATCTCAGACACATAGCCAGTGCCGGTATCATTATACAGATTCAGCGTATAGCTCATTTTTCCGGCGCCGCGGCCCAAGCGGACATACTCGCTCCCATTGACGCGTTCAAAATTCGCGCCATAGCCAAGAGCGTTGAAAATCGTGTTTCCGCTTTCAAAATCTTCCACCGTCTTGAGTGCCATCTTTGAAACGGTAACATTCACCGTGGCACTCTGCCCTCCGGCGGAAGCCGTAATGGTACCGGTTCCGGGGGTGGCGGCGGTAAACCGCCCCTGCTGGTCAATGGTGCCAATATTACCCTCCACCGTCCAGGTAAAGGCCTCCGGGTCCGCCTTCAGGGGCAGATGGCTGTACACCGCGGCGGCGGTCAGCGCCGTAGTGCTGCCGGGAGAAACGGTCAACTCTTTCAGCACCGTCCCGCTGCTGTTGCGGATAGAAACGGAATCCGGTGTCTTGATGGCGTGGACAGTGGTCTCGCCATGCTTACTGCCGCTCTCGGCGGTAACGGTGATGTCGCCGCCCCGGCTGGGGGTGGTCAGCACATTGCCGTCCAACTCGCCGTCGCTGGCCCACAGGTCATAGCGTTTCTCCATGGGGATGAAGTTGGTGTCCACGGCGGCGGCGGAGATGTTCACCTTGCTGCCCGCCAGGACGTAATCGTAATCGGCGCTGACATAGAAATGGCTCAGCCGACCGGAAGGCTCATTGTCCGCCACCAGGAAAATATGGTTGGTCACCGCCCGCTCACTGCCCTCGGAGGGCTTGTTGACGGTTTTAGCCGCCAGCTCGTCCGGCTCCGTGATGGAGAGGGTGGTGGAGCCGCCGCCGTCCAGGCAGAGGGCCGTCTCGCAGCCCAGTTCAATGAGGCGGGCCGCCACCTGGCTCATGGACGCGCCGATGGAGTGCCCGGGCTTCCGCCCGTCAATGGTATAGAACACCAGGGAACCGTCAGCCCGCTGGCCCACAGCGGTACGAGGCGCCGCTCCGGCCTGGAGGCCGGAGACCGCCGCGCCGTTCTCCACCAGAGAGTACAGGGCTCCCACGGCGTAGTCCACATCGTTCCACTCGTCGCTGGCAGCGGTCACATCCACGTTGATCTCCGCCCCCACGGGCACATACCGCAGGGCATTTACATGATAAGCGTCGGACTTCAGGTTCACGGACAGCACCACCTGTCCCTCCCGGATAGCCGTGGCGGCCGCCGCTTCCACCACCTGCTCCACCCGCAGTGTCAGGGTATCGCCGATGGCCAGCTGGCCATCCTCGACGGAGCAGATCACATCAATACCGGCCTCGGTATTGCCGGTGGTATGCCTGTCATTGAACTCATAGGTGTAGAGGTAAATGCCGCCGGCAGAGACTCGGGCCTTATTCACGCCGGCCAACTGACGCGTGATCCGAATCCCGCTGGCCGCGTCTTTATATCCGAGGTCCGCAGTGACCTTCACGCCGGGCTTGCCCAGCACGGCGGAGCCATCCTTCCGGAAGCCCACGGCGTAATATCCCGCGTCACTGCTGCGAAGCAGGCCATCGGTCACCACGATGCCGATAGGCAGGCCGGTCCCCACGTTGTAGAAGTCGCCGTTGATGCCCGCCACCACCCGGTAGCCTTGCTCCTCCAGCTGTTTGGCCATGGTGGAGACCTTGCTCTTATCCGTCAGCACGTCGCCAAAGGTGACGATGGGCGTCACCGCCTTGTTGGGCATGTAGGTGATGAGGTTCTCTGTACGGAGGTCGGAAGAACTGCTGCTCCAAAACACGTTGGTTGAAAGCTGCGTCTTCTCGTTCAAAAGGGTATCCCGGCTGGTCAGGTCATTGCCCAGGGCATCCGACGCGGCAGCGGGCACTGTCAGCGCCGCCGCCAGAGACAGCGCCATCAGCAGGGAAAGGGGTTTTTGCAAAAAATGTTTCATAGAGTTCCTCCCAAAGTCCTCGCATATGGTCTACATAATACCTATTACGATATCACATTCCGCAGTCAAAGTAAATGTCAAATTGGAAACAAAAATCCGCCAGGGCTGGCGGAGATTCCCTGTCATAACGCGCATTGCTGCAATGGCACAATCGCATGAAAACAGCCGGTTTTAGCCGTTTTCATCAAACTGTCCAGCTCTTGCCGCGCAATTCCATAAAAACGGCTCAAAGAGGCCCTTTTATGGAATTCAGCCATTGTTACAATGCGTATTTCCACTGGTGCGCTGCGGCGCGCCAGTGGAAGGTGCAAGGTTTTTAGGCAATTTCGTCCAAAAACCTTGCACTCGAACAAGGCCATTTGACTTTGTTCAGTACGCATTATAATAATAAAGACGGCCCCAGCAGGGAAAAAGTTTCCTTGTTCAAAAAATTCTTGGCGATTTCCGCCTCCTGTATTACAATGGAAACACCAACTGAAGGAGGTCCCGCCATGTATGTCACTATCGACCCCGCCCGCTGTATCGCCTGCGGTATGTGCGCTTATACCGTGCCGGAGGTCTTCCGCATCGAGGGAAAGGCATCCACCGTCATCGCCCAGCCGGAAAAGAGCCGGGAATCCCGGGTCCGGACTGCCGCCAATGGCTGCCCGGTAAATGCCATTTCCATTGAAAAGTAAGTTCACATCAAAAAGTGTGACGGAGCCTTGCGGCTCCGTCACACTTTTATCTATGGAAGATCGATTCTCAGCACTTCTCCACGACCACAGCGGTACCCATGCCGCCGCCGATGCAGAGGGTAGCCAGGCCCTTCTTGGCCTCGGGACGCTTCATCATCTCGTGCACCAGGGTGACGATGATACGGGCGCCGGAAGCACCAACGGGGTGGCCCAGGGAGATGGCGCCGCCGTTGACGTTGACCTTGCTCATGTCGAAGCCCAGTTCGCGGGCCACGGCGATAGACTGGGCGGCGAAGGCCTCATTGGCCTCCACCAGGTCGATGTCGTCGATGGTTACGCCGGCCTTGGCCATAGCAGCGCGGGAAGCGGGAACGGGGCCGACACCCATGATCTTGGGATCAACACCGCCCTGGCCCCAGCCGATCAGCTTGACCATGGGCTTCAGGCCGTACTTCTCAACAGCCTCACCGGAAGCCAGGATGATAGCGGCAGCGCCGTCGTTGATGCCGGAGGCGTTGGCGGCGGTAACACGCTGCTGACCCTTGTCCTCAGCATCCTTGCAGCCAGTGGGCTCGAAGGTGTGGACAACCTCGGGGTTGGGGGACTCGGGGCCAACAGGGAAGGCGCCGCGCAGCTTGGCGATACTCTCAGCGGTGACACCGGCCTTGGGGAACTCGTCCTTCTTGAACTCCACCATTTCCTTCTTGACCTTGATCATCACAGGAACGATCTCATCGTCAAACTTGCCGGCAGCCTGAGCGGCCTCGGTCTTCTGCTGGGAAGCAGCGGCGAACTCGTCCTGCTCCTTACGGGTGATGCCCCAGATGTCGTTGATGTTCTCGGCGGTGGTGCCCATGTGGTAGTTGTTGTAAACGTCCCACAGGCCGTCCTTGATCATCTCGTCCACCAGCTTCTTGTCACCCATGCGGGCGCCCCAGCGGGCGTCGGGAGCCAGGAAGGGAGCGGCGCTCATGTTCTCGGTACCGCCGCAGACCACGATGTCGGAATCACCGGCCAGGATGGAACGGGCGCCCTCGATGACGGACTTCATACCGGAGCCGCAGACCATGCCCACGGTGTAAGCGGGAACAGAATAGGGGATACCAGCCTTGATGGAGACCTGACGGGCCACGTTCTGGCCCAGGCCGGCGGTCAGGATGCAGCCGAACATCAGCTCGTCCACCTGCTCGGGCTTCACGCCGGCACGGTTCAGAGCTTCCTTGACGACAATGGCGCCCAGGTCAGCGGCGGGGGTGTTCTTCAGAGAACCGCCAAAGGAGCCAATCGCGGTACGGCAGCAGTTCACAATGTACAGGTCTTTCATAGTGTTCCTCCGTTTTATAATAAGATTGGCGGCCCAACACCGCCCTGGATCACAAGTGGGGAAGGTCTGTTAATTCCTTGACTTGATTGTCATTTTTTTGACAATTCCATATATATTCATCCCTCACAAATTTTATTATAGTGGGTTTTCCCCCCTGCGTCAATGAAAAACTGCCTTGCTTTCTCATATTTGTTAAATCTTTGACAAAACAAGTGTAGTTTTCGTCAAGGTGACGAAAACTACACCTGTTTTCCCACCCGCTCATGCCGCAAAGCGTCCCAAACTCTTTTCACGGTGCCTTTTCCGTCCCGCGGAGAGTCTCCAACGCCTGATAGAATCTGGCAGCGTCCAGACCCTCATATTCCGCCGTGGTCTCCACAACGGAGTCCTCCGCGCCCTTCCGCAGCAGCCCGTCGAAGTAGTCCTCTGCCAGCCCCGCGGTCTCAGGAGGCAGCCGCCGCAAGATGGAAAACCCCTCGTCAGACTCCAGGATACCGGAGCACTGTCCCACAGCCAATGCCTGGGCCGCCTCCTCCAGCTCCGCGGGGAACTGGCCATCGCCGGAGAGGACTGTCCTAGGCCCGGCCGTGTCGTCCCCGGCCTTTGCCAGGGCGTCGAACACCGCCGCCTGGTCCTCCGCTCCGTTGAGCTGCGCAAAAGTCTCCGCCGCTTTTTTCCGGGCGGCCTCCCGGTCATTTCCGGCCGCAATGAGTACACGGTCCACGGTCAGCCGCCCGCTTTCGGCAGCGAATGCCTCCAACGTCTCCTGGGTAGGTGCCAGAGCACTGCCGGCGGTGTCCCGGAGGGTACAGAGCTTGCCGTACAGCGTCCCCACGCCTGTCAGCTCTGCCGCCCGCTCCCGATTTAGGCCCAGCCGGGCCAATTCTTCCAGATAATTCGCCTCACCGCCGTGGGCCTGGGCCATCTCTGCCCAGTCATCATCAATGGCCTGCCGGTCCTGGTCAGAGAGAGCGCAGCCATACCGGGCCGCCCAATTTTCCACAGTGGCGTACAGTGCCGTGTCAGCCAGAGCCTGATCCTTGGCGTAGTCGGCCAGGGTCCCGCCGTCCAGGGGCGCCTGCCAGTCCAGCACGCCTCCGGCCTCCCGATACCGCTCCGCGACGCGGTCGCAGGTAAATGCCAGCCAGTAGAGATACCGCCACGCCGGAACCTCCCGGCCGTCCACAGTGAGCAGGCACAGCTCCTCGTCCAGGCCGGAGGCCCGTCCCAATAAAGACGCGCCGCTGTCCCCGGACGGTGCGCCGCAGGCGGACAGGCACAGGCACAACAGCAGTACAGCCACAGTCTTTTTCATTTTCCACGCACCTCCCGTCCCTCCATACATATGCGGACAGGACGGCGGTCATGCTCCGAACTTCCGCTCCGTTTTTGTTACATTTGTTTGCCTCTTTTTTTAATTTTGTCCCGCAGTGTATCAAGCCGCTGTGGCGGGTACCGACGGCGGTTTTCTGCCGTTCTTTATTTTGTTACCTTTATGTATCACATTTATTATGCTTCATTTCATAGATTGTTGAAGTTCGGGGAAGAAACACTACTCCAGTAGCGGCGCCGGAAGTATGTTACCTTTATATGCAAATTTTAATATCTCTTTCTTTTTGACTATTTGAGGAAATTGTGCGATTTACTATGTTATGTTTATGTTTAAATAACGCTTATATGTTTCTGTGGCTCTCACCGTAAAATTGCACGGCAGTTTATGTTACATTTATGAGCAAATAAATCCGAGCTACTATTTCCAACTCCCGCGAAATGGTCGAAAAAGAACCGCTGCGCCTGTCGAAAAGCGGCACAGCACAGCGGTAAAAGCAGCTATTTTTTTCAAAAGCAAAAGAATTTTCAGCACGTTGCACGGAAGGATGCCGCTTTTCGTCCGGCGTCCCTCTCTATGTTATACTTATGTAGCAAATAAATAAATTCCATATTTAGGAGGGACAGCGCATATGAACAGAACCGCAAACTACGACTTGTGCCAATGGGAAAAAACGATCAGATTTTAATGGAAGATTTCAACGCGGACAATGCCAAAATTGAAGCGGCGTTGGCAGACCCGGAATCCCGCAAGTGCAACCAGAGCACACTGATGGCCGTGGCAAACGTAGTGGGCATTGCGAACAGAGATCTGGATAACCTGAAAAAGCGGGTAACGACTCTGGAAAACAAATAAAAAAGGTCCCCGGACTTAACGTCAATGTCACTTAGTTAGCAAGTAAGGAACCGCACAATGACAGCACACAGCAAAGCGAAAGCAAGCTGTGTGCTGTTTTTACGAC
>CAMAZB010000079.1 GCA_945862785.1 uncultured Clostridia bacterium | reverse complement strand
GTTCCGCTTCTCTCCGCAAATCCGAATGCGCTCACTGTATTTCTTCAGTTTTTTCTATAATAATGTCTACTGAATAAACTGCTTTGTGGTTTATTCGCGCGGCGGTAGCCGCGTAATTCCATAAAACGGCTCAAAGAGGCCGCTTTTATGGAATTCAGCCATTGTTACAATGCGTATTTCCACTGGTGCGCTACGGCGCACCAGTGGAAGGTGCAAGGTTTTTAGACAATTTACTTCAAAAACCTTGCGCTCGAACAAAGCCAAATGGCCTTGAAAACCTTGGCTTTCAAGGCTTTCGGCTTTGTTCAGTACGCATTATTATAGATATCTGTTTCTCCCGCGTCCGTCGCATGGCGGCCTTTTGCCTTGCCGCAGCGATTGCCGCAAAGCCGCTGTCAAACGCGGAAAGATCTCATCCTCAGTTGCCGTAGCGGTTTCCGAAGAAGCGGTTGAACATGTCAAAGGGATCGCTGTATCCGTTTCCGTCCTGGCTGTTGTTATTGTTCTGGGCACTCTGGCTGTCCTGCTGGGTCTGCTGGTCGGCCGGTACAGCGCCCCAGGTGATCTCCACCGTAATGGTCTGGCCGTCCCGGTAGACCGTCAGCGTTGAGGTGTCGCCGGCGGAATACTTCTTCTTTGCCGCGTTCAGATCCTCCACTGTCTTGATCTCGGTGTCGTCCACCTTGGTGATAACATCTCCCAGCTTCAATCCCGCCTTCTCGGCGGCGCTGCCCTCTTCCGTGGAGCAGACGAACACACCGCTGGTGACGCTGTAACGGTACTGGGCCGCCATCTGCTCCGTCATGGACATGGGCGTGATGCCCAGGTAGGGTTTGTTGGTGATATATCCGTTGGTCATGATGTCTTGGATCATGGCGATCACATCGTTGATGGGGATGGCGAAGCCCAAGCCTTCCACGGACTCATTTCCGGTGCTGGAATATTTAGCGGACACGATGCCCACCACCTCGCCATACTGGTTAAACATGGGGCCGCCGGAGTTGCCGGGGTTGATGGAAGCATCGGTCTGGATCATGTTGAAGGGGGTGCCGTCCACATTGATGGCCCGGTTCACGCAGGAGACCATGCCGCCGCTCATGGAGAAGGTCAGCTCGCCCAGGGGATTGCCCACAGCCAGCACATGGTCGCCCACGTTCAGGTTCTCGCTGTTGCCCAGGGTAACAGGCTGCAGGTCCGTAGCCTCCACCTTGATGACGGCAATATCGTAATCCTCGTCGCCGCCCACATACTTGGCGTCATACTCGTCACCGTTATACATGGTAACCTTCACGGTGTCGGCATTCTTCACCACATGGTAGTTGGTGACGATGAAGCCGTCCTTTGTCAGCACGAAGCCGCTGCCGGCGGAGGCGGTCTGCACCGGCTGGCCGAAGAAGTTGTAACCGCTTGTGCCGGTGGTGTTGATGGACACCACGCTGTTCACATTGGCGGCGTATACTTCCGCGTCGCTCATGGCGGTCTTACCGTCCACGGTCTTAACAGCCACCGCCGTGGCGGGACGGCTGCTGATGTTCACCTCGGTGGCGCTGCCGCCGTTTCCAACGGCCCAGACCACACCGCCGCCCACGGCGCCGCCCAGCAGGGCGCACACCAGCGCCAAGGCCGCGATCTTCAGACCCACACGATTCTTTTTCACAGGTTTCATCTCCTGAATGGGCGGCTGTTCCTGCCGCCCGGACTCATACTGGTGCAGCTGCTCATCCACAGAGGGATGGGGCTGGCTTTCGCTTCCGGAATTGGAACGGGCATCATACCGCTGTCCCGGCTCGCTGCCGTCTTTCCGGTATGTGTAATGATACAGATTCTGCTCATCGTTATACATGATATGTCTCCTCCAGTCAAACTATCCCTTTGCCACTATCATAGCGGCAAACTGTGTCCAAATCGTGGCGAATGTTTGTACGCGGTTTGAACTTCTCTGAACTTTGGTCATAGTATAGGTCCCCAATCTTAAAAATGCCTGAAAGAATTTTGAATCATTTGTGAACCTGGATATTTTCCCGGCAGAAATTCTATGCTAAAATAATGTCTACTGAATAAACCGCTTTGCGGTTTATTCGCGCGGCGGTAGCCGCACAATTCCATAAAAGCGGCTCAAAGAGGCCGTTTTTATGGAATTCAGCCATTGTTACAATGCGTATTTCCACTGGTGCGCTGCGGCGCACCAGTGGAAGGTGCAAGGTTTTTAGACAATTTAGTCCAAAAACCTTGCACCCGAACAAAGCCAAATGGCCTTGAAAGCCTTGTTTTTCAAGGCTTTGTTCAGTACGCATTAAAACAGTCCGTGTATAAAAAAGCAAGGAAAGGAACCGCCGCCGTGCTGAAGATCGAATCCATCAAGCTGACTCCCGGGCAGGACATGGGCGCCCTCACCGCCGAGACAGCCCGTATCCTGAAGGTCCGGGAAAAGGACCTGCGCTCCCTGAAGGTCCTCCGCCGCAGCATCGACGCCCGCAAGGGCGAAGTTTCCGTGGTCTACACCGTGGAAGCTGCCGTGAAGGACGAGCCCACCGTTTTGAAACGCTGCCACAATAAAAAAGTCGCCCGCGCGGAGCGGAAGCCCGGCTATCTTCTCCCCGCCCCCCTGTCCGCGCCGGAAATTCCCCCGGTGGTGGTAGGCGCCGGCCCCGCCGGATTATTTGCCGCCCTGGTGCTGGCCCGGGCCGGCCTGCGGCCCATTTTGCTGGAGCGGGGCCGTCCCGTGGAGCAGCGGAAGGCAGACGTGGACCGCTTCTGGTCCACTGGAGAGCTGGACCTCACCAGCAACGTCCAGTTCGGTGAGGGCGGCGCCGGGGCTTTTTCCGACGGAAAGCTGAACACCGGAACGAAGGACATCCGCCACCGCTTCATTCTGGAGACGTTGGTATCTCATGGCGCGCCGGAGGATATCCTCATCGATGCCAAGCCCCACGTTGGCACCGACTACCTCCACATCACCCTGCAAAACCTGCGGCGTGACCTGCTGGACCTGGGGGCGGACATCCGCTTTGAGAGTCAGCTCACCGACCTGCATATTGAAAACGGCGTCCTGGCTTCCATCACCGTCGCCGGTCCGGACGGCCTCTATTCCCTCCCCTGCCGCCATCTGGTGCTGTGCCCCGGCCACTCCGCCCGGGACACCTTCGAGATGCTCCACGCCCGGGGCGTGGCCATGGAGGCCAAGCCCTTCGCGGTGGGCGTCCGCATCGAGCAGCACCAATCGGACTGCGACGCCGCCCAGTACGGGCAGTACGCCGGCCACCCCGGTCTGCCCGTGTCCACCTATAAACTGTCCTGCCACCTCCCCAATGGCCGCTCCGCCTTCTCCTTCTGCGTCTGCCCCGGCGGCGAGGTGGTGGCCGCCGCGTCGGAGCAGGGTCGGGTGGTCACCAACGGCATGAGCGAGTTCGCCCGGGATCAGGAAAACATCAACGGCGCCCTGCTGGTGAACGTCACCCCGGAGGACTTCGGCGGCGACGGTCCGTTGGCGGGCATCGCCTTCCAGCGGAAATTGGAGGATGATGCCTACGCCCTTGGCGGCGGAGGCTACCTGGCCCCCGCCCAGCGGGTGGAGGACTTCCTGGCCCGCCGCCCCTCCGCGGGCCCGGGCCGGGTAAAGCCCAGCTACCGCCCCGGTGTCACCTGGACGGACCTCCACCAGTGCCTGCCTCCCTTCGTGGCGGAAACGCTGGAGCAGGCCCTGCCCATTCTGGGCCAGAAGCTGGCGGGCTACGACCATCCCGACGCGGTGCTCACCGCCGTGGAGAGCCGCAGCTCCTCCCCCGTCCGCATCCCCCGGGACGAGACGTACCAGTCCTCCCTTCCCGGCCTGTACCCCTGCGGCGAAGGCGCGGGCTACGCCGGCGGCATCCTCTCCGCCGCGGCAGACGGAATGCGCTGTGCCGAGCAAATCTATCGATCCATCTCACAGGAGGTTTGATTTATGAGCCGTAATATCTGCATTTATCAGGAATTTCTGACAGACGCCCACAAAGCCCAAATTCAGAAAACCGCCGAAGAGCTGGGCTTTGCCCCCCACTTCTTCACGCTCGACCAGTTTGAGGAGGCGAAAGCCTGCGTACAGGACTGCGAAATTCTTTACGCCCACTCCCCGGACCTGCTGCGCGCCGCCCCCGCCACGTTGAAATGGTACTGCTGCTCCTTCGCCGGGGTGGATCCCTACTGCAAGGACCCGGCCATCTTCGCCAACCCCGACTGCATCCTTACCAACTCCAACGTCTACGGCGTCACCATTGCCGAGCATGTAGTCATGGTCACCCTGATGTTGCTGCGCCGGATGCCGGAATATGAGGAAGTGGTGCGAAACCGGAGCTGGAGCAACCAGCTGCCCATCCGCTCCATCCGGGACAACGAGTTCACCATTCTGGGCACCGGCAACATCGGTGTCAACGTGGCGGACCGGATGCGGGGCATGGGCGCCGCCAAGATCATCGGCCTCAGCCGCTCCGGCAGGCCCCACCCCGCCTTTGACGAGGTACATCCCATTGCGGACCTGGACAAAGTCCTGCCCGACACGAAAATTCTGGTCATGGCCCTGCCCGGCACGGCGGAGACCATCCACATTCTGAACCGGGAGCGCATCGCCCTGCTGCCGAAGGATGCCTATATCATCAACGTGGGCCGGGGCACCGCCATTGAGCAGGAGCCGCTGATCGAGGCCCTGAACGAGGGCCGCATCGCCGGTGCCGCCCTGGACGTGATGGACCCGGAGCCGCTGCCCCATGACCATCCCCTGTGGAGCGCCAAGAACCTCATCCTGACGCCCCATGTCTCCGGCAACATGACCCTGGGCTACACCTGTGATACCAATGTAGCCATGTTCTGCGAGGATCTGAAAAATTACGCCGCTGGAAAGCCGCTGAACGGTTTTGTGGACCGCACGAAGGGATATTAAATCGTCCCCCCGTCCGGCCCCGCGTGCGCGGCGCAGTCCCCGTTATCCCCCAATCATCCCATTCAGGAGGTTCCCCATGAATAACTTTACATTCTATTCCCCCACCTTCTTTGCCTTCGGCGACGGCGAGGAGAAAAATACCGGCGCTCTGGTCCGCCGCTTCGGTGGTGCCCGCGTCCTGCTGGTTTACGGCGGCGGCTCTGTCAAGCGCAACGGCGCCTACGACGCCGTCACCGCCTCTCTGCGGGAGGCAGGTCTCCCATTCACCGAGCTCTCCGGCGTCCAGGCCAATCCCCGCAGCGGCAAGGTCTGCGAGGGCATCGAGCTGGCCCGTCAGAACCGCTGTGACTTCCTGCTGGCCCTGGGCGGCGGCAGCGTCATCGACACCGCCAAGGCCATTGGCTTCGGCGCAGGCTACGATGGCGACTTCTGGGATTTCTTCACCGGAAAGGCCAAAATCGAGCGCACCCTCCCCGTGGGCGTGGTGCTGACCATCGCCGCCGCGGGCAGCGAGGGCAGCGACAGCTGCGTCATCACCCAGGAGCGGGGCAACCTGAAGTGGGGCTGCCCCAAGACCGACCTCATCCGGCCCAAATTCGCGGTGCTGGACCCCCGACTCACCTGCTCCCTCCCCGCCTACCAGACTGCCAGCGGCGCCGTGGACATGCTGGCCCACATCTGCGAGCGGTACTTCTCCAACACCCCCGATGTGGCCCTGACGGACCGGCTGTGCGAGGCTCTGCTGAAAACCATCGTGGAGGCCGCCCCCAAGGCCCTGGCAAATCCCGGCGACTACGCGCCCCGTGCCGACCTGATGTGGGCAGGGATGCTGGCCCACAACAACTCCTGCGGCGTGGGCCGGGTTCAGGACTGGGCCAGCCACCAGATGGAGCATGAGCTTTCCGCCTTCTACGACTGCGCCCACGGCGCGGGCCTGGCTGTGGTGATGCCCGCCTGGATGGAGTTTGTGTACAGCCATGACGTCATGCGCTTCGCCCGCTTTGCCGTCAACGTGTTCGGCTGTGAGATGGATTTTGCCCACCCCGAAAACACCGCCAGGGAGGGCATCGCCCGCCTGCGGGAATTCTTCCGCGCCCTGGGAATGCCCACCACCCTGGCGGAGATCGGCGGCCGGGAGGAGGACATCCCCGCCATGGTGACCCACCGGGCGGAAAAGCCAAACGGCTTCCCCTTCGGCGGCTTTGTGAAGATCGGGCCGGATGAGATGGAGGCCATCCTCCGGCTGACCGCCCGGGATGATTTCAGCCCCCCTTCGGCAGAGAGAAGGTGCAAACAGTGGAACAGAAAACCCTGAACGGCAGCCAGTTGAAGGTCATTGCCATGGCCGCCATGACCATCGACCATGTGACCTCCGTCCTGTTTCCCGGCTATCCGAAGGTCTGGTGGATCCTGCTGCTGCACATCATCGGCAGGATGGCGGCCCCCATCTTCTGGTTCTTCGTGGCGGAGGGGTATTACCACACCCATGACCGAAAAAAATACGCCGGCAGGCTCCTGCTGTTCGCCGTTATCAGCCATTTCGCCTATAACTTTGCCTTCGGTATCCCGTTCATCCCCTTCCGGACCACTGTATTCAACCAAACCAGTGTGCTCTGGCCACTGTTCTGGGGTGTGGTGGCGCTGTCCATTGCCGACAGTGAACGGCTGAAGCAATGGCAGAAATTTTGGGCAGTCATCGCCATCTCCGTGGTGACCTTCTGTGCGGACTGGAGCTGCATCGCGGTGCTGGCGATTCTGGAGATTGGTCAGCACCGGGGCAACTTCCAGCGGCAGATGACAGGTATGATGTGCTGGGTGGCGGTCTACGCCGCCGTGTACGCCATTTTCATTGACCCCGTCTACGGCGTCCTCCAGCTCTTCACCGCCCTTACTATCCCCCTGCTGAAGCGGTACAACGGCCAGCGGGGAAACCGGAAGGGCATGAAGTGGCTGTTTTATGTCTACTATCCCCTTCACCTGTTCCTCTGCGGTCTCATCCGCGTCGCACTCCACGGCAGCATCGGCGTGATGATCGGCGGCTGAAAAATAAAAAAGCGGTCCCTTTCGGGACCGCCTTGGAATCACGCCAGCATTATCGATTGAAATACATGGCGCCGCCCAGAACGACGATGGAAAGCAGAGCGTAGAACATTTGGGGCACCTCCTTCTTTCTTGATGTTGGCTATATGATACCATGTCTTTTCACCAAAGACATTGAATATCTTGCCGGGTTTTCGAAAATTTTATTGTTGTCAGTTTCACAAAAACAGCATCCGTTTTTTGTTGAAATCGCTTGGTTTTCAAGGATTTCAGCGGCTGCCAACCTGATTTGAGCGGCAGTTGTGACCCACCGGAACGTTTTATATTATCTTGCTGTCCCGCGGTGGACGGCCCAGGGAGGACCGCTTATGCAGGGTCTGCGGCTCCAGTGCTTTGTCAAACGGAACCACCGCCCCGCCTTCACATCGGAGACCATGCCCCGGCTGCTGTATGTCAGCCGCCGGCCTCCCACGCAGTAGGCCACACCCCCGCCTGCTCCATGCCCACCCGGACTTTGTGGAGGCGCTGCTCATCGACGAGGGCAGCGCCCGCTTCCTCATTGGCGACAATGCCTATGAGGTGCGGGCAGGCGACCTGCTGGTGTTCAACAGCGGCGTAGTCCACGACGAACTCAGTGACAGCCCCTTCGGCAGTTGGTGCATCGCCGTAGGCGGCCTGCGGCTGCCGGGCCTGCTGGAAAACGCCCTCATCCCGGAAAATGCGGCTCCCGTCCACCCGATGGGGGCGGAGCTTCCGGACCTTCGGGCGCTGTACAACATCATGTTCCGCTATCTCACCACGGACCGGCCGGACTGCGAAGCCTTCTGCCACCGGCTGATGCTGGCCCTGCTGGACCGGGCGCTGACCATCACAGGCTCCACCACGCTGCGATTGCCGGCCAGTCCCGAGCCAGGTACGCTGGCCCGACAGGTACGGAATATATCGGTGATCACTTCCGGGAGTCTCTGACCCTTCAGGACCTGGGCGATGCCCTTCACGCCAGTCCCTATTACCTCTCCCATGTGTTCAAGGAGGCAAGCGGCTACTCTCCCATGCAGTACCTGACCCGCCGCCGTATCGGCGAGGCCCAGAACCTGCTGGTGGAGACCGACCTGCCCATCGCCCGCATCGCCGAGCAGGTGGGTTACGATACCCAGAACTATTTTAATGTCTGCTGAATAATTGAAAAATCCTTGCAGTGCAAGCTGTTGAGGCTGATTCGTGATATAATAAGAGTATCGAAAAACGCAGGAATCAGGCAAAAACCTTGCACTTGGAGGACAGCTATGTATCGTTACAGCAACGG
>CAMAZB010000078.1 GCA_945862785.1 uncultured Clostridia bacterium | reverse complement strand
CCGCGCACACCCTTCCTTCCCGTTTTCCTACATTTCCGGGTTTATCGACAGCCTGCGGCCGCCGGAAGCGTTTGCTTCCGGCGGCCGTGCTATATGATTCATGATTGATTTTGCCGTCATGCCGCTGGGGATCCACTGTTATTCCACAAGTCATTCCACCAGTCGCCCCCGGTATCCCCACCGGGATCTCCGGGTGTCGGCTCCGCAGGCTCCGCAGGCTCCGCAGGCGGTGTCACAGGCGTCGTGGGCTCCACAGGCTCCACGGGAGGCGTTACAGGGTACTGGCCCTCACCGGGCACGTTGGGATCCGGCGGCATATAGTTGGGGTCACTGGGATCCAGGCCCGCGTTGGGATCCTCAGGATCCACCGCAGCCATCCCGTTGTGCACGGGGCAGCCGCCGGGCGTACCCATAGGGTTTTCCTCAGTGGGCGCTGTCGGTTCCAGTGCCTTTTCCATGTTGACCAGCAGATATGGGTCATCATCGGCCTTAATGTTCTTGCCATAGTCTTCGCGCGTGTAATCCAGGACGCCCACCTGCTTCACGGATGCCGCCGGGCAACTCTCCGTGGCAAGGCACTTACCCTCGGTGCAGTAGTCCCGGAACACATGGACATTACACTCCTCAGCGGGAGCAGTCCCCGCCGCCACCGTCACAGTCACGATACGGGAAGTCCCGCGGACGTCCGCCCGGCAGGCATCGGTTGGTTTCAGGCCGCTGTCCATACAGATTTCCACCGTCTCCAGCCCGCTGGAGGGCTTGGTGAAATCCTTATTGGGCAAGTCCGCATGAACCTGCTGCATCACCTTTTTCCACATGGTGATAGCGGGGTTACCACTGTAACTGATCTTTTCCGGCTGTTCATATCCTGTCCAGACCGCCGCCACATAGTAAGGCGTATAGCCCACAAAATAACGGTCATAGTTGTCGCTGGTGGTACCGGTCTTACCGGCGATGGTCATTCCATTGAACCGGGCGGCAGTACCCGTGCTGCCCGCGCCGCCATTGACAACGGTCTTGAGCATCTGATTCACCAGGTAAGCTGTGGTCTCCTTCATGGCCACATGGCTCTCGCCCTCGTTCTCCAGGACAACGGTTTCCGTACCGTCATTCTCTGGCTTCGTCACTCGCAGGTAGGTCCGGGGCTCGTTGTAGATACCCTGATTGACAAAGCAGGCGTAAGCCGCCGCCATCTCCACGGTGTTCAGACCGTGGGTCAGGCCGCCCATGCCCAGAGGGCTGAGGCCCATATCATCAGGCACCAGGCTCAGTTTCAGTTTTTCGGTGGCAAAGGCATAGGACTCCGGAATGCCTACCGCCTGCACAGTCTGCACGGCAATGGTGTTAATGGACCGCCGCAAGCCTTCCGCCACCGTGGTAAGACCCGTATACCCCGGAGGGGAGTTCTTGGGCCATGGATTATCATTCAAAAGCTGCACCGGGTAGTTGTCGAAAACCGTGCCCGGTGTGACCGCTCCGGCATCGATAGCCGGGGCATAGCAGGTCAAGGGCTTAATGGAAGAACCGGGCTGCCGCTTACTGGTGGTGGCAAAACTCCAGTCCAGGTTTCCGGTCTTTTCCCCGATCTTACCCACGGTGGCCACGATATTGCCGGTATAGGGATCAATAATGGTGATGCCGGATTGGAGCTGCTGGCCCTTGCGGGAGGTCACATCCAGATTACTCCGGTCCCCATAGACGGACTCCGCGATGGACTGGATTTTCGGATCCAAAGTGGTATAAATATTATAGCCACTGTTGTAGATCTTCAGCCGGGCCTCCTCCACGGAGATACCATACTTCTCAGCCAGGTCGGCGGAAACATCCAGAATGACCTGGTCCACGAACCAGCTGTTGATCTTGACACCGCCCACGGCCCGTTCTACCAGTTCCTGGGCGGTCGTGCCGTCATCCCGGAACTGAAGGACCTCCGCCTTGGCGGCCTTAGCCTCCTCCTCAGTGATAAAGGGGGTGGCGCCGTCCTCGACCTTGCCGTCCTTCCCAACCTGGGACATCTTGGTCAGGATATTCTCCTGGCGCTGCTTATTCAACTCCCGGGGGGTGATTTTCGTGCCATCCTCGCGGGTATAGGTAATATCGTACATCGGCCCGTACAAAGACGGGTTATTGGTAATGGCAATGAGGCTGGCGCACTCCGCCAGGCTCAGCTCAGACACATCCTTGCCGAAGTAAAACTCCGCCGCCGTCTTGACGCCATAGCACCCCTTGCCCAGGAAAATGGTATTGAGGTACATAGTCAGGATCTGTTCCTTGGTATTGTTCTCCTCGAACTTCAGCGCCCGGAATATCTCTCGGATCTTACGGTTGACGGTGCCGGCGTTGTCCTTCGTCATGTTCTTCAGCACCTGCTGGGTAATAGTGGAGCCGCCGAAGGTATCTTTATCGTGGGTAAAAAAGTTCAGCGTCGCGCCCAGGGTTCGCTTCCAGTCCACGCCGTTATGCTGGTAAAACCGCTCGTCCTCGATAGCCACAGCGGCGTTCAGCAGGTTTTCCGGCAGCTCGCTGTACTCCGCCAGGACACGGTTCTCCTCACCGTAGACCGTCTGCCATTCCTTCCATTCGCCGGTCTCCTTATCCTCATAATAGATAAAGGAACTCAGCGCCATGGTGTAGTCATCGGCATTGACCACCAGCGATGGTGCCAGGGTGGTGTTGACATACTTCATAAAAATGCCGAACAGCATCAACCCCGTGCAAATGCCGATCAGTGCCAGCGTGCCCAGGACGCGGAAAATCTTTCCGGCCGCGCCGCTCTTCTTTTTTGTCTGACGGCCCGGCGTCTGCTCCGGCCTTCTTCTCTGTTCCAATGAGGTACCTCCTTCAGTCAGGCTGTTCAAGCCCTCCGTTCGCTTTCACGGCTTGTCCGCGGGAACGAAAGTCCACATTACTCCATAATATGTACTATTGTATCACCTCCTGTCAATATTGAAAATGTCGTATTTTCCCGAAAAAAAGTTCCCAATCCGCATATTTTTTTCTTTTCAGGTCAGAATTGTTCTTGCAAAATCGACAGTCTTTCCATCTTTTTCATCGCTTCTTCTCTTGCAATCGGCGGAAACTTCGGGTAAAATAGCATCATCAAGAGAAAGGAGGATGTCCCGATGAGTGAAGATTTCGGTCCCACTTTCATCACTGTCACGGATGACGAGGGCAACGAGATCGTCCTGGAATTCGTGGACGCTCTGGAGCACAACGGCCATATGTATCAGGCGTTTTTCCCCGCCGAAACGGAGGGTGAGGAGGATGATCCCGACAACGGCCTGGTGATTCTGAAGGTCATCCACGAGGACGGGGAGGACCTCCTCTCCACGCTGGATTCCGACGAGGAGCTGGACACGGTATACGATCTGTTTATGGAGACACTGTTCAGCGACGAGGATGGCGAATGATCTTCTGCTGATGTAAAAATGCCCTGCGGGGTGCGTGATAGATCTTTTTTTAACCCACATTTCGTTATACGGGATGCCGGATCAAGGTGTGGTTCGCAGGCCTCCCGACTGCTGTCTGCGGTTGGAAGTTGGAAGCGATAAAGCGACTTGGAGGCGACCCACCTGTCCGTAAAGGTGCAGGTTATAACGAGGTCTACACGGCCGCCGCGGGGCACGTATTTTCGGCAGGGCGCAGGCCTTGTCTTTTTTTGCTTTTTCAGGTGGATTTCAGGAACAGCTCCTATGATTTTAGTACTTGCACAACGTACTGAAATTCGGTATAATAATAAAGTGCGTTAATTGCAGCATAGCACTTGAAATTTTGAGAGGAATGAATACAAATGAGCGCATCTAGAGAAAAGCAGCTCCGTCAGGAGAATGTCGGCCAGCCCGACCCCAAGACCATCCGCGAAGCGCAGCAGCGCAAGTCCGAAAAGCGCAGCAACGTCCTGTATGGCGCTATCGCCGCGGTCTTCGTGGTCGTAGCCCTGGCTTCCCTTGTTTGGCGGAGCAATATCATCCCCCGTTCTGCCACCGCCGCCGTGATCGACGGTGAGAAGTACACTGCCGCTGAAGTGAGCTTCTATTACCAGAACGCCTACCGCAACTTTTACAGCAACAATTACTACTATATGTCCTATGGCCTGCTGAGCCTGAATCCCAATGCCGACCTCAAGACGCAGGAGCTGTCTGAGAACGACGCCGCCATGCTGGGCGTCGAGGCTGGCGGAACCTGGCATGACTTCTTCGTGGACCAGGCCCTGGACCAGATGGCCGCCGTTCAGAACGGTCTGAAAAAGGCCCAGGAGGAGGGCTTCACCTATCCCGCCGGTGTGCAGGCCCAGTACCAGGATTCCATGGAGAGCCTGAAGTCCACTGCTGCCGCCAGCGGCGTTTCCGTCTCCCAGTACCTGGCCAATATCTTCGGCTCCACCATGACCGAGAAGGTCTACGGTGAGCAGCTCAACCGGATGCTGCAGTACGATGCCTACACACAGGCTTATTCCGACAGCCTGGTCTATGATGAGGCCACGCTGAAGGAGACCTATGAGGCCGACCGCAACAGCTACGACAAGGTGGCCTACGAGGCCGTCACCATCACCGGCGCCGCCGCGAGCACCAAGGACGCCGATGGCAACACTGTGGAGGCCACTGACGAAGAGAAGGAAGCCGCTAAGACTGCTGCCAAGACCGCCGCTGACAACATGCTGGCCGCTTACCAGGCCGGCGAAAAGCTGGAGACCCTTGCCGAAGGCAACGAGAAGGCTACCTATGTTGACAACGACGGTGTTTCCTACACCGGCGATGTGCTGACCGACTGGCTGTTCAACGAGGATCGTAAGGACGGCGACACCGCCGTTCTGGAGAGCGGCACCACCTATTATGTGGCCGTGTTCCATGACCGTTTTCTGGAGGAATACCCCACCATCGATATCCGCCACATTCTGATCCAGCCCGCTGCCGGCACGCTGGCCGAGGGCGATGAAGGCTACGAGGACGAGCAGGCCCAGCTGAAGGCAGATGCCAAGGCCAAGGCCGAGGAGATCCTGGCCCAGTGGCAGGCCGGCGATGCTACAGAGGATTCCTTTGCCGCTCTGGCTATGGAAAACTCCGCGGACGGCTCCAAGTATGTCGGCGGCCTGTATACCCAGGTGTATCAGGGCCAGATGGTCGACGCCTTCAATGACTGGTGCTTCGACGCCAGCCGCCAGCCCGGCGACACGGGTATCGTGGAAACCACCTACGGTTACCATGTCATGTACTTCGTGGGCCAGGATCTGCCCTACTGGCAGGCCCAGGTCACCAGCGCTCTGAAGGATCAGGACTATGCCGAGTGGGTCCAGGCCTTTACCGCTGACAGCTCCATTGAACAGAACAACTCCGGCATGAAGTACGTCGGCTAAATCCAACCAGTACCCAGAAGAGCCGGTTTTGAGTATTCAAAACCGGCTCTTTTCTGACGAGGAGGTCCCCCTATGGACGAGCGTTTTCTCCGCAACAAGATGCTGTGGGGCCGGGAGGCCCAGCAGCGGCTGTCCCGGAGCCATGTCATTCTGTTCGGACTGGGCGGTGTGGGCAGCTACACTGCCGAATGTCTGGCCCGCTCCGGGGTAGGCGAGCTGACCCTTGTGGACAGCGACACCGTGTCCGTCACCAATATCAACCGCCAGCTGGAGGCGCTCACCTCCACTGTGGGCCAACCCAAGGCAGAAGCTGTGGCCGCCCGCATACGGGAAATCAATCCAGAGGCTATTCTGCATCCTATGCAGGCCACTTATGACGCCGCCCACCGGGACCTGTTTTTCCCCGAGGGCTGCCGCTACGACTATATCGTAGACGCCATCGACCTGGTGAGCTGCAAGCTGGATCTGGCGGAGACCGCCCGGCGGCTGGATATCCCCCTCATCATGGCTCTGGGCACCGGCAACAAACTGGATCCCACCCAGCTCCGCTTGGCGGATATCTCCGAGACTTACGGCTGTCCGCTGGCCCGGGTTATGCGGAAGGAACTGCGGAACCGGGGCATCCATCACCAGGCTGTCGTTTTCAGCCCGGAGGAGCCCGTCCCCACCATTCAGTTGGAAGCACCTCCACCGGGACGGCGCAGTGTCCCGGCCAGTAATCCCTGGGTCCCCGCCACGGCAGGGCTGCTGCTGGGCAGCACTGTGGTCCGGGATCTCATACAGAAAGAGAGAGAATCAATATGCTGACAGGCACGATCGTCAACGTCCTGGCTATCCTGGCCGGCTCTATGGCCGGTCTTCTCCTAACCTGGCTGGCCCGGCATTTTTCCCGTTTTCTCCCGTCAAACAGCGTCGCCCTGGGAGAACGGCTGCAAACCATCATCATGCAGGGCGTAGCCCTGTGCATCCTTTTCCTGGGCATCAGCGGCAGCCTGAAAGGGCAAAACAGCCTGATCACCATAGTATCCATGGTCATCGGCGCCGTCATCGGCGAACCGCTGGATCTGGACAAGCGGATGCACCATCTGGGAGACTGGGTGCAGAAAAAAACGGAGCATCTGGTGAAGGGTGACAGCAACGCTCCCTCCATTGCCGACGGCTTTGTCACCGCCAGCCTTCTGTTCTGCGTAGGCGCCATGGCCATTGTGGGCTCCCTACAGGACGGCCTTACCGGCGACCATTCCACCCTGTTTGCCAAATCCCTGCTGGACGGCATCAGCTCCGTGGTCTTTTCCGCATCCCTGGGTATCGGCGTGGCCTTTTCTGCCGTGGCGGTATTGCTGTATCAAGGCGCCATCTCCCTGGCCGCCGCTTTTCTCTCCCCTCTCCTGGGAGACGCGGTCATCGCAGAGATGACCTGCGTTGGTTCTTTGCTGATCGTGGCCCTGAGTCTGAATATGCTGGGTCTGACAAAAATCAAGGTCATGAACCTGGTCCCGGCCATCTTTCTGCCTATCCTGCTCTGCCTATTTATGTAAATCAGACCGGTTTTGAAATTCAGGCAGCTTTAAGGTAGCTCATTTATAATGAAGCTCCAAAGCAAATTGGATAGGAGCTCGATCATATGCGTAGCGCAAGAAAAACCATATTGAAGATTTTTCTGGATACCGTCATGCTATTGCTGCTGGCTATGATGTACCAAAAGAGAGTTATCTGTATACGCTTTCACGAAATTGGCGGCCTGATTCTGTTTGGTCTGTTTCTGCTCCATAACGGTCTGAACTGGAAATGGTTCAAAGGGGTATCCTCAAAAATTTTTCAGCGGGGTCTGCCTCTGCGTTCCAGAGTGAACTGGCTGGTAAATGTCCTCCTGTTCATCTCTATGACGGCTACCATCGGCACCGGACTGCTCATCTCCAAAACTCTCCCCACGTCTATTCAGCAAGCCTATCTTGTGAAGCCATGGCATTATTTTTTCGCAGCGGCGGCGCTCATTCTCATTGGTATCCACCTGGGACTGCATTGGAAGTATCTTCATCACGTTCTGCTGTCTAGGCTCCCCTTGCCGCAGCGGGCAGGAAAGGTATTCGGGTGCGCACTTCTGGTGCTGGTCCTCACTTTTGGAGCCTATTCTCTTACCCTCAGCCATTTCTCAGCATGGCTCAGCGGTCCTTTCCAGATAAGCTCCGCATTATCTGAAAGGCATCAGCAATTTTCCGCTGAACTTCCCGGGGATTTAGAACACATTGGAGACGGGAAGCAAGGCGGCATCAGTAAAGGCAGCGGTCACGGAGCCGGTATGGGAAAGGGCCCGCAATCAGAGACAGTTCAGCAGCCAAGCATTCAAAACACGTTTTCTGCCATGGCCACCTATGTTTCGATCGCCGTATTATTTGCCTGGCTCGAGGTTATGTTCGAAAAAATGCTCTTTTTGGTCCAAGGGGCAAAAGTTTTACGGCGAAATTGAGTCAAATCCAAATCATTCTGACTCCGTAAAGATGAGAAAAGGACCCGGGTAAAAACCCGGGTCCTTTTTCTTCATTGAAACATCGCGAGATTTGAAAGTAAAATTACTTGATCTCGACCTTGGCGCCAGCCTCTTCCAGCTGCTTCTTCAGAGCCTCGGCGTCGTCCTTGGAGATGCCTTCCTTCAGAGTGGAAGGAGCACCCTCGACGGTAGCCTTAGCCTCAGCCAGGCCCTGGCCGGTAATCTCACGGACAGCCTTGATGACCTTGATCTTGGCAGCAGCATCGAAGCCAGCCAGGACAACGTCAAACTCGGTCTTCTCCTCGGCAGCGGGAGCAGCAGCGCCGGCAGCGGGAGCGGCCATAGCGGCAGCGGAAACGCCAAACTCTTCCTCCAGAGCGTGAACCAGCTCGGACAGCTCCAGAACGGTCAGACCCTTGATCTCTTCGATCATAGCGGTAACTTTCTCA
>CAMAZB010000077.1 GCA_945862785.1 uncultured Clostridia bacterium | reverse complement strand
CCCTGAGCCGCTACCTGATGGCCGACGCCATGAACGCCCCCATGACCGCCTCCGTTCAGTGGCTGGAGCGGACTCTGGACGACTCCGCCAACCGCCGTATCTCCATGCCGGAGGGCTTCCTGTGCGCCGACGCCATCCTGCGTCTGGCCCAGAACGTCACCGACGGCCTGCACGTGAATGAAAAGGTCGTGGATGCCACCGTGCGGGAGTATCTGCCCTTCATTGCCACCGAGAACCTGATGATGGAGGCCGTGAAGCGGGGCGGCAACCGCCAGGAGCTGCATGAGATCATTCGCACCTGCTCCATGGCCGCCACGGCGAAGATGAAGGAGGGCGAGAAGTGCGACCTGCTGCACCGTCTGGCAGCTGAGCCCGCCTTTGGCATGACCGAGACGGAGATGGAGGCCGTCCTGACGCCCAGCGCCTACATCGGCCGCTGCCCGGACCAGGTGGACGCCTTCCTGGCCCAGGTGAAGCCTTTGCTGAGCCAGGCCAGCGAGGAAAAGCCCGAGATCAACCTGTAAAGATTGTTTTCCCCAGCCGGGGCCGCGTCAGCGGCCCCGGCTTTTGCATTTCAGCCCCCGGTTCCGCATACTTTGTTCATATCTGAAAACGGAGGGGACAAGGGATGCTGAACGCCGTCAATGAACTGATGTGGGGCCCCGGCACCCTGGCACTGCTGCTGGGGACCGGGGTGTTTCTGACTCTGCGGATGCGGCTGCTGCCCTGGCGGCGGCTGGGCTTTGCCCTGCGCTCCGCCCTGGGCCGGGAGGCCCGGCAGCCGGGGAAGGACGGCGTGTCGCCCTTCTCCGCCCTGATGACGGCACTTGCCGCCAGCATCGGCACCGGAAACATCGTGGGCGTCGCCACGGCGCTGGTGGCAGGCGGGCCGGGGGCGCTGGTGTGGATGGAGCTGTCGGCCCTGTTCGGAATGGCGACCATCTTTGCCGAGAGTTTTCTGGCGGTGCGGTACCGGCGGCGGGACCCGCAGGGCCAGTGGGTAGGCGGGCCTATGTACGTGCTGGAGGCCGCCTTTGGGCGGCGGAACGGCGGGACGCTGGCGGCGGTGTTCGCCCTGTTCGCCGTGGGGGCGTCCTTGGGCATCGGCAGCATGACCCAGTCCAACTCCATTGCCGGGGCGCTGGAAAGCGCCTTTGGCCTGCCTGTCTGGACCGTGGGGGCCGTGACGGCGGCGCTGGCCCTGGCAATTATCTTAGGCGGCATTCGCAGCATTTCCAAGGTGGCCGCCGCCCTGGTCCCGGTGATGGGCGCCGTCTATCTGGCGGCGGGGCTGGCGGTGATTTTCGGTAATCTGAAAGATCTGCCCGGCAGCGTGGCAGAGATATTCCGGTGTGCCTTTTCGCCCCGTGCGGCGGTGGGCGGCGCCGCCGGGTGGATGACTGCCGCCCGATGGGGCGTGGCCCGGGGCGTGTTCTCCAACGAGGCGGGCCTGGGCTCCGCAGGCATCGCGGCCTCGGCGGTGGACCGTGCCGACCCGGTGCGGCAGGGGTACATCAGCATGACGGGCGCCTTCTTCGATACCATTGTCATCTGCACCGTCACCGGCTTTGCCATCTGCTGCTCCGGGGTGCTGGGCACCGTGGACAGTGCAGGGGTGCCTGTAGACGGCGCGGCGCTGACCATTCTGGCCTTTCAGACGGTGCTGGGCCCCTGGGGTGCCCGGCTCGTGTCGTTGTCCATCGTGCTGTTCGCTTTTGCCACCATTGTGGGCTGGGAGTATCAGGGTGAAGTGACTTTCGCCTACCTGACCGGAGGCCGGGGGCGGCTGCTGTACCGGGTGGTATACGCTTTAGCGGCCTTTCTGGGGGCGGGGCTGGAGCTGGGGACGGTGTTTGCCTTTGCTGACATCTGCAACGCCCTCATGTGCGGGCCCAACCTGCTGTGCCTGACGGCCATGAGCGGGGAGGCCTGCCGGGCCATCCGGGAAAAGCCTGGGAAAAAGCTGTGAATTTTTTATGATTTGGTTGCATTTTCCCATTTTCGTGGTATCATAAGTGCTGTTCATGAAATTTTGTGAAAAGGACTTGATACCATGACGAAAATTGACATTATCTCCGGCTTTTTGGGCGCGGGCAAAACGACCCTCATCAAAAAGCTGCTGGCGGAGGCATTCCCCGGTGAGAAGCTGGTTCTGATTGAAAATGAGTTCGGCGAGATCAGCATCGACGGCGGCTTTTTGAAGGAATCCGGCGTCCAGATCAGCGAGATGTCCTCCGGCTGCATCTGCTGCTCTCTGGTGGGCGACTTCAACAAGGCGCTGAAAGAGGTCCAGGCCCAGTTCCACCCCGACCGCATCCTGATCGAGCCCTCCGGCGTAGGCAAGCTCAGCGACGTCATCGTGGCGGTGGAGAATACCGTGGCCGATGTGCCGGACATGAAGCTGAACAGCTTTGTCACCGTGGCCGATGCCACCAAGGTGAAGGTCTACATGAAGAACTTTGGCGAGTTCTACAACAACCAGATCGAATCCGCCGGAACCATCATCCTCTCCCGGACCCAGAAGCTGACCCAGGAGAAGCTGGAGGCCGCCGTTGCCCTGCTGCGGGAGAAGAATCCCGACGCCGCCATCCTGACCACCCCCTGGGACGATCTGGACGGTAAGATCATTCTCTCAGCTATGGAAAAGGTGTCCCTGGCCGACGAGCTGCTGGCGAAGATGCGGGAGGAGCACGAGGCTGAAGAAGCCGAGCACGCCCACCACCATCATGACCACGAGGAGCAGGAGCACCATCATCATGACCATGATGAGGAGGAGTGCGACGATCCCGACTGCGCGTGCCATCACCATCACGATGATGACGAGGATGAGCATGAGCATCATCACGACCATGACCATGAGCATCATCACGATGAAGACGAATGCGACGATCCCAACTGTTCCTGCCACCATCATCACCATCACCACGCCGACGAGGTGTTCACCTCCTGGGGTAAGGAGACGCCCAAGCCGTTTACCCAGGCCGATATTGAGCGCATCCTGACCGCTCTGGACTCCGGCGAGTACGGTAAGATCCTGCGGGCTAAGGGTATTGTGAACGGTGAAAACAGCGCCTGGATCGAGTTCGACTATGTGCCCGAGGAGCACGACCTCCGGGTGGGCCATCCCGATTACACCGGCCGCCTGTGCGTCATCGGCGCGGAACTGAAAGAGGACAAGCTGGCCGAGCTGTTCGGCCTCTAATACCGGGAAGGGAACGAACGATACAATGGCTGATATTCCTGTTTATCTGGTCGCCGGCTTTTTGGACGGCGGCAAGACCAATTTTATCAACGGCATCCTGGAGGATGGCTTCGCCCGCAAGGACCGGACCCTGCTGATCTGCTGCGAGGAAGGCGAGGAGGAATACAATCCCAAAGCCCTGGACAACGTGACCGTGGTCACCGTGGAGGACGAGGAGGATCTAAAGTGCTCTCAGCTGAAGGAGTGGGAGAAGCAGTACAAGCCCAAGCAGGTCCTCATTGAGTACAACGGTATGTGGCAGATGGAACGCCTTTACAGGGAAGTCCTGCCCGCCAACTGGGTGCTGTACCAGATCATGACCTTCGTCCAGGCGTCCACTTTTGAGATGTACGCCAAGAACATGGGCCAGTTGATGATGGAGAAGATCACCAACGCCGATATGCTGGTGTTCAACCGCTGCACCCCGGAGCTGCGGGACGCCCTACGGAAGCGGAACCTCCGCATGGTGAACCGCCGGGCGGACATCTATCTGGAGATGGAGGACGGCACCAGTGAGGACTACAACAACGACGATACCTGCCCCTTTGACCTGGAACAGGAGGTTATCGACATTCCCGACGACGATTTCGGCGTCTGGTATGTGGATGTGATGGACCACCCGGACCGTTGGGCGGGGAAGACCGTCCACATGAAGCTCATCATGTGCCATTCCCAGAAGTACCCTGGCATCCACTGCCCCGGCCGCTTCGCCATGGTCTGCTGCGAGAACGATGTGCAGTTCCTGGGGCTCATCGCCAAGGGCATGAACCTCAACCAGTACCAGAACCGGGATTGGATCGAGGTCACCGCCCGCATGGCGGTGGAGAAGCACGAGGCGTACAAGGGTAAGGGCCCGGTGATGCACGTCATGTCCATCGGCCCCTGCGAGAAGCCTGCCCAGGAGGTCGTCACGTTCTGATACAAAACGTAATATTTTAGCCGAAAAATACAATTGCAATCAAAAAAACGACATAAAAAGAGGACTGGGGATTTTCGCAGCCCTCTTTTGCTGTGAAAATGAGTATCCCGGCAGCATAAAAACGGAAAACCCGGGAACTTTTTGCCAGACTGTTCCGTCAGAAGAACAAGAAAGGGCCCTGCCCATCCATGAAGAATGAATAGAGGAGAACATACGCAATGAAAAAGAGACTGATTGCCCTGCTGCTGGCCCTGTCCATGACCGCGGTCCTGGCCGCCTGCGGCGGTGGGAAGGACGATGCCGGAGCTCCCGAACAGGAAGTGACCGCTCCTGCCGAAGATGTGGATGGTACCGTTGACCAGCCCCAGGAGACTCCGGAAGGCGAGGAAGAGATCAGCGAGACCCAGAACGCCGACGGCAGCTCCACGGAACTTGACGCGGCTGTGCCGGAGGAAAAGCCGGCGGAGAACCAGCCCACCGAAAAGCCTGTGGAAAAGCCCGCTCAGAAGCCTTCTGAGAAGCCCATCCAGAAGCCTGCTGCTCCCGCTGAAAAGCCGGTGGAGAAGCCTGCTGATGATCCCGCTGAAAGCAAGAGCGTGGACCTCACCGCCTTCTATGAGTCTGCGTTCAGCGGTGACAACATGCCCGCTATGATGCAGGCGGAGGGCGAGGTGCTGGACTCCTTCTATCCCGGACTGTCCGCCATCAAGACCAATCAGTGTGCCGTGTATACCGCCATGATCTCCGCCGCGGTGGGCGAGATCGCCCTGGTGGAAGTGCAGAACAGTGCCGATGTCCAGGCGGTGAAGGACATTTTCCAGGCCCGCGTCAACTACCAGGTGGGTGATGACCAGAATCCCGGCGGCGCCTGGTATCCCCAGACCATCGAGGGCTGGAAAAACGGCAACCGCATCGTCTCCAACGGCAATTATGTCATGCTGGTGGCGCTCAGCGAGGGTGCAGATGATGTGGTAAACAGCTTTAACGCCCTGTTTGCCTGATGAAAACAGAAACAGAAAAGGACTTCCGAATTCTCGGAAGTCCTTTAGCTTATGAAAGGGGTCAGATTTTGACCAGCTCGTATGCCCGGGAGCCCAGCCCCAGCTTCACGGCGTGCTCCAGGCAGACCTGCCACTCGGTATCCGGGTGGGCCATTTGGAAGTAGTCACCCTGGTTGCACAAACACTCGGAGTCGTACAGCACGGAGTTGGGGATGGCCGTCTGGCCCAGCACCGCGTCAGCACAGGCCTGGTCCAGGGCCACGGGATCGAAAGAGGCGAACATACCCACGTTGGGGACGATGGGCACATCGTTCTCGCTGTGGCAGTCACAGTTGGGGGATACGTCCATCACCAGAGAAATATGGAAGCAGGGACGGCCGTCCACCACGGCTTTGGAGTACTCGGCGATCTTTTTGTTCAGAATGGCCGGCGCCTCATCGTACATGCACTGGATGGCGTCCTTGGGGCAGATGGCCAGGCACCGGGCGCAGCCTACACACTTATTCGTGTCGATGGTGGCCTTACCATCCTCACCGAACTGGGGCGCGCCGTGGGCGCAGATCTTGGCACAGGCACGGCAGCCCACGCACTTCTTCTGCTTGACAAAGGGCTTTCCGGAGTTGTGCTGTTCCATTTTGCCCGCCCGGGAGCCGCAGCCCATACCGATGTTTTTCAGCGTGCCGCCCATACCCGCCTGTTCATGGCCCTTGAAGTGGGTTAGGGAGACGAACACATCGGCGTCCATCACCGCCCGGCCGATCTTGGCGGATTTTACATACTCGCCGCCCTCTACGGGGACCTCCACCTCGTCGGTGCCTTTCAAACCGTCGGCGATGATGATGTGGCAGCCGGTGGAGTAAGGGGTAAAGCCATTGACATAGGCGGACTCAATGTGATCCAGAGCGTTCTTCCGACCGCCCACGTACAGCGTGTTGCAGTCCGTCAGGAAGGGCTTGCCGCCCTGGGACTTTACCAGATCCACCACGACTTTGGCCCAGTTGGGCCGCAGATAGGCCATGTTGCCCGGCTCACCGAAATGCATTTTGATGGCGACGTATTTGTCCTCCATGTCGATGTCGCCGAAGCCGGCGGTCATAATAAGACGGGCCAGCTTCTGGGGCAGATTTTCCCGCCAGCTGGGGCAGCGGAAATCCGAAAAATAGACCTTTGATTTTTCAGCCATTTTATTCTCCTTTTCTTTTCCGAGGGTTATTCATCTAAGTCCACAGAAATGTTGTCCGTTCCGTGCTGGTCGAATTCGGAGAGATAGGCGTCGATGCGATCCATCAGAGCGCCGTAGTTCTCCCGGGTCAGGGGTTCGCCGTCCATATCCCGGAGGGCCAGCTCCTCCGCCAGGATCTCATAGAACACCACATCCTCATAGCTTTCGATGGCCTCGTGGATACCGCCGTCAGCAAAAGCGCGGGAGGGGATCAGCTCTCCATGGTACAGCTCCACCAGCTTGCTCATCTTGTGCTGGAGGCAGTGGGAGAACACAAGACTCTCCACCTGGTCATATTCTTTGATGCGGTCGTCCTCCCGGGTGGAGTTCATCACCCAGTTTCCTATGTACACCAGGTCCAGCAGATAACGAAATTGCTGTTCTGTCAGTTCGATTTTCACACATCACACCTCCTAAGGCGGACAAATAGAGATATTGCTACCATTATATCAGAGGAAAGAGTAAAATTCTATACAAAAAACAGGGTAAAAAGACTAAAATCTGTCTTGCTACAAGTACGTTCCCGTAGTATAATATATAATCCGAGTACGATTTGTGCCGGGATAGTATGGAAAGGGGGCGCTGCGATGGATGGACGGCCTATCGGCGTATTTGACTCCGGCCTGGGCGGACTGACGGCAGTGCGCTCCCTGCGGCAGATTTTGCCTGAGGAGGACCTCATCTATTTCGGGGACACCGCCCGGGTGCCCTACGGGGGCCGCTCCAAGGAGACTCTGCTGAAATACGCCAGACAGGATGTGCGCTTTCTCAGGTCCTTTGACCTGAAGGCTATCCTCATTGCCTGCGGTACGGTGTCCACCACCTCGTTGGATACCTTGCAGGCGGAAAACGACCTGCCCATCGTGGGCGTGGTGGAACCCACCTGCCGGCGGGCGCTGCTGGTGACAAAGAACAAAAAGGTAGGCATGATCGCTACGCTCGCCTCCGTCCGCTCCGGCGCCTACGAGGCGGCCCTGCGGCGGCTGGATCCGGAGGTGGAGGTCATCTGTAAGCCCTGCCCTCTGTTTGTCCCGCTGGTGGAGAACGGGCGTATCCACCGGGGAGACGTGGTCATCGAAACGGTGGCCAGGGAGTACCTGGAGCCGCTGAAGGCCGTGGGGATCGACACGCTGATCCTGGGCTGTACCCACTATCCGCTGCTGACGGACATCATCGCCGATGTCATGGGGCCGGAAGTGACGTTGGTCTCAGCGGGAGAGGAATCGGCCTTTGAACTCAAGCGAATGCTGAAAGCCGAGGGCCTTCGGGCGGACGAGAGCCGCCGGGGCAAGGCGGAATTTTATGTCAGTGACCGGGTGGAGGACTTCGAGCGCATTGCCTCGGTGTTCCTGCAGGAGGATCTGCGCCACGCGGCACGGAGGATCGACATTGACCGGTATGGAACGTGAGAAGCTGCCTGTACTGCTGTCCATTCGGGGCGAGCAGTACTTTGATGATATTGACCCTGACGCCACGGAGCTGATGACCGACGGGACGCTGGAAGTGACGGAGGATGGCCTGGTGCTGTCTTATGAGGAGAGCGAGCTCACCGGCATGGAGGGAACTACCACCACCTTTGAGGTGTGTGGGCCCCGGGTCACCCTGACCCGCAGCGGCGCGGTGAATTCCCAGATGGTGTTCGAGGAGGGACGGCAGCACACCTCTTTATACGAAACGCCCTTCGGCGAGCTGTCGGTGGATATCCAGACGGGCCGACTCCGACATAACTTAACGGAGCGTGGCGGCATTATGGAGATCCAGTACTCCATCGCCGTGGAACATACGGTGACCGGAAGGAACTGCTTTAAGATCCGGGTAAAGCGGAAGTAGTGACCACCGGATTTTTCGCGCCATAGCGCGTCCAAGCATTTTGGCAAAAGCCAAAATCTTGCCGCAGGCAGGCTTTGCCTGCCGAGGATATAGAATCAAGGGCTCCCATGCGGCCTGCCGCATGGGAAAACATACGGTGACCGGAAGGAACTGCTTTAAGATCCGGGTAAAGCGGAAATGATA
>CAMAZB010000076.1 GCA_945862785.1 uncultured Clostridia bacterium | reverse complement strand
TGCTGGCTATTTTCATGCCCGCGGAAAAATGGGCTATTGTTCAGTAGACATTAAATATCCACCGTTTCCCCGGCGTTTAGAAAATACAGGGTCTTCCTGACCACCGGCTTTTCCAATACCCGTTCCAGTGCCAGGCTGTACGCCTCCAGCTGGGAACGGTAATGGGCCGCCCGCTCCGCCACTTCTCCCGGCGTGCGGACATGGTCCGTCTTGAAATCCACGACAGTGATGCCCTGCTCCGTCTCAAAACAGCAATCCACCACGCCCTGAAGCAAAATAGCGTCCTCCCCGCTGGCCTCCCGGTCGTAGGCCCGTGCGTCCATCAGCAGAGTAAATCGGTATTCCCGGCGGACGTTTTCACCCCGACGGATCTCCTCTGCCAGCGGCGAATCCAGAAAACGCTCCAGCGCCCGGACATCCACAGCCGCCGCCTGTTCCGCCGTCAGCTTGTCGGCAAGGCGCAGCCGCTCTACCTGCCCCGTCACGTCCCGGTCGAAAAAGTCCAGGTATTGCAGCACCAGATGGGTGGCAGTACCCCGCTCCGCCGGGGTCAGGCCATGGCGCTCCTGCCGGAATTTCGGCTGGGACAGGGGCCGGATGTAGGGCGTGTGGGCCGCATGTTCCGCGATCTCCTCATCCAAAGTCCGTCCCTTGAGCTGGGTAGCTGTCACCTTGGCGGGCAGGCCCGTTTCCAGACGGTAGGGATAGTGAAATTCCAGCAGCGCCGGGTCAAAAGGCTGCTCCTCCCCTGCGCTCTCAGATGTTAAACTGGCTTTTCCGGGCCGCTGCCGGTAGTCCTCACTGTCATGGAGAAATACTTGCCAAGGACTGGTATCTCCCTCATACAGCCGCTCCACTTCCGCTTCACCGTAAGCCCGCAGGGGCGCAGCCTCGCTGCGGCACAGCAGGGGCAGCAGCAGCCAGTCGCCGAAGGTCTTGCACCCGGCCACCGTCTCCGGCAGCACCGGGCAGGACGCCATAGAAGCCAGCTTTTGCAGCCGGCCCGCCGCGCTGTACATGGAATCCACCAGAATCAGCTTCTCCTTGGGCCGGGTCATAGCCACATACAGGATGCGCTGCTCCTCCGCCAGGTTCTCCCGGCGGAGCTTTTCTTCGATTGCCAGCCGCGCCAGCGTGGGGTATTTGATTTTCCGTTTCAAATCCACCCGCCGGGGCCCCAGGCCCATGTCGGGGTGCACCAGCACCGCCGTGTCGAAGTCCTGCCGTGAAAAAGCGTGATCCAGGTCCGCCAGGATGACGATGGGGAATTCCAGTCCCTTGGACTTGTGGATGCTCATGAGCCGCACGCCGTTCACCGCCGCGCCGCCCTTGATGGCAGGCTCCTGCCCTGCGTCCAGCAGCCGCCGTAGCTGCGTCACAAAGGCGAACAGCCCCTTGTAGCCGTTGCTCTCGAATTTCTCTGCGTAACTGCTGAGGGTGATCAAATTCTCCTTCCGCTCCCCGCCGCTGTCCATAGCGCCGAAAATGCCCAGAATATTCAGCTTGTTGTAAATGTGCCACACCAGACGGTGGACGCTCATGTCCCGGGCCGCCAAACGCAATTCCTCCAGCGTTTCCAGGAAACGGCGGCAGTCCTCCCCGCCGTCGGCCTCCACCGCGTCGTAAAAATCGCCAGCCGGGGTCTTCCCCCGCATTTCCGCCAGCCTGTCCGGCGTAAAGCCGAACACCGGAGAGCGCAAGACAGAGATCAGCGGCACATCCTGCCGGGGATTGTCCACCAGCTCCAGCAGCGCCAGCATGACAGAGATCTCCATGGTGTGGAAGAAGTTCCCGCTCTCCTCAAAGGAGCAGGGAATGTCCCGCTCCGCCAGGGCCTCGGAAAAGGCCGCCGTCCGGCTGCCGGGAGACCGCATCAGAATCACGATGTCCTCTGGCCGGCAGGGGCGCAAAGTGCCGTCACCGTCGGTAACAGGATACCCCTTGTCCAAAAGCTGTCGGATACGCTGGGCCACAAACCGGGCCTCCGCCGTCAGCTTTTTCACCGGATGGTCGTTGTCCGCCGACTTCCGTTGGGCGGAAATCATGTGGAATTCCGTGTCACAGTCATGGCGCTCCGGGTAGTATTCCGCGCCAAAGTGGAGGGCCTCGTCGTCGCCGTAGGCCATCTCACCCATCTCCACAGAGAGAATATTCTCAAAAACAAAATTCGCAGCGTCCAGAATCTCCTTCCGGGATCGGAAGTTTTTGGACAGCAGAATTTTCCTCTCCTCGCCGTCCTCCGCATCCTCATAAGACTTGAAACGGTTGTATTTTCCCAGGAAAATCGTGGGGTCCGCCAGCCGAAAGCGGTAGATGCTCTGCTTCACGTCACCCACGGTAAAGATGTTCTGCCCGTGCTTACTCACCGCCAGGAAGATGGCGTTTTGGACCTCGTTGGTGTCCTGGTACTCGTCCACCAGAATTTCCTGATACCGGGCCGCCACCTGGGTGCCAAGCTCCGTGGGGGAGCCGTCCTCCGCCACCAGTAGCCGCAGCGCCAGATGCTCCTGGTCAGAGAAGTCGGCGGCGTTCAGACGCAGCTTTTCCACCCGGTAGGCCTCTCCAAAGTCCACCGTCAGGTCCAGCAGAGCCACCATGGCCGGGGCCACCGCCCGCAGGTCCTCCATGGCCTCCTCCCCGCTGATGTCCAGTATGCCGTCCAGCTTCTTCATAGCGGCCTTGGCGCCGTCCCAGATCTGCTTCAGCGCCGTCACCGCCGGGTCGTCCTTCCGTCCTCTGGGCGTGGTCAGCTTGGGAAATTCGATCATCGTTTCACGATGCCGGGCGGTTTCCCAGTCGGCACTTTCGCTCAGCTCCAGGAAACCCTGAGCGGCCGCCAGAAATTTACTGCCGTATCCGGCGGACAGCGCCGCGTCGCCGTCTGTCCGTCCCGCGCCCTGCCGCAGCAGCGCCGCCCAGTGGGCTGCCTGCCGACGCACCATGTCCAGCAACTCCCGGGCATAGGGCGTGTCGTCAAACTCGCCGTCCAGTTCCTCCCAGGTCTTCCGGTTTTCCGACAGCCATTTGGCGGGATACGCATGGCTCTGCAGCTTGTCGTACAGCTCCAGCACCAATTCCTCCAGTGCCCGGTCATCCCGGCCCGCGCCCAGGGTGTCCGCAAGCTGCTCCTTCCCCGCGTCCAGGGTGTCGTAAAACTCCTCCAGCGTCCGGTTCAGCACTCGTTGGCGCACCAGCTGTGCCTCGCTGTCATCCAGTACCCGAAAGTCCGGCGTCAGGGCGTGGCGGTCCCCCTCCTGGGCCAGCAGGTGGGTATTTTCCCGCAGCAGTGCCGTGCAGAAGGCGTCCACCGTCTTGATGTCCGCCTGATACACCCGAAGAAGCTGCCGCTTCAAGTGCTGGTCGTTAGGCGTCTCCGCCAAATGTTTGGAAAGCTCCGAGGCAATCTTGCTCCGCAGCTCCGCGGCGGCGGCCTTCGTGTAAGTGATGATCAGGAAATTGTCTACATTGCAGTGCTCTTCCGTCACATAGCGGAACAGCCGCTCCACCAGCACCTTCGTCTTACCGGAGCCAGCGGCGGCGGACACCAGCAGGCTGCCGCCCCGGTTCTCCACCACGGCCTGCTGCTGGGGAGTCAATGTCAATTTTGCCATCTCAGTTTTCCTCCGCGTCCAGCATTCTCCAGAATTCTTCCGGCTTCACCGGCAGGATGTAGTGCAGGTGGTCGCCGTCCCGCCCGTCCTGGAAGTGGCAGGCATCGGCCCAGTCGCAGTATTGACAGAAGCTGTCGTCCTCACTGTGGCAGCAGGGATCGGCGTCGATGTTGCCCTGCCGTACCTCGGCAGCGATCTGGTGCAGCAGCTTCTCCACATACTTCCCCAGCTTGCCCAGTTGGGCCGCCGATGCAATGCTGCCGGACAGGCTGCCGTCCCGGCTCACCCGCAGAGGCAGGTAGTGGGGCTCCCGCAGAGAGTCGTGCTCCATGGCCTCCAGCACCGCTGGTTCCGCCAGCAGCAGCCCGGAGCGCTTCAGCTGCTTCTGCCGCTCGCTGGCCAGCTTTTCCGGCGGGATATTCCGTTCCATGCTCAAAATCTCGTCCCGGGCGGGCAGATACAGCACGCCAGCCGGTTCGATCTCATGGCCAAAGTGGGCCTTTCCCTCTTTTTGCAGGGTGAACAGATAGAGGAGCATCTGGATATCCAGCCCCATCTTCACCGCCGACAGGTCGAAGGCCTTTTTGCCAGACTTGTAGTCCACCACCCGCAGATACAGCTTGCCGTCCTTTACCCAACCGTCCACCCGGTCCACCTTGCCGCCGACTCGCAGCTCAGCGTCCGGCTCAGATACCACCACAGCGGGCAACGTGCCGTTGTCGCCGAAGGACAACTCAAATTCCAGGGGGATAAAGTCCGAATGCCGCAGTTCCTCTGCCACCTGGTCGATGACGGCATAGGCCGTGTTCCGCAGACGGGCAAAGAGATACTTAAACCGGGTGTTTCGCTCCCGGAAATTGTGCAGTTCCTTCTCCACATACAGGTCAATGTAGTTCCGGACCAGCTTATGCAGCTCCTCGTCATCCACCGCCGCGAAGCCTCCCATGCCCAGCACATTCCGGGTGACGTTTTCCAGCAGGAAGTGGAGGAAAGTGCCGATCTGCGGCGCGTCAAAGGCAGCCGGGGTCCGGGGCTTCGCCTTCAAGCCGTACTCCATGAAGTAGGCGAAGTGGCAGGAGCGCATACGCTCCAGCCGGGAGGCGGACATGGACACCCTATCACCGTACAGTGCCCGGACAGCGCTCCGGGACAGACTGCCCCGCTTGATGGAAGATGCCCGCTCCATGGCTGCCAAGCGGTCCGCAAACTGGGGATTTTCCGCGAAATACCGCCACAGCGCCCCCTGAGGCCGCTGTCCCGCTGCCTCCAGCGCGGGGATGGTTGCTGTTAATCGATACGACTTGTCATTGCTTTCTTTTTCAACTCTTACCGCCGGAAACAGGCTCCGCAGGCGGTCGATGACAAAGGCAGGCCGCAACTCCGCTCCGGATACATCGGACACCGGGTAGCTGACCGTCAGCCCGTCCGTGGGCTGGGCCAGGGCAGCGTAGAGGTTTTGCAGTTCGATGCTCATGCGGTCCATCCCCGTGGGGGCCAGCTCGATGCCCCGCTGGGCCAGTTCGTCCCGGTCGTCATCATTCAGGATACCGCCGCTCTGCCCCGGGTCCGGGAGCACATGGTCGTTGGCCCCCAGCAGGAACAGATACTTATCCGTGTGACGGTCGTTCCGGGTAATTTCGCTGACGGACACCTGGTCCAGAGACACCGGGATGGTGCCCACGCTGTACTGGGTCACCACCTGACGGAACAGACGGGTAAACTCGTCCAGGCTCATGGGTTCGTCACCCAGTATCTCCACGAACTGGTTCAGCACGCCGCAGAGGATCTCCCAGAGCTGGGCTGTCTCCTCCGCGTCCTGGAGCCGCCCGGCTTCCGCCTGAGCCTTCATCTGGCTCTCCAGGGCATCCTGAAGGCCCAGCGTCTCCATAAAGCTATAAAGGGAATCTACCTTCTCCCCCGCAGTTTCTCTGGCTTTTATCCCTTCCGCAAGCGCCAACAGCGGTTCTCTCACTCGGCGGCGCAGTTCATTGACCCGGTCCAATCGGGCCTGCCGCTCCTCGTTCCAGGGAGCTCCGTAGCCCTCCGGGTTTTCCGTCCAGTCCACATCCCGGAGCCACATCTGCCCGTGGACTTCCCATTTCAGGACGTAGTTTTCCAACTCGTCGCACTCCGCCGCTGTCAGTCCCGCCAGTCCGGTTTTCAGCCAGCGGAACATATCCTCGTATTCATACCCGTTGCCAATAGCCGCCAATACGCCGGTGAGCAGACTCAGCACCGGCTTTTCCAGAATATCGCTGCGGCGGCTCAGATAGGCCGGAATTCCATACCGCTCAAACACCGTCTCGATGACGCCCTCGTAGTCCCCCATGTTCCGGGCCGCCACGGTGATGTCTCGGTAGCGGCACTTCCCTGCCGACACCAGCCGCAGAATGTCCGCCGCGGTCTGCTCCACTTCAGAGAACACGTTGTCCGCCTCACGGATGCGGACGGCACTGCTGTCCTCCTCAAAGGGCACATTGTCGCCGAAGAAATACCGCTCCACATGGCCCAGGGCGGTGTCATCCCGACGCTTCAACACCTGGATCTCCACCTGGCGCCGCTCCTGCTCCGCCACGCGGCGCAACTGCCCCAAGGTTTTGAGAGACGCCTCGAAAATTTCCTCCCGGCTATTCGGCTCTCCCAGCAGCGTCACAGTGACAGACCTGGCCTGCCGCAGAAGGACAGACAGCGCCCGCCGCTCCTGGGCGTTGAAATAGGTAAAGCCGTCAATAAAAATATCCTTGCCGCAGGCGTATCCGGAGTCCTCCAAACTGTCGCACAGCTTCGTCATCCGATCCCGGGCGTCCATGCCAGGCTGCCGCAGACGAGCCTCATAAGCGCCGTACAGCAAACTCAGGTCACAGAGCTTGTCATGGGTCGCTCCCGTGATATCCTGGGCCTGGGTGTACAGATTCTCCGGCGAGACCTCATAACACCGCAGCTCGTCGAACAGGTCCAGGAGCTGCTGTAAAAATGCCGACTTCTGGGAGGGCCGGCGGTAGACTGTCAGGGAGGGCATGACCTCCATCAGCGCCTTTTGCAGCGTCAGTAGCTTGCCGCCGGCGTCCAGTGTCACCTGGGCGATGCCGCCGGTGATGGCCAGTACCCGGTCGCTGAGCCGCCGGAAGCTCAAAACCTCCGCATGGCGGCTGGCGGTGGGACCGCAGGCCCGGCACAGGTCCACCTCCGCCTGATGGGAGGCGTGCTCCGGCACCAGCAAGATCTGCTGACCTGAATCTCCCAGCTCCGCGATGCGGCGCAGCACCGTATCCGATTTTCCCGTTTTGGCCCGGCCCATCAAAACTGTCAGCATAGGCGTTCTCCTTTTTGTTTTCCTGACTGTTATGATACCACAGTTCCTGTCCCATTAACAGCCCCGGTTGCCTTTTTTCATTCCGTATGCTATTCTGAAAAAAACGTTAAAAAAGGAGGCACCGCCATGCCCCATATTCCCCAGGGGACTACCGATACACTAACGCTGGAGCTGTTTGACCCGGCCCTGGAGGCCGCTCTCCGGCCCTCTCCGGACTACGATGTCAGCCGCTGGCTGTATGTCCCCAACACCTATTCCGAATACCGTTACATCCTGGGTACCCGGGGTGAAAAGCCTCTCATCTGCGTGGGCATCAACCCCTCCACCGCCGCGCCGGACGCCTTGGACCCCACCCTGCAGTCCGCCCAGCGCATTGCTCTGGCCAACGGATACGACAGCTTTCTGATGTTCAACGTCTACGCCCAGCGTGCCACCCGCCCCGATGACATGGAGCCGCACCTGAATCCTGCCCTGCACGCCGAAAACCGTAAGGCCTTCCGTTACCTGCTCTCCCTGTCGGAGCAACCGGCGGTTTGGGCTGCCTGGGGGAACATCATCGAAAAGCGGAACTATCTCATGGACTGTATGCGGGATTTCGCTGCCGACGGTCAGGCTGCGAGTGCCCGGTGGTACACCGCCGGTCCTCTCCTGAAATCCGGTCATCCCCACCATCCCCTGTACCTGAAACGGGACACCAAGCTGTTGGATTTTGATATTGAAATGTACCTGAAGCGCTGAAAAACCGCCGTTGGAGATGTTCCAACGGCGGTTTCACATTTATTTCAGCAATTCTCTGGCGTATTCCAGGCTGATGTCCATTCTACGGGCCACGCCCTCCTCGTTCAGGCCACCGTCCCGGAACCGCTTTGCCACCTTGTTCAGGCTTTCGCCCACCTCGATGATGTGCCCGTCCGGGTCATACAGCCGCACGGCCCGCTGGCCCCAGCGATGCTCCACAAGCGGGCGAACCAGCTTTGCCTCCGGGTGGTCTTTCAGGATATCCAGAAAAGCGTCGAAATCCTCAGCCACATAGTACATCTCGGCGTCATTCCCACCAAAGCGGATATCGTCCGGCAGCTTGTCCAGGAACTCCACCCAGGTCTCCAGCGTCTGGAGGGACAGTCCGCCCGTCAGCACCACATTGGCGCCGAAGTCATTGACCACTTCCAGGCCCAGCACATCCCGGTAAAAAGCCAGGGATCGCTCCATATCCCGCACCGCAAACAGCGGGCCGCCCGCTTTCAATCCCATATCCAACCCTCTCTCAATCCCATTTCTCTTTCAGGGTCTCCCACCACTCCACGGCCTTGAATTTCAGGACATAGCCCTGGTTTTCCTCCGTGATGAGGTTCACTTCCTCCTCAGAAAAACCAGCCGCCAGTGCAGACGCAGGCACATCGGCGGACGCGGCGGTACACAGCGGTGGGAATACCACACACCACCAGTTCTGGCCCTGTCCCTCACCAATGATGACCCGCAGCGCCAGGTATTCACCGGCGGGCAGGGTAAAACCGTCGTACTCCTTCGTGGGGAAATCCGAGTTTTCCAGTTCCACTGTCACCGGGTAATTATACTCTTCGGCGGCGATCTCCTCCGCCGCGATGCGCTCCAGCTCCAGCAGCTCACCCCGCAGACAGCTCTCCGCCTCCCTGCGGTCGGCGGACTGCTTCAGAATGGCGGTGGCCCGTTCCAGAACAACGTCCCGCACCTTGAGTTTTAACGCCTGGTCCTCCTCGGAATCTGAATTTGCCAGTACGTGGAGCCGCACGACCTTGTCAGCCAGTTCATCCTGCGTCCGTAAGGCCAGCACTCCGGAGCCCAGGAAGATCGCAAGTCCGACCATCAGCGCGATTTCAACAGTCCGCAGTTGATATACATGTTGCTTTACTGCAGTTTTCATATCATTTCCATCCTTTTTCTATGTAGGCTCTTTGGCCTTTGAAAAAATGATGGACAAAACCGCCGTAATTTATACCATTTTTCAGAATTTTTTAACCGGCATCGCCAAATAGGTCTGTTGATACGTCTCTTTCAGCACCTCCGCTGCTCTCCGGGCGGTCTCCTGCTCTGCAAAAACTCCAAATACCGTTGGTCCGGAGCCGCTCAT
>CAMAZB010000075.1 GCA_945862785.1 uncultured Clostridia bacterium | reverse complement strand
GCACCAGTGGAAATACGCATTGTAACAATGGCTGAATTCCATAAAAGTGGCCTCTCTGAGCCGTTTTTATGGAATTGCGCGGCTACCGCCGTGCGAATAAACCGCAAAGCGGTTTATTCAGTAGACATTATTATAGGGCAGGCCGTTCGTAAATACCGTCGCAAAAAGGAAATGGACGGCGCATGGCCGTCCATTCATTTCACATATCAGATATAGGGCATGAGCATCGACGCCACCAGGGCCAGAATCATGACCACGACCAGCGCCAGCGCGACGATCCGGGTACTTTTCTTGTTCACTTCGACTCCTCCTCCGTCAAAATCCTGCGGATGCTCTTTTCCGCCTTGCTGCGGGGCACCATCAGTTCATGCCCGCAGCCCAGGCACCGCAGTTTGATATCCATGCCCACCCGCAGGATCTCCCACCGGGTGCTGCCGCAGGGATGGGCTTTTTTTAACTCAACCTTATCGTGCAGATGCAGGTCCATACGCTCCTCCTGTCAATCCAGTCTGTTTCTGTGCATATAGTATTCTATCAAGGCCGCCGAAGGCGGCAGAATAGGATGCGATCAATAATGCCGGAAAATCTGTTCTTTCCTCCGGAGGGCCTGCGCCCCCCGTCCGACTGTTCCCTGTCCGCCCTGAGAGACGCCGTGGAAAGCGGCGATATTTTAGAAGCCGCCGTCAGCCGCTGCGGTACCGACCGCACGCTGTTTTTCTCTCTCGGCAGTGTAGAGGGGCGAATGCCCCGCCAGGAGGCCGTAGCGCCCTGGATCAGCGGTGCAGGCCGGGATATCTCCGTATTATCAAGAGTTGGCAAGCAAACTTGCTTTACAGTAAAAAGCATCTCCGCCGACGCCAAAGGTGCCCCTGTGGCCCTGTTGAGCCGCCGGGAGGCCCAGGAAAAGGCCATGGCTTTCTTCCTGGCGCACCTGGTCCCGGGAAGTGTGCTTAGCTGCCGGGTCATTCGGCTGGAGCCCTTCGGCGCTTTTCTGGACATCGGCTGCGGTATCGTCGCCATACTGCCCATTGAGCACATCTCGGTCTCCCGCATCTCCCACCCCAAGGAACGGTTCCGGGAGGGACAGAAGATCCTGGCGGCAGTGCGTGCCATCGACCGCGAGCGCCGCCGCGTCACCATGACCCACCGGGAGCTGCTGGGCACCTGGATAGAGAATGCCAGCCGCTTCACACCCGGCGAAACCGTGCGGGGGATCGTCCGCAGTGTGCAGGAATACGGCAGCTTTATTGAGCTGGCGCCCAACCTGTCGGGTCTGGCAGATTCCCGGGACGGCCTGGTCCCGGGGGACCCTGTTTCTGTCTATATCAAGAGTATCCGCCCGGAGCGCATGAAAGTCAAGCTCCAGGTTATCGAAAAGCTGCCTCCTCTGGCAGCGCCGGACCCCATTCGCTATCAAATCACCGATGGGGTACTGTCCCACTGGGTCTACTCTCCGCCGGGCTGCGAAAAAGCGGTCATTGAAACGGATTTTACAGCGCTCTCCCCTTGATTTTCTCCCAGTAGGCCTTGGCGGCCTGCTCCGTTTTGTTGTCGCCCCACTCGTAGTATTTTGCGTCCTTCAGGACATCCGGCAGATACTGCTGCTCCACCCAGCGGTTGGGGAACTCATGGGGATACAGGTAGTGCTGCTGGTTGTCAAAGCCGGTGGTATCGGCGTGGACGTTTTGCAGGCACCGGGGAATATCGCCGCTCTTGCCTTTTTTCAGGTCGTCCATGGCGGCAATAATGGCGTTATGGGCGGTGTTGGACTTCGGCGCCGTGGCCAGCAGGATGGCAGCCTCCGCCAGGGGCAGCCGGGCCTCCGGCAGCCCCACCTGCAAAGCCGAATCCACGCAGGCCTTGGTAATGGCAATGGCCATGGGATAAGCCAGTCCCACATCCTCCGCGGCGATCACCAGCAGACGGCGGCAGGGAGACAGCAGGTCTCCCGCCTCCAGCAGGCGGCCCAGGTAGTGGACCGCCGCGTCGGGGTCGCTGCCCCGGATGGACTTTTGAAGGGCGGAGAGGATATCGTAGTGGGCGTCACCGTCCCGGTCGTAGCGCATGGCGCTGCGCTGGGCAATCTGGGACGCCTCTTCCAGCGTCAGCCGCAGCTTGCCCTTTTTGACCTCTGCCGCCTGGCACAGCAGCTCCACGGCATTGATGGCCTTCCGCACGTCGCCGCCGCAGGCGGTGGCGATCTGCATGGGCACACCCTCCTCCCACTCCAGCGGCAGGGGGCTGCGCTCCTTCTCAATGTTCAGCGCCCGGAGGACGGCAGGCTCCGTCTCCTCCGCCGGGACAGCCTTGAACTCGAACACGGTGCTGCGGGACAGCAGCGCGCTGTACACGTAAAAATACGGGTTCTCTGTGGTGGAGGCGATCAACGTCAGCTTGCCGTTCTCCATGAATTCCAGCAGGCTCTGCTGCTGCTTTTTGTTGAAGTACTGGATCTCATCCAGGTACAGCAGCACCCCGCCGGGCGCCATCAGCGTTCCTACATCGGCAATAATGTCCTTGATGTCCTGGAGGGACGCCGTGGTGGCGTTCAGCCGGTACAGAGTCTTATTGGTCTTTTCCGCAATAATATTGGCGATGGTGGTCTTTCCGGTACCGGAGGGACCGTAGAACACCATATTGGCGTCGGTGCCCTTTTCGATCAGGCGGCGCAGCACTGCGCCGGGCGCCAGCAGATGACGCTGACCCACCACCTCATCCAAGCTTTTGGGGCGGATCTCATCCGCCAGGGGACGCTGCATGGCGGTCCCTCCCTTCCCAAATATCTGACCTCATATTTTATCATACTTTTGTTCGAATTACCATGTTTTTTTCCTGGCCTTTTGCCGAAATTTATGGTATCCTGTGGGCAAGAGGTGATGACCGTGAGTTCCAAAGCCGCCATCAAGCGCATTATCGAAACATTGAAGGGCATCTATCCCGACGCCCTGTGCTCTTTGCAATACGAAAAGGACTATGAGCTGCTGTTCGCCGTGCGCCTCTCCGCCCAGTGCACCGACGAGCGGGTAAACAAGGTAACCCCCGCCCTGTTTGAGCGCTTTCCCACCCTGGAGAGCTTCGCGGAGGCCGACCCGAAGGAGGTGGGCGAGTACATCCACTCCTGCGGCTTTTTCAACGGCAAGGCCCGGGACCTGGTGGCCTGCGCCCAGCAGCTTCTGGAAAAGCACGGCGGCAAGGTTCCCGGAACGATGGAGGAGCTGACTGCCCTCCCCGGTGTGGGCCGCAAGACCGCCAACCTTATCCTGGGCGACATCTTCGGTCAGGATGGCTACGTCTGCGACACCCACTGCATCCGCATCACCGGCCGCCTGGGCATTACCGACGGTTCCAAGGACCCCCTCCAGGTGGAGCGGCAGCTGCGCCAGTGCATCCCGCCCAAGGAGTCCAGCGACTTCTGCCACCGGATGGTCCTTTTCGGGCGGGACACCTGTACCGCCCGTAATCCCAAGTGCGAGGGCTGTCCACTGGCAAAGGACTGCGATACCGCCAAAGGAAAAAAGAAGTGATTTTCGTGCCTGCGTCCCTGCGCAGGCACGTTTTTTTGTCCCCCTTCATATACTGGCATAAAGATTTCTGACCGCAAGGAGGACACTTATGGACGAGAAGACCGTGCGCATGGTGGAACAGCTGCGGGCCAATCCCGCTATGCTCCAAGGATTGATGCAGTCCCGGGACGGGCAGGCCCTGATGCAGATGCTGACGCAGAACGACCGGGGCGCCGGACTGCAAAGGGCCGTCCAATCCGCAGCAAAAGGCGATCCGTCGGAAATGGTGCAGATGATGAATCAGATCATGCAAAGTCCCGGAGGCGCTGAGCTGGTACAGCGCATCAACAAAGCCATCCAAAAATAACGGAGGAAAGCGGGGTCGGCGTCTATGGCGGAATTTGATGAAAAACTGAACAGTTTGCTGTCCAACCCGGATGCCATGGCCCAGATCATGCAAATGGCCCAGTCCCTCTCCGGCGGCGGGCAGCCACAGCAGGCCCCGCAGCAGCCTGTCCAGCAGCAGCCGCCACCACCGCCACCGCCGCCCTCTCCGGGCGGCGACCCGTTCTCCTCCCTCGCCGGCCTGACCGGCGGTATGGATCCGGCGATGCTGTCGAAGCTGCTGCCGCTGATCCAGGAGCTGGGGAGTCAGAATGACAGCAATGCCCGGCAGCTGCTTCAGGCTCTGCGCCCTTATCTCAGACCGGAGCGGCAGGAAAAGATTGAACGGGCGCTCCAGCTGGCCCGCCTGTTCCACCTGGGAAAGAAATTCCTGTCGGGATGGGAGGAATAATGGATGTATAACCGTTATGTCCGCAACGACAATGGCGCATACACCCGCATCCCCCAGGAGGAAAACCGAAACGCTCCCCCGCCGAGGCCGAAGCAGCAGCCAGGGCCGCGGCAGGAACCGCACCAGCAGCAGGCACATCGGGAAGCACCGCCGCCATTCTCTCCTCCCACAGGCGGGCGAACGACCGACGGACTCACCGGCTTTCTCCGGCATCTGCTGGACCAGCTCCATCTGGACCGGGTGGACACCGGCGACCTGCTGCTTCTGGGCCTGCTGTTCTTCCTATTCAAGGAGGACGCTGACGAGGAGCTGCTGGTAGCCCTGGGGCTGCTGCTGATCCTGTAATAAAGCATCGGTCAAATCAGCAAAATCCCTGCAAAAAGCGAGTTACATCTCACTTTTTGCAGGGATCTCTTCATTTTAACAGATTCTGCTTCCCGAAACGGGATTTTTCTGACAGCCGCTTCTTTATTGCAGAACGGATGTCCCGTCGGGCAGGAGGAACGTGTCCTGCGGAAGCTCCGACTGGTCCGCCGTCAGGGCGGCCATCCGGTATACGGTGGAGCCCTCCTGCAGTTTCTCCGCCGCCGCCAGCAAGCCGGTATCGACGCTGACCCAATAGCGCAGCACATACCCGGAAGGGTCCTCCGCCGTTTCCACATAGATGCAGCAGACATCCGAGATCATCCGGTAATCGGCGGCGACAATTTGTTCCACCGGCAGGTCCAGAATATCCTCATATGTAGGAATGGACTGCTCCGCATCGGCGGAGATCCCTCCTACCGGCCCGGAATAGACGTTCTTTTCATTGTTGTACCAGACGTACACCGTTTCCGGGCCGGTCGCCGTATGGCGCACCCGGCCGTCGGGCATGGTGCGGTCAATTCGTGTCCAGGGTCCGCTGACTGCCGTCTTTACCTCGTATGACCCGGAGCCGCCGCTCCAGAACTGCTCCACGGTGACGGTGCGGCGGTAGCTCTCCGGCCGGGCCAGGGTAGCAATAGCCGCCTGGACCGTCTCCGGCGTGACCTCTACCACAGTCAGCGCATCCTCCTCGCCGTCCTGCGCCCCGGCAGTTTGTTCAGACGAAGGCCCGGATTCCGGCAAAGTGATATGGGAGGTTCGCCGCAAAGTCCTGCTCAGCATCAGGCCCACTGCCAGCACCATGAACACCACAACGCCCCAGGTGAGCCATTTCAGTTTCCATTTATCCATGCAGCCTCCCTCCTTCCGGTACAGTCAGGCCTGATAGTCCTCCGGTTTCTCTCCCCGGCCAAAATGCCACAAAATCGCGTCCGCGATGCGGCGGCAGGCATTGCCGTCGCCGTAGGGATTCACTGCGTGGGCCATTCTGGCATAGGCGTCCTTGTCACAGATCAGGCGCTCTGCCATGGTAACGATGTCATCCTGCACCACACCGGCCAGCTTCACCGTGCCGGCAGCCACGGCCTCGGGCCGCTCCGTCTCCCGGCGCAGCACCAGGACGGGCTTGCCCAGGGCGGGCGCCTCCTCCTGCAAGCCGCCGGAGTCCGTCATGACCATGTAGCACCGGGCCATGAGGTTGTGCATCTCGTCGGCGGGCAGCGGGTCGATGAGATGGACCCGGGGCGCGCCGCGGAGGTACTTGTCCACCGCCTCCCGGACCACCGGACTGAGGTGAACGGGATACACCATCTCCACGTCCTCATGCTGCTCCGCGATCTGCCGCAGCGCCAGCATAATGTGCTTCATGGGTTCGCCGTAATTCTCCCGCCGGTGGCAGGTCACCAGGATGATCTTCTTCTCTTCATAGGGCAGGTGGTTCAGTTCCTCCGTTGTAAAGGTATAATCCTTTTGTACCGTTGTCTTCAAAGCATCGATGACGGTATTTCCGGTAATAAACAGTCCGTTTGCAATGCCCTCTTTCACCAGGTTCTCCCGGTTGTTCACCGTGGGGCAGAAATACAGGTCCGCGATGGCGGAGACCAGCTTGCGGTTCATCTCCTCCGGGAAGGGGGAGTATTTGTCATAGGTCCGCAGTCCCGCCTCCACATGGCCCACGGGGACCTGGTGGTAAAAGGCCGACAGCGCCCCGGCAAAGGTGGTGGAGGTATCGCCGTGGACCAGGATCATATCCGGCTTCAGGGCGTCAATGGCCTCGTCCATGCCCAGCAGGCACTTGCTGGTAATGGTGGACAGGGTTTGGCGGGGAGTCATGATATCCAGGTCCCAGTCCGGCTTCAGGTCAAAGACTTCCAGCACACTGTCCAGCATCTGGCGGTGCTGGGCAGTCACGCAGCAAAGGCTCTCAATCTCCGGCCGGGAAGCCAGTTCTTTTACCAGGGGACACATTTTGATGGCCTCCGGCCGGGTGCCGAAGACGCTCATGATACGCAGCTTGTCCATTATGCTTCTCCGTCCTTTTTCTCTTCGGTGTGATGGCCGTGTTCCTTCAATTCTTCCAGTTCCTCATGGAGTTCCTCCCGAACCTCCCTGGGGAATACCACCCGGGCGGCCACCACTCCCACGATGCAGAGTGTCAGGAACAGCAGCATGGCTTTCTGTTCGCCGCCGGTGGTCAGTACCACTGCGGAAAGGCCCAGGATGGCGGAGATGACATACAGGGTCGCCACCGCCTGCTTCTGGTTCAGTCCCATGTCGATGAGTCGGTGGTGGATGTGGCTCCGGTCGGCGTGCATGGGGCTCTGTCCGTGGGCGATGCGCCGGATGAAGGCGAAGGCCGTGTCGAAGATGGGCAGGCCCAGGATCAGGAACGGCACCACAAAGGAAATGACCGCGTAGTACTTGAACAGGCCCTGAATGGACATGGTGGCCAGGATGTACCCCAGGAACGTGGCTCCGGTATCGCCCATGAACATCTTGGCGGGATTCATGTTATAGGGCATGAAGCCCACGCAGCCGCCCACCAGTGCCGCCAGGACGATGGCCACCTGAGTCTGTCCGCCCACCAGGGCAATGACCAGCATGGTGGTGGCGGAAATGGCGGAGACGCCGTTGGCCAGACCGTCCAGTCCGTCGATCAGATTCACGGAGTTGGTGATGGCCACGATCCACAGCACCGTAAAGGGAATGGACAGATTCCCCAATACCCAGTAAATGTTATCGGAGAAAATATTGGGGTTGGAGAACGCAATGATCTGCACCCCGTTAAGAGCGGGGATCAGAGCCGCCACGATCTGCACCACGAATTTCAGCAGCGCCGGCAGGGCCATAATGTCGTCCACGACGCCCAGCACCACGATGATGACGGCGCCCAACAGGATGCTCTGCATCTCCGGGGTGATCTTGACAAACAGCAGGATGCTGACGATAAAGCCAATGAAGATCGCCAGGCCGCCCAGCCGGGGAATGGGGATCTTGTGCATCCGCCGGGCATCCTTGGGCACATCAATGGCGCCCACCTTGTAAGCAAAAGTCTTGACCACCGGCGTCATCAGAAAGCTGACTACCAGCGCCACCAGCAGCGCCAGTACCACATAGGCGATCAGCTGATTATCGAATACCATCTCGTTCCTCCATCAGCGGGCGGCAAAGCCGATCTTCCTCTGCACCTTCGCCAGTGTCTTGTTGGCCAGATACTGGGCATGCTGGGCGCCCTCCCGGTAGATTCCCTCCAGATACGCCTTATCGGCGATCAGCCGCTCGGACTCCTCCCGGATGGGACGCAGCAGCTCCACCACGGCGTCCGCCACGGCGGGCTTGAACACGCCGTAGCCCTGACCGGCGAAATCCGCCTCGGCCTCTTCCATGGTCTTGCCGGTAGCGGCGCAGTAGATGGTCAGCAGATTGGAAACGCCGGGCTTGTTCTCCTTGTCGAACTTCACGGCGGTCTCGCTGTCGGTCACGGCCCGTTTGAACTTCCGCCGGATGTCCTCCGGCTTATCCATCAGGTAGACGCAGCCGTCCGGATCGGACTTGCTCATCTTGTTGGCGGGGTTGCCCAGACTCATGACCCGGGCGCCCATCTTGGGGATAAAGGGCTCCGGCAGAGTGAACGTGTCGCTGTACACACCGTTGAACCGCTGGGCAATATCCCGGGTCAGCTCCACATGCTGCTTCTGATCAGCACCCACCGGCACCAGGTCCGCCTGATACAGCAGGATATCCGCCGCCATCAGCACCGGATAAGTAAACAGGCCCGCGGTGATGTTGTCCGCGTGCTGCTGGGACTTTTGCTTGAACTGGGTCATGCGGCTCAGCTCGCCGAACTGCGTATAGCAGCCCAGGATCCAGGCCAGCTCCGCGTGCTGGGGCACATGGCTTTGAATGAACATGATGTTCTTCTGGGGGTCCAGGCCGCAGGCAATATACTGGGCAAGCTGTGCCACGGACCGGCGGCGCAGCTCCGCCGGGTTCTGGCGAACGGTGATGGCATGCATATCCACGATGCAATAGATGCAATCATATTCATCCTGCAGGTCCACCCAGCTCTTGATCGCGCCCATATAAGATCCCAGGGTCAACTCACCGCTGGGCTGGATTCCGCTGAAGATTCTCTTTTTCCGAATCTCGTTTTCCACAATTAGCACCTCGCTGTTCTCTGCCGCTCAAAATGATCCTATCAGCGGCAATTAAATCGATATATTATAACATGGAGAAAATAGAAGTGCAATCTTTCTTCCGTGTTTTCCTTTATCTGCGCGTGTATATCATCTGTGTTTCAATGGCATGCATGCTCTCTCCTGCTAAAAAGGGGGCTGTAAAAAAACAGCCTGAAGAAAGATAGCGAGTCTCATCCGAGAGGCTCG
>CAMAZB010000074.1 GCA_945862785.1 uncultured Clostridia bacterium | reverse complement strand
GAGCCGTATATCTTCGTGGACCAATAGACAGGCAAAGGAAAAGCGGGTGGGAGTTCTCCCACCCGCTTTTATGTTCCGAAGAAGATGCGTACCGCCAGGGCGGAAGCCAGAAAGCCCGTCAAGTCGGCCACCAGGGCGGCGGGGATGGCATGGCGGGTCTTGCGGATGCCGGCGGAGCCAAAGTAGACGGCGATGGTGTAAAAGGTAGTTTCCGTGCTGCCCATCATCACCGCCGCCACACGGCCCTCGTAGCTGTCCGGGCCGCAGGTGGACATCAGCTCGCTGGCCACGGCAAGCGCGCCGTTGCCGGATACCGGACGGATGAGCATGAGCGGAGCGGTCTCCGGGGGGATGCCTACCAGCTCCAGCACCGGCGCGCACAGGCCGGAGAGCCATTCCATGGCTCCGGAGGCCCGGAACATGCTCACCGCCGTCAAAAGCCCCACCAGGGCGGGAATGACCCGCAGCAGCACCGTTAGGCCCTCCTCCGCACCATGGGTCAGGGCACTGTATACGTCCACCCGGCGGCCCATGCCGAATACTGCGACTCCGGCCAGCAGGACGGGGATGACCAGAGAACTGAGATTCATAGGCGGTGCTCCCCCTTGTGGGACAGAAGCCACGCGGCAGACAGGCCCGCCGTTACCGACAGTACCGACGCCAGCCACACGGCGGGCAGAATGTCGAAGGGGGTCTGACAGCCGGCGGCGGAGCGGACCGAGGCGACAGTGGCGGGTAGGAGTTGGATGGAGGCGGTGTTCAGCACCACCAGCAGGCACAGCTCATCGCTGGCCACGCCGCCGCAGCCCCGGGCCATTCGCTGAGCGGCACGGATGCCCAGCGGTGTGGCGGCGTTGCCCAGCCCCAGCAGGTTGGCAGACACGTTGGCGGAAATGGCTGCCAGAGTTTCCTCGTCCCGGCAGGCGTTGGGCAGCAGACGTCGCAGCAGAGGTCGGAAAGCCCGGGCCAGAGAGGCGGACAGGCCGCAGGCGCTCATAATCTCCATAACGCCGCTCCACAGGCACAGGATCCCCGCCATGGAGATGCTCAAGTCAATGGCGGAGCGGGCCCCTTCCAGGGCGGCATTCGCCACGGCGTCCAGATGCCCGGTGAGCAGCCCGAATACCAGTGACAGCACTACCATTCCGGTCCAGACCCATGCCATTGCCATGCGCCATTCCTCCTTTTTCGACATTTATGAATTAAATTTTAAATTTTACAATTTGAATTGACTGATTATGGCAAAATGTGATATGTTGAGATAACCGAAAGGGGAAATTTGGGAAAGGAGAATGATCGTGAAATCTACCGGTATTGTGAGAAAGGTTGATGAACTTGGACGAATCGTGCTTCCTATCGAGATGCGCCGTACCCTGGACATTGCCGAGAAGGATGCACTGGAAATCTATGTGGAGGGTTCGTCCGTCATTCTGAAAAAGTACAAGCCGAGCTGTATTTTCTGCGATGCTACCAAGGACATCACTGTCTTCAAGGGAAAGAATGTCTGCCCCAAGTGCTTGAAAGAACTCAAGAGCCTGTGACACGGATGTTCCTGGAAGGCTTCGGCTTTTAGGAGAGCCGATGCACGGAATGCATCGGTACGCCGCAGGAGGGTCCGGGTTGCCTTTGACTCTGTATAGACCGGACGGCATCGGATTTTTCGCGGATCCTGGAATAAGCGCTGCCACGTTTTCAAAGCTAAAAAGAAACGTCCCTGTGGAACACCCACAGGGACGTTTGCTTTTGAACGGTGACTTTCACTGCTCCAGAGCGGCAGCATATAATTCGTTTTTGGATAGCCCGGTGTGTTCGGCAACCTCTCTGGCGGCGTCTTTCAGGCGTATTCCTTGGCGCTTCAGGGCCAGGACCTGAGCCACGCCGTCCTCCAGGGTGACGGCGGCGGCCTGGACGGGCTCGGCGCCGGCTACCACCAGCACATACTCGCCCTTGGGGGCGTTTTCAGTATAAAACTCCACGGCCTGCTCCAAAGTGGTGCGGATAGTCTCCTCGTGGAGCTTCGTCAGCTCCCGGCACAGAGCCACCCGCCGCTCCGGGCCGAAGGCGGCACACAGGTCTTCCAGGGTGGTCCGCAGCTTGTGGGGGGCCTCGTGGAAGATCATGGTGCGTTCCTCGGTTTTCAGACTGTCCAGCCGCTCCCGGCGGCTTTTTTTGTTGACGGTCAGGAAGCCTTCAAAGGTGAAGCGACCGGTGGGCAGTCCGCTGACCGCCAGGGCGTTCACTGCCGCGCAGCAGCCGGGGATGGACAGCACCTCCACGCCGTTCTCCGCGCACAGCCGAACCAGGTCCTCGCCGGGATCGGAGATGGCAGGCGTTCCCGCGTCTGTCACCAGGGCACAGGATTCCCCCGCCAACAGGCGGGCCAGGATGGCCTGTCCGGCGGTGACATGGTTGTGCTCATGGTAGCTGACCAGGGGCTTTTTGATCGAAAAATGGTTCAGTAGCTTCACGGACACCCGGGTGTCCTCCGCCGCGATAAAATCCACGGCCTCCAGCGTTTCCACCGCCCGGGGAGAAAGGTCTCCCAGGTTGCCGATGGGAGTGGCGACCAGATACAGCGTGCCGCTCATGGCGTTTCCTCCTGTTGTCTGAAATAGATGGCGTCCACCTCAGCGGTGGGGGAGCCGTCCGCTGCTTGTAAGATCAGGGACTCCTCAACGGCCAGACTCGGTTTGCCGCCCCGGCGGGCCTCCGCCAGAACCAGGGAAGGGGCGCTGCCCGCGGTCTTGCAGACAAAGCGCAGGCGTTTGGGCTCCAGGCCGTTTCCGCGCAAAGCGCAGAGCAGGTCCGTCAGCCGCTCCGGCTTGTGGACCAGACAAAAGCTGCCGCCCCAGCGGAGCAGGTATGACGCGGCACGGCAAGTGTCCTCCAGGGTACAGTCCACCTCGCTGCGGGCGGTTCGGCGGGCACTGTCATCTGCCATTGCGCCGCTGGCTGGCGGGTAGTAGGGCGGGTTGCATACCGCCAGGTCAAAGCTGCCGGTGGGGAAAAGGGACTTTACGGTCCGCAGGTCGGCGGTATGGAAGGTCAGGCGGTCCGCCAGACCGTTTTCCGCCGCCGCCTTTTCCGCCAGGCGGATGGCGGTGGACTGGATATCGATGCCGGTGACGGACAGATCTGGCTGGCGCTGCAACAGCAGCAGGCCCAGCAGACCGGTGCCACAGCCCAGGTCCATCACCCGGAGGCCGGGCTTCGGCCGGGGCAGGGAGGAGAGGAGAAATGTGTCCGTGCCGGGGCGGAACAGGGCGTCGTCATAGACGAAGCGGTATCCGCCGGGGCAAAGAGCTTCCCAGTGCTCCATAAGCCGCCTCCCCTTCAGAAAGATAATAGTATTATATCGGAAATGGTTTGGGAGTGCAAGATGGGGGAGAGAGGACACAAAAAGTCCCGCAGGCACAGGCCTGCGGGACTTTTATGTATCCCTTTGAGATTAGTCCTCGGGGACGATGGCGCTGTTGGGGCAGGTGTCGCTGCAAGAACCGCAGTCCAGGCAGGCGGCAGCATCGATGACGTACTGGTCATCACCCTGGCTGATAGCACCGGCGGGGCAAACGTCCGCGCAGGAGCCACAGCTCACGCAGGCAGAAGTGATCTTGTAAGCCATGGGAAGCACCTCCATAAGATTTGTGATTTTCATTTTACCATACAATTTTGAAAAAGCAAGCATATCCCGTTAAAAATTTGGCGGGTGGGAAAAATGGCGTTTACAAATTGTTTTCAAATTGGTCAGAGAAAGTCAAAAATTAGGGCTTGACATTTGGCGGGAGGGTGGTATACTAACGTCAGAAACAAAGGTTAAAGAAAGTCAAAGTCAAATAGACAATGGCGTTCGTCAGAAAGGAATGGTCAGCAAGTGGGTATTTCAGATTTGATCGCCAACTTTTTGCAGGACAGCCTGGAGGAGGCGGAGAACGGTGTGCTGGAAGTTCAGCGCAGCGACCTGGCCCAACGCTTCAACTGCGTGCCCAGCCAGATCAACTATGTGATGAGTACCCGCTTTTCCCCGGAGCGGGGCTACATCGTGGAAAGCCGCCGGGGCGGCAACGGATATATCCGCATCACACGGGTCCAGGTGGATCGGCAGACACTGATGATGCATGTTATCAACACTCTGGGCGACCGGGTGGATCTGCCGTCAGCCCGGGCCATCCTCAGCAACCTGGTGCAGTCCGGGGCGCTGAACGAGGATGTGGGCCAGGCGTTGCTGGCCGCCGTGGGCGACAAGGCCCTGGGGGCTGTGCCCCGAGAGAACCGGGACGCCGTTCGGGCGGATATCATGAAGCAGGTTTTGATCTTACAGGTGTAAGATCTTCAAGGGGGAGCAGGCTCCCCCCCTTGAGAATCCCCCATCACCGCGTCAGAACAAGTTGCGCTCCGTCCGATTCCGCCTTTGGCGAAAGCGGACACCGCTCCTCATGTTCTTCCTTTCTCCACCGAACCCGCTTCACTGGGCTTCGGCGGGGGTCCTTGAACGGGTCACTGGTGACGGCACCCAAGGTGCCTAAGCCAATGTATTTTTGCCAGGCACATATCCTGACAAAAATAATTAAAAATTGTTATCTAATATCTGGTTTTTATAGGAGGAATAGATTATGAAATGTGAGAATTGTGGCAAGAATGAAGTCACCTTTGTTTATCAGAGCAACGTCAACGGCAAGGTCACCGAGAAGCACCTTTGCTCCGAGTGCGCCGAGAAGTTGGGCTACACCCAGAAGATCGCCGCCCACAGTCAGCGGATGATGCAGAACTTTTTTGGCAACAGCATCTTCGGCAACAGCTTCTTTGACGATTTCTTTTCTCCCGTGCCCAGCCTGATGGGCCGGATGCTGGAGGACCCCTTCGACGACTTTTTCGCCGATATGCCCGCTCTGGGCGCGGCTCCGGCCAAGCAGGAGGAACAGAAAAAGGAAGACGATCTGGTGGACCGGGAGGAGCAGGGCCGCTTCGCCTATTTGCGCCAGATGAACGCCTTGAAAATGGAGATGAAGAAGGCTGTCCACCAGGAGAACTTCGAGCGTGCGGCGGAGCTGCGGGATGAGATCCACAAGCTGGAGAGCGAGCACAAGGAACAGAAATAACAACGGATTTCCCCAAAGGGAGGTAACTGAACATGAATGAAAACAAATTTACGCCCAGGGCTGAGGAGGCCCTGCGGCTTTCCCAGGAGGCGGCAGGGGAACTGGGCCACGGCTATGTTGGCACCGAGCACCTGCTGCTGGGCCTGATCCGGGAGGAAGAGGGCCTGGCTCACACCGTCCTTACCGAAACGGGACTAACGGATGACATGATCGTGGAGATCATCAAAAAGAGCGTGGGTGCCGGGCTGCCCGGCAGCAACCCCGCCCAGGGTCTCACCCCCCGGGCCAAGCGGGTGGTGGAGATCGCCGTGGAGGACTCTGTCCGGGGCGGCTACAACTACGTGGGCACCGAGCACCTGCTGGCGGGCATTCTGCGGGAGGGCAACAACATGGCGGTCCGTATCCTGAGAACCGCCGGCGTAGACGCCCGGCACTTGTACACCGCCCTCATGCAGAAGCTGAACGAGACGCCCCGGGGCCAGGCCAGCCAGGCGAAGGCAGCTGCTGCCGCGTCCAAGGAGGACAGTGGTAAGAACAAGACCCTGAAGGAATTTACCCGGGACCTGACCGCCGATGCCCGGGCAGGCAAGCTGGACCCTGTCATCGGCCGGGATGCTGAAATTCAGCGGGTCATTCAGATCCTGTCCCGCCGGAGCAAAAACAACCCCTGCCTGATCGGCGAGCCCGGCGTGGGCAAGACCGCCATCGCCGAGGGTCTGGCCCGGAAGATCGTCATGGGCGATGTGCCCGACGACCTGCTGGATAAGAAGATCCTGTCCCTGGACCTCTCCGGCATGGTGGCCGGCACCAAGTACCGTGGTGAGTTCGAGGAGCGCATCAAGAAGGCACTGGAAGAAGTCAAGAAGGCCGGCGATGTGATTCTGTTCATCGACGAACTGCACACCATCGTGGGGGCCGGTTCCGCTGAGGGTGCCGTGGATGCCGCCAACATCATCAAGCCCGCCCTGGGCCGTGGCGAGATCCGCGTGATCGGCGCTACCACCCTGAACGAGTACCGCAAGTATATCGAGAAGGACGCCGCCCTGGAGCGCCGGTTCCAGCCGGTGACGGTGGGCGAGCCCTCTCAGGAGGCCAGCCTGGAGATTTTGAAGGGTCTGCGGGAGAAGTATGAGCAGCACCACAAGCTGCATATCACCGACGAGGCGCTGGAGGCGGCCGTCTCCCTGTCTGCCCGGTATATCAATGACCGCTTCCTGCCCGACAAGGCCATTGACCTGATGGACGAGGCCGCCAGCCGCGTCCGTATGGAGACGGAAGAGATTTCCCCCGAGCTGAAGAGCCTGGAGGAAAAGATCGCGGCGCTGGCCAAGGACAAGAATGCCGCCATCGAGAAGCAGGACTATGAGACCGCTGCCCAGCTGCGGGATATTGAGAAGAACTATCAGGATCAGGTAGAGATCGAGCGGGACAAGCGCCGCAAGAACAATACCCAGCACCGGCCTGTTACCGCGGAGGACATCGCCGCCGTGGTGTCCGGCTGGACCGGCATCCCCGTCACCCGGCTTACCGAGGACGAGGGCCAGCGCCTGCTGCACATGGAGGAGACGCTCCATGAGCGGGTAGTGGGCCAGGACGAGGCCGTCAAGGCCGTGGCCCGGGCTATCCGCCGCGGCCGTGTGGGCCTGAAGGATCCCAAGCGGCCCATCGGCTCCTTCCTGTTCCTGGGCCCCACCGGCGTGGGCAAGACCGAGCTGTGCAAGTCCCTGGCCGAGGCCATGTTCGGCGACGAAAACGCCATGATCCGTATCGACATGTCCGAGTATATGGAGCGGCACACGGTTTCCCGCCTCATCGGCTCTCCTCCCGGCTATGTGGGTCACGAGGAGGGCGGCCAGCTCACCGAGAAGGTTCGCAGAAAGCCCTACTCCGTGGTGCTGTTCGATGAGATCGAGAAGGCCCACGAGGATGTGTGGAACATCCTGCTGCAGATCCTGGACGACGGTCGGATCACCGACTCCCAGGGTCGCACCGTGGACTTCAAGAACACCGTCATCGTCATGACCAGCAACATCGGCGCCAAGGCCCTGACCGCCGCCGGGGCGAAGCTGGGCTTCTCCGCTGAGGAGCACCGGGACCCCGACGCGGAAAAGGTCTTCGAGCGGGCCAAGGAGACCGTCATGGGCGAGCTGCGCCAGACCTTCCGCCCCGAGTTCCTGAACCGGATCGACGACATCATCGTCTTCCGCTCCCTCAGCGAGGAGGACATCCGCGAGGTGGCCCGCCGGATGCTGCGGACTGTCTCCGCCCGGATGGAGACCATGGGTATCCATCTGGACGCAAGCGACGAGGCCGTGGCTGAGCTGGCCAAGGAGGGCTTCGACCCCAAGTACGGCGCCCGTCCCCTGCGCCGGGCCATCCAGAGCAAGGTAGAGGACGCCGTGGCGGAGAAGATGCTGGACGGCACCCTCAAGGAGGGCGACACTGCCCACCTCACCGTGGAGGACGACAAGCTCTGCGTCACAAAGTAAATACCCCGCGTCGAAATGGCCGCCCCGAAATGGGCGGCCATTTTTGCGGGGAGAGGCGGCTGGCAAGTTTCCGGATATATGGGGAAAACTTGATTTGTTCATACTTTTCGTGTATGATAAACATATCTATTAATTTGAAATTTAACAAACATGAGGAAAATATATAGAGAGGAGCATTGTAAATGCCGTTTTCATTTGATTTCGGCGGCGGCTTCAATCCTGCGAATTTCGGCGGTTTCAACGGCGCGGATGGCCAGGGAAACGCCGGCTATACGCCGCCCCGCTCCAAAAAGGAGCGCAAGCCCCGGAAACCCATCGGCAACGCCTTTACCCGGACCCTCATCAATCTGGCGGTGACGCTGGTGTTCGGTCTGGTATACTTCTATGTGGAATTGCCTGCGATCAACCTCCACGCCGAAGAGTTCTATGTGTTCGTGTTCCTGCTGTGCGCGGTGTACTGTGTCTGCGCCGTGCTGACCTCCGGATTCCAGGGGGAGGGCGTCAAGGGCTACGTCCACTTCGTCAAGAAGCAATGCACCGTGCCCTTCCTGGCGTTTATCGCTCTGATCGCCGCCATCGCCATCGGCGCCATCAGCTCCTGGGTGGTGCTGCGGGCGGGGGCGTACAGCAAGCTGCTGCCCATTGAGAGCGGTGACTTCACCGCCGAGGTGGAGGAGATCAGCTATGACCAGATCCCCATGCTGGACGCCGACTCCGCCGCCCGCCTGGGCAGCCGGAAACTGGGCGAGCTCAGCGACATGGTATCCCAGTTCGAGATCCTGCCTACCTATACCCAGATCAATTATCAGGGACGGCCTGTGCGGGTGACTTCCCTGCGGTACGGCGACCTGATCAAATGGTTCACCAACCGCTCCAACGGCCTGCCTGCCTATATCGTCATCGACATGGTGACCCAGGAGGCGGAGGTGGTCCGCCTGGACGAGGGGATGAAGTACACCACGGCGGAGCACTTCGGCCGGAACCTGTACCGCCACCTGCGGTTCCACTATCCTACCATGATGTTCGAAGAACCGGTGTTTGAGATCGACGAGGAGGGCACGCCTTACTGGGTCTGCTCCCGCATCGTCAAGACCATCGGCCTGTTCGGTGGTACAGACATCAAGGGCGCCGTTCTGGTCAACGCCATTACCGGCGAGAGCGAATACTATGAACAGGTCCCCAACTGGGTGGACCGGGTATATTCCTCCAATATTATTATGCAGCAGTATGATTACTACGGAATGTACCACAACGGCTTTATCAACTCCATCTTCGGCCAGCGGGATGTGACGCTGACCACCACGGGCTGGAACTATATCGCCATCAACGACGATGTGTATATGTACACCGGTGTCACCTCCGTCACCAGCGACCAGTCCAACATTGGCTTCATTCTCACCAACCAGCGGACCAAGGAGACCCATTTCTATCCCAGCGCCGGCGCCACGGAGACTTCCGCCATGGAGTCCGCCCAGAGCCAGGTGCAGCAGATGCGCTATCAGGCGACCTTCCCCCTGCTGCTGAATATCGCTGACCAGCCCACCTACTTCATGGCCCTGAAGGGCGAGGACGGCCTGGTGAAGATGTACGCCATGGTCAACGTGCAGCAGTAT
>CAMAZB010000073.1 GCA_945862785.1 uncultured Clostridia bacterium | reverse complement strand
GTAAAGGACACTAGAACCTGAATCTAGCGAGTCTGCCAATTCCACCACTCGCGCGTATCAATATGCAATTCAAAGGTCGCCGCAAGTGCGGCGTCCAAGCATTTTTGCCAAAGGCAAAAATCTTGAAATCGACCGAATTCATTTCGGGCGATTTGAGTGAAATACCAGGGTTCCCGAAAAATGACTTCCGCCGCCTGCGGCGGAAGTCGTTTTTTGGGATGGTGCGCGAGGCGGGACTTGAACCCGCACGTCCGTAAAGGACACTAGAACCTGAATCTAGCGAGTCTGCCAATTCCACCACTCGCGCGCATGATAGTTGGGAACAAAGAAGGTAAATGGTGCGGCTGACGGGACTTGAACCCACACGTCGATACGACACCAGCACCTCAAGCTGGCCTGTCTACCAGTTCCAGCACAGCCGCAAATTAGCTTGCCCCCGGAAAAGACTGCTTGATTATTATAGCCAGAACTTTCCCGCTTGTCAACACCCAATTTGAGATTTCTCGAAAAAACCCGGATGGGGTCAGCCATCCGGGTTTCTTGTCGGTTTACCGCTGTTCCATGGGGGTGTAGGAGCGGTGCTCCTCCACACATTCGTACCGGGGACGGATCAGCTTGCCGCCGGCGGTCAGCTCCTCCATGCGGTGGGCGCTCCAACCGGCGATGCGGGCCACGGCGAACAGTGGGGTGTATAGCTCTATGGGCAGGCCCAGCATCTCATAGACGAAGCCGCTGTAAAAATCGATGTTGGTGGAGATGGCGTCCTTGTGCCGCCGCTCCATCAGCAGCTCCTTGCCCACCTTCTCCACGTTGGTGTACAGTGTCAGCTCCCGGTCCCGGCCCTTTTCGGCGGCCAGCTGGTGGACGTAGTCCCGGAACACTTCGCACCGGGGGTCCGAGCGGGTGTAGACGGCGTGGCCCAGGCCGTAGATGAGGCCGCTGCGGTCAAAGGCATCCTTATCCAGAATTTTGGTCAGATAATCGGCCACGCAGCCCTGGTCATCCCAGTTCTTCACATGGGTTTTGATGTCGGACATCATCTCCATGACCTTGCTGTTGGCGCCGCCGTGGCGGGGGCCCTTCAGGGAAGCCATGGCCGCCGCAATGGCAGAATAGGTGTCCGTGCCGGAGGAGGTGACGACGTGGTTGGTGAAGGTGGAGTTGTTGCCGCCGCCGTGGTCGGCGTGGAGCACAAGCGCCACGTCCAGGGTCCGGGCTTCCAATTCCGTGTAGCTGCGGTCCTCCCGCAGCAGCCGCAGGAAGTTTTCGGCAGTGCTGAGCTCCGGCTTGGGCATATGGATGAACAGGCTCTCTCCCGGCAGACTGTACCGCCACGCCTGGTAGGCGTAGATGGCCAGCACCGGCATGTTGGCGGTGAGCTGGAGGCACTGACGCAGCACGTTCTCCAGGCCGATGTCGTTGGGCTTGTCGTCGTAGCAGAACAGCGTCAGGATGGCCCGCTGCATGGTGTTCATCAGGTCTCTGGAGGGCGCCTTCATAATAACGTCCCGGAAGAAGTTGGAGGGCAGGGTCCGGTAGGATGCCAGCTGCACGCAGAAGTCCTGGAGCTGCTCCGCCGTGGGCAGTTCGCCGAACAGCAGCAGATAGGCCGCCTCCTCAAAGGCGAACCGGCCCCGCTGGGCGGAGCCCTTGACGATCTCCCGGCAGTCGATGCCGCGGTAGTACAGGATACCGTCGGCAGGCGTGATGTACTCACGGTCGGCGGCGTCGGTGACCACGTTGTAGGACTGGATTTCCGCCACGCGGGTCAGGCCGGTCAGAACGCCCCGTCCATCCTCGTCACGCAAGCCCCGCTTTACATTGTATTCCTTGTAGAGACGGGGGTCGATAAAGTTCTTTTTCTCCCACTGTTCCTTCAATGCCAGGATAGCGGGCGTGATCTCACAGTAAGCGTTTTCCCGGTTTTCTTTCCAGATCATAGCGCGGTCTCCTTTCAGCCCTGGTTGGTAATATTGCAATTCTAACACGGCAAACTTTCATTTTCAATGGTAGAATATCAAAATATTAAAAAATTGGCGGGAATTTTGCATAATAAATTTTCAAAACTTGCATTTCTGCGACGGACACTTGTGAAAAACGACGCCGTCCGCTGCCGGACGGCGCCGTTTTCTGTAAGATATATACAAATCGGACCGGATCCGCGCTTCAGAGCTGGCCCAGCACTTCACCAATGGGATCCGTTATCACCAGATCGGCAGCCAGGTCACGGGCGACAGCGGACTTGTTGATGAGCACCAGCTTGTGTCCCCGGTAATAGTTGATAAGCCCGGCGGCGGGGTAGACGTTGAGGGAGGTGCCGCCGATGATGAGCATATCTGCCTCGGCAATGGCCCGGACAGAATCGTTCAGCGTTTTCTGGTCCAGACCCTCCTCGTACAGCACCACGTCGGGCTTGACGATGCCGCCGCACTCGCACCGGGGCACGCCGCTGCTGTGGAGCATGAAGTCGAAGCTGTGGAATTTGCCGCATTTTTCGCAGTAGTTGCGATGAACGCTGCCGTGGAGCTCCAGTACCCGGTGGCTCCCGGCGGCCTGATGGAGACCGTCGATGTTCTGGGTGACGATGGCTTTTAGCTTTCCGGCTTTTTCCCATTCCGCCAGCTTGTAGTGGGCGGCGTTGGGCTTCACGCCGGAGATCAGCAGTTTGGCCCGGTAGAAGCGGAAAAATTCTTCGGGGTTGCTTTCGTAGAAGGTATGGCTTAAAATCACCTCAGGCGGGTATTTCCATTCCTGGTGGTAAAGTCCGCCGGTGCTGCGGAAATCCGGGATGCCGCTCTCCGTGGATACTCCGGCCCCACCGAAGAATACGATGTTGTCGGAGCCGTCCACCAGTTCCTTCAGCCGTTTTACAGTTTCGGTCATGCTGACCCCTCCATTCTGAAATCAAGGAGACATTTCCTATGAATATCCAGATCTTCGGCTCCTCCAAGTCCTTCGACACGAAGAAGGCGGAACGCTGGTTCAAGGAGCGCCGCATCAAGTACCAGTATATCGACGTTCCCTCAAAGGGATTATCCCCCCGGGAGTATCAGTCCGTCAAGCAAAAAGTGGGCTTTGACGCCCTGGTGAATACGAAATGCCGGGCCTATGAGGACCTGTTCATGGCCTATATCACCCCGGATGCCCGGGAGGAAAAGCTGCTGGAGCATCCTGAACTGTTCCAGACACCCATCGTCCGCAACGGCAAAGAGGCCACGGTGGGTTACTGTCCCGATGTTTGGGCAAAATGGGAGTAAACAGGAAAGACAGGAGGTCCATCCGGTGAAGCAATTTTCTCCTCCGAAAAATCCGTTTTTCCGCGCCGCCTATCTTCTGACCCGGCGCTTTCTGCGGCATAACGTAGGGGCGCAAAGCGCGGCGCTGGCCTTTTACCTGCTGTTCATGCTGTTCCCCTTCCTGATCTTCCTCAGCGCCCTGCTGGGCCTGCTGCACCTGGATGTGGCGGGGATCCTGTCAGCCCTGGCGGAGTTTCTGCCGGCCCAGGTGGTGGATGTGGTGGAGGTCTACCTGACCTATGTGGGCAGCAGCCCCAGTCCCCAGCTGCTGGTGTTCGGCCTGGTGTTCTCCATTTACTTCCCCATGCGGGCTACCAACACCCTCATGCGCTCCGTGCGGACGGCTTATCACCTGGGACCGGCCCATGGCGTGGTCCAGGTGCTCAAGACCCTGCTGTACACGGTTCTGCTGATCGCGGCCATCGCTCTGACGCTGGTGCTGATGAGTGTCAGTGACCGCATTCTGGCCTACTGCGTGGCGAACTTCGGCCTTCCCGCCTTCATTGCGGAGCTGTGGGCCCGCCTGCGGTTCCCCCTGGCGGCGGCGGTAGGATATTTTGCCCTGTTTTTCCTGTACGCCCTGGCCCAGGACAGCCGCCAGCCCTGGCGGAACATCTGGCCGGGCACCCTGGCAGCCCTGGCGAGCTGGTTGTGCCTGAGCTGGCTGTATGCCTGGTATGTGGAGCATATTGCCCACTATTCGTTGCTGTACGGCTCCATCGGCACGGTCATCGTCCTTCTGATCTGGCTGAACCTGAGCGCCATGTCCCTTATCATGGGCGCGGAGGTGAACGGCACGCTGATGAGCCTTCGGAAGGAACGGTCGGAAAAGGCCGAAACACACTGAACAAACGCCGGAGTGGGAGAGCCCTCTCTAACGTTTCAGGCTGTCGATAAACCCGGAAATGAAGGAAAACGGGAAGGAAGGGTGTGCGCGGGGAACCCAGGAAGGGTGCCCTGCGCCATTCAAATCAATAGATTTCAGAACTTTTTGAAAGTTCTGAAATCTTAAGCAGCTTGTCGAAAAGACTTTTTCGACAAGCTGAAACGCCGGAGTGGGAGAGCCCTCTCCGGCGTTTATGTCCAGACCGTGAAATTTTCGGGAACCGCCGTACTTTCCTTTACTTTGACGGTAAAATGCTCTAAAATAACACATCATAAAGAAAATACAGGAAGGGAAGACCAATCATGAATGAAAAACTGCGGGAATACGCCAGCCTCCTGGTGCGGGTGGGACTGAATGTCCAAAAGGGCCAGCGCCTGGTGATTTCCTCTCCGGTGGAGTGCGCCTGGTTCGCCCGGATGTGCGCCCAGGAGGCCTATGACATCGGCTGCAAAGAGGTGGTCATGAACTGGCACGACGATGCCATGGCCAGGATGAAGTACCTCCAGGCCGACGACGCCATTTTTGACGAGGTGGCCCTGTGGCGCCGCCACTTCTTCAACGACTACGCCCTGGAGGGCGCGGCGTATCTCGCCATCTCCGCCTCCGACCCGGAAAATTTCAAGGGCGTGGACTCCAAGCGCATCATCCGCGCCCAGCAGGCCAGCGGCAAGGCGTTGAAGGACTTTGACCGCCTGCAGATGTGCGGCGGCTTCCCCTGGTGCATCGCCTCCATTCCCATCCCCAGCTGGGCGAAGACCGTGTTCCCGGAGGATAGCGAAGACAAAGCCATGGAAAAGCTGTGGGACGCCATTTTCAAGGCCGTCCGCATCAGCGGCGACGGCAAAGCGGTGGAGAAGTGGGAAGACCACCTCGCCACCCTCCATGAGCGGATGGAGAAGCTGAACGCCCTGAACTTCAAATCCCTGCATTATACAAACTCTCTTGGCACCGATCTGACGGTGGAACTGCCCGAGGGTCACATCTGGGAGGCGGGCAACGATGTCACCTTGTCCGGCCAGGAGTATATCGCCAACATCCCCACGGAGGAGCTGTTTACCTCTCCCTTGAAGACCGGCATCAACGGCGTGGTGTACTCCGCCATGCCCCTGGTGAACGACGGCACCATCATCGACAAGTTCCGCTTCGTGGTGAAGGACGGCAAGATCGTGGAGGCCCATGCCGAGAAGGGAGAGGAGGCTCTGAAGGCCGCCATCTCCGTGGACGAGGGCGCCAGCTACTTCGGTGAGGTGGCTCTGGTCCCCTACGACAGCCCCATCTCCAACCAGAAGATTTTGTTCTATAACACCCTGTTTGACGAGAACGCCGCCTGCCATATCGCCTTCGGCGAGGCGTACCCATGCCTCAAGGGCGGCCAGCAGATGAGCAAGGACGAGCTGAAGGCCCGGGGTCTGAACGACTCCATCACCCACGTGGACTTCATGGTGGGCACACCGGACCTCTCCATCGTGGGCACCACCCACGACGGAAAAGAAGTCCCTGTGTTTGTAAACGGTAACTTTGCACCGGAGCTTTGAGAAGGAGAGAGAAAACCATGGCATACAAACTGAGAACCACCGACGAGAATGTCCTCATCTGTGACGGCGCCCGGGTGGTGGGCGACGTGACTCTGGGAAAAGGCGTCAGCGTGTGGTACAACGCCGTCCTGCGGGGCGACGAGGGCGCCATCACCGTAGGCGAGAACACCAACATCCAGGACGGCGCCGTGCTCCACGAGGAGACGGTGGTGGGCAAGGGCTGCACCATCGGCCATAACGCCATTGTCCACGGCTGCACCGTGGGGGACAACGTGTTGATTGGCATGGGCGCCGTGGTGCTGAACGGCGCCAAGATCGGCGATAACTGTATCGTGGGCGCCGGGGCCCTGGTCACCGGCAAGATGGATGCCCCTGCCGGCTCCATGCTGCTGGGCAGCCCCGCTAAGGTGGTCCGCCTCCTGACGGAGGCGGAGATCGAGGGCAACCGGGAATCCGCCCGGGGCTACCTCCACGCGGCGGAGCTGTGCCGCAAGGGTTAAGTCAGCGGCGCCCGGTGGAACAACCGTTTATACCCACCATTTTGGAAAGGAACCGCATATGGAATGGAATAAAGAAAATCTGAAGGGCCTGCTACTGGTCATTTGCGGCGGCGTAGCCTTCTACTGCGCCTTGCAGAACCTGCCGGCAGTGGCGGCAGCCTGCGGCTGGGTGCTGGGCATTCTGGCGCCCTTCCTGCTGGGAGCCGCCATCGCCTTTATCCTGAATGTGCCCATGCGGGCCATTGAGCGGCACCTGTACCCAAATGCGAAGCGGGGCGTCAGCCTGCGCCGCCCTCTGGCCCTGGTGCTGACCCTGGTGGCGGTGATCGGGGTGCTGACGCTGGCCTCCTGCGTCATCGGTCCCGGCGTGAAGGATGCGGTGCTGTCCATTGCCGGTCAGGTCCCGGCGGCCCTGGACCGCTTGCAGGAGCAGCTGATGAGCCTGGAGCAGTACCTGCCCCAGATCGAGGGCGTCGTCAACAGCCTGGAAATCGACTGGAAGAGCCTTTCCCAGAAGGCCATCCAGCTGGCCCAATCCTGGGGCGGCAGCCTGCTGTCCACCGGCGGTGGCCTGATTGGCGGTGTGGTCAGCGGAGTTAGTACATTTGTCATCGGGCTGATCTTCTCCTTCTACATCCTGCTGCAAAAGGAAAAGCTGGCCCGCCAGGGGCGCCAGGTGCTCTATGGCCTGCTGCCTGTGAAACGGGCGGACCGGGCGCTGGAAATTCTGCGCCTTGCCAACCGTACTTTCTCCAGCTTCCTCTCCGGCCAGTGCCTGGAGGCAGTCATCCTGGGTACGCTGTTCGTGGTGGCCATGACGGTTTTCCGACTGCCCTATGCCGTGCTGGTAGGCGTCCTCATCGCCCTGACGGCCCTGATCCCCATCGTGGGCGCCTTTATCGGCTGCGGTGTGGGCGCGCTGCTCATCGCCGTCACGGACCCCTGGAAGGCACTGGTGTTCGTCATTTTGTTCCTGGGGCTCCAGCAGATCGAGGGCAACCTGATCTACCCCCATGTGGTGGGCTCCTCTGTGGGCCTGCCGTCCATCTGGGTACTGGCCGCCGTGACCCTGGGCGGCAAGCTCATGGGCGTGGCGGGCATGCTGTTCTTCATTCCCCTCTGCTCCGTACTGTACGCCCTGTTCCGGGACTTCGTGAAGGGGCGCCTTGCGGAGAAGCAGGTGCCTGCCGCCAAGTGGCAGGACCTGCCTCCGACAAAAAAATGAGCGTTCAAAAAATCTTCGGGAAATTTTCCCGAAGATTTTTTATTTTGGGTATTGACAAGGATCCTTGTCAGTGATATCTTCAGTATGACAAGGATAGCTGTCAAGTTGACCTGGAAAGTTGTCAGGAAAGGAGAACGGCCTATGCCGCTTTATAACCGCTTGAAAGAGTACCGCGCCCGGCTGGGAGTGAACCAGCAGGAAATGGGCGCTCTGGCGGGGGTGTCCCGCCAGACCATCAGCCAGATCGAGCGGGGAGATTACTCCCCGTCGGTGACCCTGGCGCTGAAGATCGCCAAGATCTGCAATGTGTCTGTGGAGGATATTTTTTCCTATGAGGAGGATGAAAACGATGGAGAATAACACGGTAAAAAAAGATAACCGCAAAGCCCTGCCCAAGTATCTGCTGATCCTGTTTGTGGCCGCCATCTTCGGCGGCGTCCTGGGCTTTGCCACCGGCTGGGTGGGCCATGACAACATTTCGGAGGTCATCGCCACGGCCGTTTCCGATGGCCTGACCGCCGCGGCTCCCTGGGCGCTGCTGGTCACCTCGGTGGTGTCCCTGGCGCTGATCCTGTGGCTGTACCGTGGGGCCAAAGCCCTTTACACCGGGTGGGACGGCGAGGACGACGATGTCATGGACCGGGCGGATGAGAAACTGAACTGGGCCCTGCTGCTGACCGCCGCCCAGCTGGTGCTGGATATGTTTTTCTTCGCCGTGGCCCAGTCCGGCCATAATATGACGGCGCTGTGGAGTGTCCTGTTTTTCATCGTCTCCATCTTCCTGCTGGTCTTCGCCCAGCAGAAGATCGTGGATCTGACCCGGCAGATGAACCCGGAGAAAAAGGGCAGCGTCTACGACATGAACTTCCGGAAAAAATGGATCGAGAGCTGCGACGAGGCGGAGCAGAAGCAGATCGGCCAGGCGGCCTACAAGGCCTTCAACGTGGTGAGCATCGCCTGCCCCATCCTGTGGGCGGCCCTGCTGATGCTGAGCTATGCGTTCAACTTCAGTCTGCTGATGCCGACATTCATCGTGTGCCTCATCTGGCTGCTGCAGCAGGTGTCCTACTGCCTGGAGTGCATCCGCCTTGGCAGGCGAAAAGAAAGGGGTCATATCTGACCTTATAAAATATTCGTATTTTGACACTTTTGATAAAACCATACAGAGGATAGAATATGGAAAATATCATGAAAGAAGGATTTTCCATATGTCTTCCACGACCGATCTGCGCAAGGTCCGCCCTGTGAAGTGGCTGACCGTCACCGCCATGCTGATGGCCCTGAACATCGCCATAAGTTCCTTCAGTATTCCTGTTCCTGGCGGCCACCTTTATTTGAATGATGTCGTCATCTGCACCGCCGCCATTTTGCTGGACCCTCTGGGAGCCTTTATCGTGGGCGGCGTGGGCGCCTTTCTGGGCGACTTTTTCTTTTATCCCGCCCCTATGTTCGTCTCTCTGCTGACACATGGTCTTCAGGCCGTGGTGGTGTCCCTGTGTGCCCATAAGCTGTTCATGAATCGCCGCAGCCGGGGCGCTCTGGTGGGCGTTTTGCTGGGTGTGTTCATCAACGTGGTGGGCTACTCCATTGGCCGTGCCTTTGTGTACGCTACCCCGGAGGCCGCCATGTTGAAATTCCCGTTTCAGGTCTTTCAGGCATCCTTTGGCGCGGTGGTGTCCATGTTGCTGTGCTTCAAAGCGGGCATGCTGAAATTTTGGGATAAGTTCTCCGCCCGGTGAGCTGTGACTGTCTCTTATACACATCTCCGAGCCCACGAGACGCTACGCTATC
>CAMAZB010000072.1 GCA_945862785.1 uncultured Clostridia bacterium | reverse complement strand
TCGTGGCCCAGTACGGCGCCGACACCATGCGCCTGTATATCATGTTCGTGGGCGACTTCGAGCAGGCGGCCATCTGGTCCACCGAGGCCGTCAAGGGCTCCAAGCGGTTCCTGGACCGCGTGTGGAACCTGGCTGAGGGCGCGGCGGACAGCTATGATGTGACTCCCGCCAACGAGCCCATTATCCACAAGACCATCAAGAAGGTCACCGACGATATCGACAACCTGAAGATGAACACCGCCATCGCCGCCATGATGACCATGGTGAATGAGCTGAGCGCCAACGGTGTCACCAAGGGTGACATGAAGTACCTCATCCTGCTGCTGAATCCCTTTGCGCCCCACATCACCGAGGAACTGTGGGAGATGCTGGGCTTCGCCGCCCAGACCGGCAAGATGTGCTGCCAGGCGGAGTGGCCCGCATACGACGAGAGCAAGACCGTGGCTTCCACTGTGGACATGGCAGTTCAGGTCAACGGCAAGCTGAAGGGCACCATCACCATGCCCGCCGACAGTGAGGAGAAGGCTGTTGTGGATGCCGCCCTGGCTGTGGAAAAAGTCCAGAAAGCCACCGAGGGCATGAAGATCGTCAAGACCATCCTGGTGAAAAATCGCCTGGTCAACCTGATCGTGAAGCCCCAGTAAAGCGGAAAAGGGCCCCGCGGGATGCGGTAACGCCCAACAGGGTCCCCTATATCTTGTGCAATGTGGAAAACTATACGGGTTTCAGCAAAAATTCCTTGACAACTTGGCTAAAGGCCCGTATAATAACTTTGTTAACGCCATAGATTATGGCCCTTAAAGTATCCTGGATTGAGCCGGATACCTCGGAGGGAGGGAAATATAAATGTCTGAGATCCATGTGAAGGACGGCGAGTCCATCGACAGCGCACTGAAGCGTTTTAAGCGTTCCTGCGCCAAGGCGGGCGTCATCGCCGAGGTCCGTAAGAGAGAGCATTATGAGAGCCCCAGCGTGAAGCGCCGCAAGAAGTCTGAGGCCGCTCGCAAGAACAAGAAGCGTTACTATTGATTCTTAAAAAAGATGCTGTACCAAACGGTACAGCATCTTTTTTGCAAAAAGGAGGAGAAGGATGCATCGGGATGAATCGTTTATGAAGGAGGCCATCCGCCTGGCCCGCCTGGCTGTGGAGCATGGAAATGAGCCTTTCGGCGCTGTACTGGTGAAGGACGGGGAGATCGTGTTCCGGAACGAGAACCAGATCTACACCCAGCACGATCCTACTTTCCATGCCGAGGCCGGGCTGCTCCGCCGTTTCTGCGGGGAGACTGGCATCACGGACCTCTCAGACTATACGCTATACAGCAGCTGTGAGCCGTGCTTCATGTGCTGCGGTGCCATGGTGTGGACAAAGCTGGGCCGGCTGGTGTATGGCGCCAGCGACCTGGACTTGTGCGGGCTCCTGGGCGTACAGGGCTCCGCGTGCTGTGAACTGGTGTTTGGCAACATGGGCTATCCCATTCGGGTGGCAGGCGGCGTGCTGCGGAAGGAGAGCCTGGAGCTGCTGCGAGATTATTTCGCAAAGCATACAAAGGGCTGAGGTCAGCCAAAGAGCTCCCCCGCGATATCTTTTATCTCCGGCCACATGAGGAACGCCGCCGAAAATCCCATTGATGCGCCGGATCGCAGTTTCTGCTTCAGTGTACCCGCGTCGTCGAACAGTACGAAGTGGGCCTGGCCGTCCCGGACATAGGTGAAGTACCGGGCGCATAGCTCCTGGGAAAAGAATACAGATGGCGTTTCACGCTCCATCAACCGTTGGAACCGCTCCGCGTCCAGCGGTTCTCCCTCGCCGGAGTGGGCGGGCAGACGGAAATCCATCCGCAGCCGCTGGACGTCCAGAGCCAGGTTCGCGGCTCCGCCGTAGGCCTCGGCGGCCTCTCGCAGTCGCTGAATGAAATTTCCGCCGGAGATGGCGGTGCACAGCAGCACCGCCGCGCTTCCGCCGGCCGCCTGGGCGTAGGACTCAGGCAGATACAAAGTCCGCCGCCCCGCTGCCAGTGCCGGCCCCAGCTTTTGCGCGAAGGTCAGCCTGTCCTGCCGGGGCGGTTCTTCAAAATCCAGCACCGCTCCGCCGTAGCCCCGCCGGCCGCATTCCCGCAGCACCGCCGCGCACAGGGCCTCCGGGTCTCCGATTTTGGGCGCCTCCCGGTCACTGACGGACAGTATCCCGCCCCTTGACTGGAGCGGAAGGTCCTGCCGCAGCAGGGTGGAACCGGGCCCGATGCGGTAAGCCACATGGGCCAGAGCCTTGCCGAATTGCGCTGCCTTTCGAGCGTCTCCCGGTGTTACGGCCAGATAGAGCTGCACATTCCACACCCCCTTGTATCGCCCTTAAAAATCTGCTATGATGGTCATGATAAAACTATGCAGCGAAGGAGCCTTCTATGCCGTTTTCTCTTGTACCTGACCGCGTGTTTGACCGCTACGCCGACATTACCCCCGCCTATCTCTCGGAGCGGGGCGTTACATTGCTGCTCAGCGACCTGGATTTCACGCTGGCCGCGAAAAAAACACCCCGGCCGGACCAGCCCCTGCGGGAGTGGATCGCGGATCTGGCGGCCCACGGTATTGGCTTTATGATCGTGTCCAACAATCGCTCCGGGCGGCGGGTGACGGAATTCTGCGCGGACCTGGGCGTGCCTTACCAGGGCCACGCACGGAAGCCCAGTCCCCGGGGCCTGCGGGCCGCCATGGAGCGGGCGGGGACGGACCCGGCCCACACCGCCATGCTGGGCGACAAGCTGCTGACAGATATGCTGGCGGCCAACCGCTCCGGTGTTCTGGCACTGATGGTGGAGCCGGTGGGCGGCCCAGTCACCGCTTGGCAGAAGGTGCTCCACGCCCTGCAATCGCCCTTCAAGGCTGTCTGTCGCCGCCGTACGGCGAAAATTGGATGAAAAAAACGGTGAAGTCGAGGAAAAATACTTGCAATAGTGGGCAACATACGGTAAAATATCTTCGGTAATTCACCAAATATGGGAAAGATAGAGAAAATGTCCTTCCGCAGGTCGTTTTCTCGTAGATTTGTGAGGAGGAAAAACTATGCCTACCATTACTGCCGGCGATTTCCGGAAGGGTATGATTTTCGAGATGGACGGGAAGCCCATGGTCGTTGTGGACTTCCAGCACGTGAAGCCCGGTAAGGGCGCCGCCTTCGTGCGTACCAAGTACAAGAACGTTATTTCCGGTACCATCCGTGAGGAGTCCTTCAACCCCACCGCCAAGTTTGAGCAGGGCGCTGTGGAGCGCAAGAACGCCGAGTACAGCTACAACGACGGTGACCTGTACTACTTCATGGACCCCGAGACCTTTGACATGACCCCGCTGAACGCTGACGTTCTGGGCGATGCTTTCCAGTTCATCAAGGAGAACACCATGTGCACTCTGGTGAGCTACAAGGGCAGCGTGTTTACCGTGGAAGCCCCCAACTTCGTGGACCTGGTGGTCACCGAGACCGAGCCCGGCGTGAAGGGCGATACCGCCACCAACGTCACCAAGAACGCCACTCTGGAGACCGGCGCTGTCATCAAGGTGCCCCTGTTCATCAACGAGGGCGAGAAGATCCAGATCGATACCCGCACGGGCGAGTATCTGGGCCGCTGCAAGGAGTAATCACGACATAAAAAGGGGGGATTTGACATCCCCCCTTTCTAACAACTTACGTTGATTTCTGTATTTACTTTGAATGACGAAAGGAGCAACCGCTATGGAGATCACTGAGAAGGTCGCCTATCTGAAGGGCCTGGCCGAGGGCATGGAACTGGACACCGGGAAGAAGGAGGGCAAGCTGCTGGCCGCCATCATCGACGTGCTGGAGGATATTGCCCTGGAGATCGAGGACATCGAGGACGAGCAGGCCGAGCTGTCCGAAGGCCTGGACGCTGTCAGCGACGACTTGGAGGACGTGGAGGACCTGGTCTTCGAGGACTACGATGATGACGATGAGTACGAGGAAGACGAGCTGGATGAGGACGAGGATTGCTACGCAACCACCTGCCCCACCTGCGAGGAGACCATCTACTTTGACGAGTCCATCCTGGAGGACGGCGAGGTCATCTGCCCCAACTGCGGCGAGAAGCTGGAGTTCGACATGACCAGCCTGGACGAGGAGCCCGAGGAGGGCGACGAGGAGTAATCCGCCAATCTGCAATAAAAGCGGCCCGGTGCGTGAGCACCGGGCCGTTTTTTACTGCTATTACTTTACCGCTTTTTTCTTCAAACTGCACAATCCCGCACCAATGGCGGTGGCAAAGGTGGCGTTTTCCGGGACGATATAGTGAATGCCGTACAGATTCTCAAAATTCTCAAAGTTGGGTTTTACCTGTGACAGGGTGGTCATGGACCCGGTGAGGACTACCGTCCGGGTATTGCAGCACTGGCAGGCCAGCACTGTCATGGTGCCGATGGCCTGGAGCACCAGATTCACTGTCCCGGCAGCCAGGTCGGCGGGGGAGGCATCCTCCGCAAGATTGCCGAAGTTGGCGGCGGTGAGGGTAGGATCCAGGGTGGCGGCGGGATTGCAGGTGATGTCAGCGATGGTCAGATCCACATGGGACAGGTCGCCTTCCTCAGCCAGACGCTTGATCTGACCGAACCGCTCCATGCCGACCAGTTTGCGGCACAGGCCGCCCAGCGTGCCGCCGCCGATGCCGCTGCCGCACAGGTGCCGAACGGTACCGCTCTTTTCCGCCCACAAAAAGGCGGTGCCGGTGCCCATGGTCACCACCACGGCAGAGTCCTGACCGGACAGCGCCAGCGCCCCGGTGCCGCTGGCGGAGAACTCATCCACCTTGCAGGTGGGCAGGCCGTAGATGTCTCCCTCCACATAGCTGGCGCCCACGCCGGTGAGCACCACCCGCCGAACGTCTTTCAGACTCAGACGGTTGCTGGTCAGATAATTGCCCAGGGCGCCGTATAGGCTGGTCACCTGGTCCTCCGCCCGGACCCGCAGCATGGAAACGACGGAGCCATCCGTCCGCAGCCCCACAATCTTTGTGGTGGAGCCGCCGATATCAATCCCTAAAATCACATCCATGTGGTATCCCTCACTTTTGGAGGCAGCGCCTCCTTGATCCTTTCCATCATAGGGGAGGGGTGGGCTGTTGTCAATCAAAATTGACAAGATTATCACGTAAATTTTGAAAAACGATTGCTTTTCCGGGACGAGCCGCATATAATGGACGGAGCAAGGTGTCAAGACACATACAGAACAAGATGTACTGAGGTGTGACAATGGATACGGAAAAGAAACTGAATATGACCATGCTCTGCGATTTTTATGAGCTGACCATGGGCAATGGCTACTTCCAGGCGGGTTATCAGGACCATATCACCTATTTTGATGTGTTTTTCCGGAACGTGCCGGACAAGGGCGGCTTCGCCGTCTGCGCGGGTCTGAGCCAGCTGATCGACTATATTGAGAACCTCCATTTTGATGAGGAGGATATCGACTATCTGCGGAGTAAAAACCTGTTCTCCGAGGACTTTTTGAACTATCTGCGGGACTTCAGGTTCACCGGTGATATCTGGGCCATCCCGGAGGGTACGCCCATCTTCCCCCGGGAGCCGGTGGTGACGGTCCGGGCCAAGGCCATCGAGGCCCAGCTCATCGAGACCTTTACCCTGCTGACGATCAACCATCAGAGCCTGATCGCCACAAAGGCCAACCGCATCTGCCGGGCGGCCCAGGGGCGGACGGTGCTGGAGTTCGGCTCCCGCCGTGCCCAGGGCACCGATGGCGCCATCTCCGGCGCCCGGGCGGCCTATATCGGCGGCTGCAGGGGCACGGCCTGCACCATCTCCGACCAGCTTTTCGGCGTCCCCGCCGGCGGCACCATGGCCCACTCCTGGGTCCAGATGTTCGGCAGCCAGTATGAGGCCTTTAAGACCTACTGTGAGATCTATCCCACCAACGCCACGCTCCTGGTGGATACCTATAACGTCCTGAAATCCGGTGTTCCTGACGCTATCCGCGCTTTCAACGAAGTCTTGAAGCCCTTGGGCATCAAGAAGTGCGGCATCCGGCTGGATTCCGGCGACATTGCGTATCTGAGCCGGGAGGCCCGGAAGATGCTGGACGATGCCGGCTGGACGGAGTGCCAGATCTCCGCCTCCAACTCCCTGGACGAGTACATTATCCGGGATCTGCTGCAGCAGGGCGCGCAGATCGACATGTTCGGCGTGGGCGAGCGGATGATCACCGCCAGCAGCCAGCCGGTGTTCGGCGGCGTGTACAAGCTGTCGGCCGTGGAGGATGCCGAGGGCAATATCATCCCTAAGATCAAGGTCAGCGAGAACGTGGACAAGATCACGAATCCCCACTTTAAAAAGACCTATCGTATTTTTGATAAAGCCACCGGCAAGGCCGAGGCGGATTACATCACCGTCTGGGACGAGACCGTGGACGAGACAAAGCCCCTGGAACTGTTTGACCCCCAGGCCACCTGGAAGCGGAAGACCTACACGAATTTCGAGGCCCGGCCTCTCCAGGTGCAGGTGTTCAAGGGCGGCCAGCTTGTCTACCAGCAGCCTACCCTCCAGGAAATCCAGAAATACTGCGCGGAGCAGGTGGATACCCTGTGGGACGAGGTCAAGCGGTTTGAAAACCCCCACAATTTTTATGTGGATCTGAGCCAGAAGCTCTGGGATATCAAGCAGGACCTCCTGCGAAAGAGCAGATAACGCCCCGGTGCCGCCGCGCAAACGCGGCGGCACCTTTCTTTTGCTGTTTGTTATCGAAAGAAGGTTGAAGCCGGGATGATTATTGGATATAATAATAAAAATCCCCGGTGCGCTTTTGAGTACACCGCAGACAGAAGCAGGGAGGTGCGGGACCGTGCATAAGGATATACCCAATACGGAGGAACGGATAGAGCGCCGGATCTCCGCTGTGACCAGCATCGGCATGTGTGTGCTGACGGTGCTGGCTCAGATCGCCACAACGCTGCTGTTGACCCACTTCCTGCGTGAGAAGGCAAGCTATGTTTATAGCATTCTGGAGTTTGCCGGTGCCGTCATCGCCATCCGGGTCTATCAGCGGCCCGGCAGTCCCAGCTATAAGCTGGTGTGGATGTGCCTGCTGCTGGCGCTGCCTGTGTCGGGCATGATCCTGTTCTGCCTGTGGGGTGGAACCCACCAGGCCAAACAGCTCAGTCTGCGGAAGGTCCCGCCCATCCCCCAGCGGGAAAGCCTGCGGATGGCCAGCGAGGCGAATCTCACCAGGCTCACCCACCGGTCCCCGGCCTGGGGACGGATGGCCGCCTACCTTCAAAAGCGGGGCTTTCTGCTGTACCGCAACACCACCGCCCGGTATTTCGGAGACGGCGCGGCGTTTTTTGACGATCTGATCGCCCATCTCCAGAAAGCGGAGGTCTATATTTTCCTGGAATACTACATTCTGGCGGAAGGCCGGATCTGGGACCGAATCTTTTCCGCGCTGAAAGAGCGGGTGGCCGCCGGCGTGGAAGTCCATATCATCTTCGACGATTTCGGAAATCTGACCCGCCTGTCCGACAAGACCCTCCAGGCCATTCAGAGCGCTGGTATTGAGATGCAGGTGTTCAATCCGGTACATCGTTATGTAAACCGCATCTACTTCAACTACCGGGATCACCGGAAAATCGCCGTAATCGACGGCCAGGTGGCCTATACCGGCGGCATCAACATCGGCGACGAGTACGCCAATCTGGTGGAGCGGTTCGGCCACTGGAAGGACAGCGGCGTCCGCATCGAGGGTGAGGGGGCCTGGGGCTTTGCGGCCCAGTTCATGCAGATGTGGAAAATGATAGGCCGTACGTTCCCCAACGAGGATGACTATTACCGTCCCCGCCACGATGCGCCGGAGTCGGCGGGCTGGTGCCAGCCGTTTACCGACGGCCCTCTGAACAATCCCGATAACCCGGTGGAGGAGACGTATCTTCAGCTCATTTCCTCCGCCCAGCGGATGCTGTATATGACCACGCCCTACTATGCGGTGGAGGAATCCATGCAGCAGGCGCTGTGCATCGCGGCAGATGCCGGGGTGGATGTGCGGCTGCTGGTGCCTGCCATCCCGGATAAAAAATATGCCTATATGGTGGCGGAGACTTACTGGGGCGAGCTGCTGACCCACGGTGTGAGGATTTACAAGTATACCCCCGGTTTTGTCCATGCCAAGAGCGTCATGGTGGACCGGGAAGTAGCACTGGTGGGCAGCACCAATATGGACTACCGGACCTTTCAGCTCCACTACGAATGTGCTGTGCTGATGTACCACATGCCGGTGGTGGAGGAGCTGCTGGAGGATATGGATGATATCATGTCCAAGAGCCAGCAGTATACGCTGGAGGAATGGAACAGCCGCTCCTGGCTGCGCCGCATGTTTGCGTCGGTCCTGCGCCTGGGGGCCATCTGGCTGTGAGATAGGCCACGTGGGAAAAAACTGATCCCCGGCCCTGCGGGGCGGCTCTTGACCGCCCGACATTTTTAACTGCACCGGAGGTGCCTATGTCCCGTGAACTGACCCCTCAGGAGACTGCCGAGCGCAGCCTTATCAAGACATACCGCAAGACCCTGTGGAACCCCTTTATCGCCGCTGTGAAGCGGTATGAGCTGGTATCACCCGGGGACCGGATCGCCGTGTGCATCTCCGGCGGCAAGGACTCCATGGTGCTGGCCAAGCTGATGCAGGAGCTGCAAAAGCATACGGACCAGCCCTTTGAACTGAGCTTTCTGGTGATGGACCCCGGCTATAACCCGGAGAACCGGGCGCTGATCGAGGAGAACGCCCGGACCCTGGGAATTCCCATTACCGTTTTTAACAGTGATATTTTTGATGTTACTGTCCGGGTGGAGAAGAATCCCTGCTATCTCTGCGCTCGGATGCGCCGGGGTTTCCTGTACGCCAAAGCGCAGGAGCTGGGCTGCAATAAGATCGCTCTGGGCCATCATTTTTCCGATGTCATCGAGACCACACTTTTGGGGCTGTTTTACGGCGCCCAGCTTCAGACCATGCCGCCCAAGCTCCACAGCAAGAATTTTCCCGGCATGGAGCTGATCCGTCCCCTGTACTGCGTTCATGAAGACGATATCATCGCCTGGAAGAACTACAATCACCTGCAGTTTCTCCAGTGTGCCTGCCGTTTTACCGAAGCCCGGGACGCTTCCGGCGACGGGGTAGGGGAGAGCAAGCGCCAGGAGATGAAGGTGCTGTTGCGGGAGCTGAAAAAGACGAACCCCAACATTGAAAAAAGCATGTTTCGGGCCATTCACGGCGTCCAGCTGGATACCTTCCCCGGCTTCAAATATCACGGCCAGGCCCATACGCTTCTGGACTTCTACGATGGCTCCACACCTTTTAACGGGGAAGAATAAAAAAGTTCAAAAGAATTTTCGAAATACCCTTGACAAAAAAACGCTTTTCTGTATAATAATATCTGTTCGCTGCGGCGGACAGACATAGCGGGTTTGTGTAAAGGTAGCACAGCAGACTCTGACTCTGTATGTGAGGGTTCGAATCCTTCACCCGCTGCCA
>CAMAZB010000071.1 GCA_945862785.1 uncultured Clostridia bacterium | reverse complement strand
CCCTGATCGGTCTGGACAAGAATTACGCGCTGGAGCAGATTTGCGGCAGTGAGATTACCGTGGAGTACGATAAGCTCATCGACCGTCAGCTGGAGCGCGCGGCCATCACCTCCATCTCCGGCTTCGCCAAGCTGTTCGGCGACGCTTCCAAGGTACTCAAAGTCTGAAAAATTAGCTGAGGCGGGCTGGGGCGGCAGGGCCGCTTCGGCAATGGAACGAGAGAGGGGGATGGAGGATGCAGGAGAAGATCCTGGCTCTGGCCCTGGCGGTATCTGGGGGCGGGGAAGAACACCGGGCGTTGTTGGAGACGCTGTGCGCGGCGGCAGAAACTGCCTGGCGTGCCCGCCTCCGCGATGGCGTGACGGCGGAAGATTGCCCGGACAGCTTTTGCTGCGCGGTGGCTTTTACCGCAGCGGCGGATCTGGCGGCAGGACAAGGCGGCGGAATATCCGCCTTTACCGCGGGCGTGGTCTCTGTAAAGGGCTGCGGCGGCGCGGAGAACGCGGCCAGGGCGGCGGCGCTGCGGCAGACGGCGGAACGGCTGATGGAACCCTATGCTGAACCCGGCGGGTTCTGCTTCAAAGGGGTGCGGACATGATGGATTGGATCCGGGGGATCCTGGAGCGTTACGGCCAGACAGTGACCGTCCAGATGACAGATGGACAGGTACCCACCCGGGCATTTTTGCAGCCGGTGACGGAGAAGGGTGAGCAGGTGCCGGACGCGGTGACCGGCATCGGTTGGATCGACGGACGGTTGTGGCTCTATTTGGGGCAGACGCCGGTGGGACCGGCGGACCGGGTGCTGTGGAACGGGATGACGTTCCGGGTCCGGAGCAGCAGGCCCTACTACATCGGGAAGACGCTGACATATTGGTGGGCGTCTCTGGAGACGGAAAGGGAGGCTGCGGAATGAAAGAACTGGCACAGGTGCGTCAGGCGGTAATCGATGCTTTGAACGCCGGAGGCGTGACTGCTATGGAGGCATTCCCGGCGGACCGTGCAAAGCGGTGGCCGGGAGCCGTGGCAGCGGTGGCCGTAGGCGCGGCTGAGGGCAAAGCACTGGGCTTTTGCAACTATCTGGGCGAAACATACGATAAAGAGGCCGGAACCGTGCGGGAACTTTACGGCAAACAGTTGGAGGGTGATATTGCCCTGGAACTGCGGGCGGAGCGGGCGGCGGACTGCGAGACGGGATGTGCGACGGCAACGGACATCCTGCTGGGAAAGCTGCCGTCCGGCATCCGGCCCGGAGAACTGCGGTGGGAGGCTCTGACCTGGGAGAAAGCCGCGGGAATGTTTCTGCGGCGAGGGACTCTGCAGTGTCAGGCGATGTTTATCGCCCGGGCGGATGAGGAAGGAGAGACCTTCCTGGACTTTATTTTGAAGGGAGTCATAACGGCTTGAGTGAGAAGAGACATGAGCGGCCGGGCGTCTACTCGGCCTATGATGCGGCGGCGGTAATCTCCGCCGCCAAGGGAAGCAAGGCCATCGGCGTGGCTGCCAAGGCGGCCAGGGGCACTGCCGGTGAGGCCGTGACCGTCACCAGCTATGCCGCCGGCGTGGCGGCTTTCGGAGAGGATACGGACCCTGGCATGAGCACGCTGCTGCGGCTGCTGTTCCTGGGCGGCGCCGGCAAGGTGGTGGCTGTCCGCGTGGCGGATACCGCCACTCTGGCAGACTATCAGAAGGCCTTTGAGACGCTTGGAAAACAGGACGTACAGGTGGTGCTGTGCGACAGCGGAGAGTTGACGGTGCAGCAGGCGCTGCGGTCGGCGGTGGAGACAGCTTCCGACCAGCGCCGGGAGCGGATCGCCGTGGTGGGCGCCGACGGTGCCACCGTGGCGGAGTTGGTGGAACGGGCTGCCGCTCTGAACAGTGAGCGTATGGTCCTGGTGGGTCCCGACGCACTGGACAGCAGCGGCACCCGGCTCCCTGGCATGTTCACCGCGGCGGCGGTAGCTGCGGTCATCGCCGCGGGGAGAGACCCCGCTGTGCCGCTGAACGGCACGGAACTCCATGGCCTGGGCGGCCTGACGGAGGATTATAACGATAATGATATCGATCTGCTGGTGCGGGGCGGCGTCACGCCTCTGGAGAGCGTGGGCGGTGTGATCTCTCCTGTGCGGGGCATCACTACCCGCACCACTACCGGAGGCGTGGCGGACGCCACTTGGCGGGAACTGACCACTATCCTGGTGGTGGACGACATCATTCCCACCGTGCGCGCGGCGCTGCGGAGTAAATTCAGCCGGGCCAAGAACACGGCCAGAGGCCGCGGCGCCATTCGCTCCCAGGTCATTGTGGAGCTGGAAAAGAAGATGGCGGCGGAGATCATTGACGGGTATGGCGAGGTGACGGTAACCGCTGACCCGGAAGACCCCACTGTGTGCCTGGTGGAATTCAGCTTTGCCGTTGCTCACGGCCTGAATCAGATCTACCTGACCGTACACATCACGGTATAAGCACCGCTATGGTCGGGCAGCCCCTTTTGGGAGCTGCCCGGCTGAAAAGAACAGCACGGCGGTGAAAGCCGCCCGAAAAAGAAAGGAGATCGTATGGAGGGTAAGGGATTTCCTACCAGTTCTGATATCTATCTGGAGCTGGAGGGCAAAAAAGTGGCCGTGGTGCAGGGCTATACGGCCAAGGCCAGCAAGAGTGCCCGAAATGTGGAGGCATTTGGCGAAAGCGAGCCGGTGGCTACCATCGAGGGACAGCGAAAGTATACGCTGGAGCTTACCAGACTGTATGCCACGGATGACGCCGTGTCCGACGGGATCAATTTTTATGACCTGAAGGATTTTTCCCTGGTCATCTGCAAGCCGGACCGAAAGATCATTTACAGCGGCTGTGAGTGGAGCACCATCCAGGAGGAGGGACAGCTCAACGCCATGGTGGCGGAGAAGATCACCGTGGTGGCCTCCAAGCGCATTGAGACCACAGCATGAGGGATATTGACGAGCTTCGGTCGCTGACTGCGGGGAGACTGCTGACCATATGGCGGGAAAACCAGGATGCGGAGCCGCTGGAGCGGGCGCTGCTCTGCAATGCCCAAGTGCTGGCTGAGAGCTGTTTTTTCCGTGGCGAGCCTGTGTTTGAAAACCGGGAGGCGGTCCTTGCTGAACTGACAGGACGGCAGATGGAGCAGCTTTTGCGGACACTGGCCGGCGGCAGACAACCCCGGCCTGCCGGGGAAAACCCAACTTTTGACCAGGAACGCTTCCTGCGCCTGAAAGGAGAGTGAACCATGGAGTACATCCTGGAAGAACTGCTGCGGCAGAAAAGGGCGCTGGCTGCACTGATGACCGGCGGAATGCCGGAGGAGGAGCCTGAGCGCACCGAAGATGGGACGAGGACCGGGAGTAAACCGCAAGATCCGCTGTACAGGACCGAAATCCAAGCGAATATGGCTGCCACAAAAAGGAAAAATGGCGGTCAGTGGGCCGGTGACCTGTTCTGGGAAGAAACATGGGGCGGAGCAGATACCGGCGGCGGTATACAGCCCGGGATGACAGAACTGTCATTTCACAATGAAACTTCTTTTCGGCGGGGAGGGTTGTCCACGGAAAAAGAAGCCGGATTGCCAATCGGGAACTCGCCCGCCGGTGAAAGAACTGCCCGTGAGACGGCGCGAATGAACGATAGTGAGTGGAAAGCGCTATGGGAGATGGGACTGGCTGATGGCCCGGGCGCGGTGGAGGGACCACACATCCCGGTGGCGGCCCGGTGGGGCGGCAGGATGGCGGAGACAGACGCCAGAACCCTGTCCAGGGCATTCCAGCGGGATGCCCGCCGCTATGACGGGGGATTCATCTCCCGCTGAAAGGAGGAAGAAACGTGCAGTTGACGCCCATGCGATACAAGGACTACACCTGGCCCCATAACCCGGAGGTCTACGCAGTGGATTACCGCCGGAGAATGGCGGTACATCAGGTGCCCTACGGCGGCAGCGTGCTGCAGGAGTTGGGATACAGCTACCGGGTGCTGCGGGGTGAGGGCGTTTTCGCAGGTGAGGGAGCCTATCAGCAGTTTCAAAAACTGGCCGAGGTATTTCGGGACAGTGGGCCGGGGCTGCTGGTACATCCCGTCTGGCAGGCGGAGAAAGTATGGTTCGTGTCGCTGACAGTGACGGAAGAACCGCTGCCGGACTACGTGCGGTACAGCTTTGAATTCTGGGAGGACTGGGGCGGCTATGACAGCGGCCTGAAGGAGATCAATCCCGGAAAGCCCACACCGTCCGACAGCGGTACCTCCGCCGGCACCGGGACGGCTTCCTCCACTGTTTACACCGTGAAGAAAGGAGATACCCTGTGGGGGATCGCAAGGCGCTACGGCGTGCCGTTGACGGCGCTGATCGCGGCCAATCCCCAGATCAAGAATCCCAACCTGATCTATCCGGGGAACAGGGTAAATATTCCATGACAGGACGCATTTTTACAGCTGACCACCATGTCTACGACCTGCCGGAGCTGCTGGCCTGGAATGTGACCCACACGGGGACAGTGCCCTGTGACAGCTATACCGTCACCTTCGTCTATCGGGCGGAGATGGCACCGGTTCTGAAGATGGCGGCGGGATTCTCCGCTATCCAGGACGGTGAGACCATGCTGCGGGCCACCGTGGATGAATATACGGTGGACCTGGGAGCGGAGGGCGTGACCGCGACCGTGTCCGGACGGGGCTTTGCGGCCCGGTTGCTGGACAACGAGTCCCGTCCTGTGACTTATCAGGACGCTACACTGGCCGAGATCATCCGCTGCCATGTGATCCCCTACGGCATCTCTTGCGCCGAAGCAGCGGATGTGCGGGCTGGGGCGGTATTCACTGTGGCGGCGGGCGTCAGCCAGTGGAGGGCGCTGGAGGATTTCTGCCTGATTTACGGCGGATTTTCTCCGCGCTTTTCCAGGGACGGAAAATTGCTGGCAACGCCGGAAAAGGATCAGGGGCGGCGTCTGCGTATCGGGAATGAGACGCCGGTGCTGGCCTGTACGCTGCGGGAGGACCACTATGGCGTGCTGACGGAAGCGCTGATTATTGACAAAACCCAAAATTTGACGTACAGCGTGAAGAACCCGGACATGATCGCCAAAGGAGGCCAGTGCCGCCGGGTCATCTACACGCCCGGAAACCGCACCTGGTCCGCCATTCGGTATACAGGCGAGTATCAGATCCGGAAGTCCCGTGAAGACGAAAAAATGGTGATGGTAACGCTGCCGGGAAACTTCCTGGCATTTCCCGGAGACCGGGTGACACTGGAATTGGAGCGGATGGGACTTTCCGGAGATTTCCGGGTAGCGGAGGCGGAGAATGTGTTTTCTGCCGGTCAAGGCGCTACCGCCATATTGACTTTGAAGGAGCGTGGGTGATATGTGGCTATCAAAACAGATGCGGCCCGCTCCGCCCACGGCGGACGCGGACATGGGAATGACTACTATTGCCGGCGGACAGACCGGCGTGATGACCCGGGGAGAGGTCCGGGATCTTCCCGTATATGGGCCGGGCGGCTATGTGTGGCTGCCGGAAAACGGCAAGACGGTACTGGTCATCAAGGGCGGTCCTGGCGGAGAAGAACAGTGCGTGAGCGGGATGCGGCAGAAGGAAGCACCAAGGGGTATGAAGCCCGGGGAAGTCTACCTCTATGGCCCGAAGGGTAATTCCGTGTATCTGAAAGCGGATGGATCTGTGGAGCTGCGGGGCGGACGGGTGGATATCTGGGGGAGCCTGATGATCAACGGCGTGCCCTACAAGCCCTGTACCTGCGGAGAAGGGAGCCTTTGATGGAACTGAAACTGCGAAACGGCGATTATGTACCTGACGGCACCGGCAGTGTGATCCGTTTGGAGGGAGAGCAGGCCCTGCTGCAGCGGGTACTGTTCCGCCTGAAGGCCCACCGGGGAAGTTTTCCTTTTTGGAATGAGCTGGGAAGCCGTCTGTGGCAGCTGGGACGCCTGCCGGCCCGGGAGCGACAGACGGCGGCAAAGCAGTATGTGACGGAAGCTCTGTCTGCGGAGCCCGGCCTGCGGGTGGAGTCTGTGGAACTGTCGCAGAGCGGTGACGGAAGTGGAGAATTGACAGTGGGATTGTCCTGCCTGGATGAGCCGCTGACCGTGATGCTGGAACTGCACGAATGAGAGGTGGCTTGCAGTGAAAAACATTGAGGAGATCTATCAGGAACTACTGGCGGCATTTGCCGAACGGGCCGGATTTACACCGGAGGAGGGCTGCGATCTGGCAGTGCGGCTGTGGGCTGCCGCGGCCCAGCTCCAGGCTTTGGGTATCCAGGCGGACTGGGTATTGGACCAGAGTTTCCCCCAGACAGCCCGCGGTATCTATCTGGACTATCATGGCACTATGCGAGGTGTGTCCCGCACTCCGGCGACAAAGGCTGTGGGGACACTGCGCTTTTCTGTGGAGATGACACCGGCGGCTGATATCACCATCCCGGCAGGTACCGTATGCATGACGGCGGGGGAGACCCGTTTTCAGACCACAGAGTCGACAGTGCTGCAAGCGGGACAACTGACCGCGGATGCGCCGGCTGAGGCCTTGGAGGGTGGAAGTGCCGGCAATGTGGTGGCGGGAGCCATCTGTATCCTGACCGCCTGCCCTGTGGCGGTGACTGGCTGTACCAATCCTGCGCCGTTTTCCGGCGGCAGTGACGCGGAAACGGATGAGGACTTCAGAATGCGCATCCTGGAAAGCTATCAGCGGCTGCCCAATGGAGCAAATTCCGCATGGTACGAGCAGACGGCCATGAACTATCCCGGTACGGCGGCAGCAAAAGCGGTAGGCCGGGCCAGAGGAATCGGCACAGTGGATGTTTATGTGGCGGCAGAGAACGGCCTGCCTCCCGCGGAGCTTCTGGAGGGACTGCAGAAGACCCTTCAGGAAAAGCGGGAGATCGCTGTGGATGTACAGGTCAAGGCACCTGCCATAAAAACAGTAAATGTGCAGGTGGAGATCGCGGTAAAAAACAATGCGAAGTTTGATACCGTAAAGGGAAAGGCAGAGAGCTGCGTCGCGAATTTCTTTACGGGACGTCTGCTGGGCAGACCGGTGCTGCTGGCAGAACTGGGCAGCCGCCTTTACGCACTGGAAGGCGTAGAGAATTACCGCTTTCTGGAGCCTTCGGAAGATCTCACGGCGGATGATACCGTACTGCCGGTGCTGGGGACGCTGACGGTGATGGAGATGGAGGCGTAAGATGTACGAGGAATACCTGCGGGCACTGCTGGTGCCGCTGGGTGTCTATGATTTGGGGGAGGGCACCATCAATGGCGCGGAGTTACATGCCCTGGGGGAGGGACTGGACGGCATCAGCCGAAAACTGGAGAATGTGGAACGGGAGAGCCTGACAGCCACAGCCGAGGGAGAAGGGCTGACCCGGCGTGAAACGCTGTTCGCCCGCCGGAACGCCGCTGTAACGGCGGAGGCCCGGCGAGCCGCAATCGCGGCGCTGCTGCAGATCGACGGCGACAGTTTGACGCCTGCCGACATCAACAGAACCATGCACGGATGCGGCCTCAAAGCCAGGGCTGTGGAAATGGGAAACGGAAAGCTGCGGATCATTTTCCCTGAGGTGGCAGGTGTACCGGAGGAGTTCGAGCAGATCCGGAGTATCATTCTGGACATCCTGCCGTGCCATTTGGAGACGGAGTTCTTCTTCCGCTACCTGACATGGGAGGAGTGCCACCGGGTGGGCTTTACCTGGCAGATGGTGGAGGATGCCGGGCACACCTGGGAATCCTTTCAGGTAGCGATCCCACCGGAAGAAGAGACATGAAACGGATAGGTATGATCTGCTGTCAACCTTTTCGGCTTGCCAAAAGATTGTATAATATAAACGGCTGTCGATAAACCCGGAAATGCAGGAAAACGGGAAGGAAGGGTGTGCGCGGCTGGCCCGCAGGACGTTTCGGAGCGCAACCGGGCGTAGCCCGGCTCTTAGCGCGGAGATGAACCCAGGAAGGGTGCCCTGCGCCATTCAAATCAATAGATTTCAGAACTTTTTGAAAGTTCTGAAATCTTAATCAGCTTGTCGAAAAGACTTTTTCGACAAGCAAAAACGGGGCCATTCCGGCCCCGTTTTTGCTTTTTTGCTTGAATAGGAAGGCTCCCTTCTTTGCGGCATGGAAAGGGAAAGTTAAGCGTTTCGGACGGTGTGGGTAAACGGATCAACGCCCGACAGATTGCCCTGCTCGGAAGCATGGACCGCAGTGAACACAGCCGGCTTTTACGGCTTATGCGCTTCCAGCCAGCGCAATGCTGTATATGCGTACACCGCACTCCCCACCGGAAGGGCATCTTCATCAAATTTTACCATGGGATGGTGCTGCGGATACCCGTAGCCTTTCTCTGGCTGTCCGCTTGCCAGGGCCAGCATAATGGAAGGAACCTCCTGACTGACATAGGCGAAATCCTCTGAACCGGCGCTCTTAGAGGAGCCACCGCCGCTCATCGCGTTCAGCTCCGTTACGGAGAAGGCTTTTCCACTTCCCAGCAGATCCTTGACGTATTGCTCGCAGCAGACGGACAGATCCCGGTCGTTGACCAGGGTGGGACAGCCGCTTCCGAAACTCACAGAGGCTTCGCCACGGAAGGACCGTGCGATGCCTTCGGAAATCTCGGCCAGCCGCTGCTTGATGAACGCCCGTGTCTGCTCATCGAATGTCCGGATGCTGCCGCCCATTGTCACGGAATCCGGGATCACGTTGGCGGCGGTGCCGGCGTTCATCGTGCCGATGGTCAGGACCGCGCGGTCATCCATAGCCAACTCCCTGGCGTGGATCTCCTGGATGGCGATCAGGATATGGGCGGCGGCAGTGAGGGGGTCTACCCCGGTGTTCGGCATGGAACCGTGACAGCCTTTGCCTTGTACTTTGATTTCAAAATAGTCCGCTGCCGGAGCACTGACGCCGGGAGCGGAAACAATGACCGTCCCTGCCGGGAAGGGCATTCCCGCCATCACATGGATCATCAGAGCAGCGTCGACTTTCGGGTGCTCCAGCAGTCCTGCCTGGATCATGTCGTGGGAACCCTCGAAGATCTCTTCGGCCGGCTGGAACATCAATTTTACCGTTCCGGCGATCTCGGCCTCGTGGGCCTTGAGAAGCCTGGCCGCACCCAACAGCATGGCGGTGTGCATATCGTGACCGCAGGCGTGCATTTTTCCGTTTTGAGACGCAAAATCCACATCCGCCTCTTCCGTGATCGGAAGCGCGTCCATGTCGGCACGCAGGAGAAATACCTTTCCTGGCTTTTTGCCTCCGACCAGCGCCACGACACCGGCCTTGCCGCAGTCCATCGGCTGGAGACCCATATCCAGAAGCTCGCTTTTTACAAATGACAGCGTGGCGGATATATCGAATCCGGTTTCGGGATTTTGGTGCAGGGCCCGACGTTCCCTGGAGATACAGTCACGGAGCTCCGCGGCTTCCTGAAGCAGCATTTCGGATGTCATGTCCAAAGCCTCCTCATAATATGATAGAGTTCATGATGTTTATGTTATAGTATAACATGTTTAAGCGGATTTTCCCATGCTTTACAAGAAAAAACCGTGGCGAATGATGGAAAAAACGGCTGCATGATTTGAACTGTTTTCGGTATCTATGGGTGGACGCTTCTGGGAATGCCAAGAGAATAAAAAGAATCCCCAAACCCTTGTGTATCAAGAGTTTGGGGATTTGGCGGAGAAGGAGGGATTCGAAC
>CAMAZB010000070.1 GCA_945862785.1 uncultured Clostridia bacterium | reverse complement strand
TAGCGCTGTGCTTCAATTATTTTTTTCTTTGTCTACTTGACGGGGTGCGGTTCAAAATCGTGCTTTTTCAACCTTATCATATTGCTTGTCCAATGGAAAACTTGACAAATTCAAAAAAATGTGCACAGATATTGTTTCAAAATCCCTTGATTTGCAAGGGCTTCAGCGTGTGTGCTAACCGTTCCCATTCATATGAATGGGGCTATACATACGGCCCGCCCATGGCGGTGGCGCCTCTTCCCAACGTCCGGGCGGTGCTGGACTACGCAGTCACGGAAATGCCTCCGGAGAAAATCCTGCTGGGCGTGCCCAACTATGGTTACGACTGGCCCCTGCCCTTCGTCCAGGGTGTCACCCGGGCACAGTCCATCTCCAACCAGCGGGCCATCGAGCTGGCGGTGGAGCACCGCATCGCCATTCAGTATGATGAGACCGCCCAGTCTCCGTTCTTCCACTATACGGATGCTAACGGCACGGTCCATGAGGTCTGGTTCGAGGATGCCCGCAGTATGGATGCCAAGCTGCGGCTCATTGCGGAGTACGGCTTCCTGGGCGCCGGGTTCTGGAACCTGATGCGTCCCTTCTCCCAAACCTGGCTGGTGCTGGACTCCCTGTACGACATTCAGTGACAAAAAATCCCTCTGCAAGCCGCAGAGGGATTTTTCATCTTATTTTGTCCTCAGCTGGCGGCACAGCGGGATGATGACGCCGCCGCAGGCGTTGCCCAAGGTCATCACCAGCATGTACAGCAGCGCCCTGCCGCCCCACACATTGGCGGCGGAGAAGTAAAACATATTGGCGACGCAGTGCTCAAACCCGCACAGGATGAACACCGTCACCCCCAGGAAAATGCCGATGTACTTACCGATCTCATGGGGGTTGTTTTTGAAGCCGTCCACGGCAATGAACATCAAAATATTGCACAGCACAGACAGAATAAAGATGGATAGCAGGCTGTCGTCCAGTTTGGTCTGGCACATGGCTGCCGCCTTTTCCGTGATGCCCGCGATGCGGGTCAGGCGGATGCCGTAGCCCACCAGCCCGGTGCCCACCAAGTTTCCCAGCCACACGGAAGCCACAAAGGCGGTGTAGCGGGGCGGCTGCTCAAAGATGTACCCCACCTTTCCGGTAAACAGGTTAAAGCCGAAGGTACAGATGGCGAACAGCCCCAGGCAGAAGAACACCGCCCCCGTCACCTTGTTCTCACAGGACAAAAACACCACGCCGCCGATGCCAATACACACGCCGCCCAGCACGGAATCCAAAAAAGACGATAGTTTCTCTCTCATAGCCCCATACACTCCCCTTTTACAGTCCGTTGACAATATTGTTAGGCCGCTGCCCCGCCATGACGCGTCCCAGATCCTCAAACAGCATCCGGTACACGTTGCGGAAGGAGGAAACGGTGATCCCCGCCTGATGGGGGCACAGGATCAGCCTGTCGGGACACTCGTGGGCCAGCTTCACCAGCGGGTGGTCCGCCGGTACCGGCTCAGGGTCATAGGCGTCCAGCCCCGCTCCCGCCAGATGCCTGGAGCGGATAGCCTCACACAGCGCCTCGTCGTCGATGATGGCTCCCCGGGCGGTGTTCACCAGGAACGCTCCCGGCTTCATCCGGGCCAGGAAATCCCGGTCCACCAGATGGGTGCTCTCTGCGGTGGCGGGCAGATGGAGGCTGATGATGTCGCACCGGGCTGCCAGTTTCTCCAGAGGCAGGTACGTCACACCCAGCTGTTTTTCCGTCTCCTCGTCCCGGCGGTGCCGGGCATAGTAATAAACCTCAGTACCGTTGGGTCGCAGCCGCTCGGCGGTAGCCTGGCCAATGGCGCCAAAGCCTACCAGTCCCACCTTCGCGGAGGTCAGATCCAGCGGCACGTTGGCCTCAAAGGTCTGCACCGCCTCATCCTGCCGGCCCTCCAGCACCATGCGGTGTCCCCACAGGGTACGGTGCAGCAGCATGGTCATCAGCATGACCGCCTGCTCCGCCACGGGCCCGGCATTGCATCCGGCGTTATTGCAGACATAGACGCCCCGGCGCCTCGCCGCCTCCAGGTCGATGCGGTCAAATCCCACGCCCTCGCTGTGGATCATTTTCAAGTTGGGCATCCGGGCGATCAGGCTCTCCCGCACCCAGGTCACCGGCGTGACGAAGAGGACCTCGGCATCGCCTCCGGCGGATAACCACTCCTCCTCAGAGGCATCCCGGTCGCAAAAAACCAGCTCCGCCGCCCGGTAAGCGGCAGAGTCCTTGGGGGCGAAGCGGTCATACCGCGCTTTCATGGTCAGTACCAAAACTTTCATAATAGGTCTTTCACTCCCGCAGCAGAGTCGTATGGGCCAGTGCCCGGAACAAACAGGCAGCGACCAGGCCGGTCAGCGCCCCGGTGAACAGGGACACTCCCAGCAGGATGGGCAGGTAATACAACGGTGCCGTGTTGCCCAGGGTCAGCACCGCCGCGGCCACTTGGCCGCAGTTGTGGGCCGCCGCTCCGCCAATGGACACACCGTACACCGACAGCCGATGCCACCGGGACAGCAGGATCATCACCAGCATGGCGGACACGCCGCCCAGCAGGGAGAAAATCAGAGCGTTCATATTTCCGGCGAACACCGCTCCCAGCACGCACCGCCCAATCAAAATCAGCATGGCCTGCCCCGGCCCCAGCACATACAGGGCAAACACCGTCACGATGTTGGCCAGACCCAGCTTCACGCCGGGAATGGGAATGGCCAGAGACAGGGGAAAGAAATTTTCCAGATAGCTCAGTGCCAAAGCCATGGCGGTCAGCACCGCGCACAGCGTGAGCTGTTTGGTCGTCAGCTTCATAGTGCCCCTCCTATCCGATGACCACATCCGGGGCGTCTTTGTCCACGGTACCGCCCTCCAGCCGGATAATGATGCGGGCAGGAAGGCACACAATGCTCTGTCCCGTCCGGGTAATGGTCCCGGTATGGACGCAGTCCTGGGTGGGGCAGTCGGCTTCCTCCACCCGGACGCCCTCCGGCGACAGAGAAACCCGCAGGGTATAGCCGTTGCCGCTGTATGTCCGGTCGCCGCCGGAGGTGCCTGACAGGACAAAGCGGTCTGTCTCCTCCCCGCCCACAGTTACCACCGCCGTCAGCTCTCCGGCATCATTTCCCCGGTTCCAAACTGCCAGAGCGCAGGCTGCCGCCAGAACTACCACCAGCAGGGCCACCAAACCGTCCCACAGGCAGGGCCGCAGCTCAGGAGACGACTTCATAGATGTACCCACTTTCCTCGGACCTCTCCAATTCATCGGCGATGCCGTCGGTGACCACTACCCGGCCGTCTTCTGTCACCAGCACCAGGTCGAAATCGTAAGCACCGCTGCGCCAGAAGTCCAGAGCCTTCTCCTCGCCCATGACGAACAGGGCGGTGGAAAGGGCGTCACACATGGTCCCCACGCCGGGGCCACCGTCCACCTCATCCAGGTCACAATCTGCCACTACCGTGACGGATGTCAGGCCGCTGTCGGCGGGATATCCGGTGGCCGGGTCAATGATGTGGTGATAGGTCTTTCCATCGGCCTCAAAGAACCGCTGGTACCCGCCGGAGGTAACGGCAAAAGCATTGGTCAGATGCAGCAGTGCGGCAAAGGCGTTGGCGTCATCAGGGTTCTTCGGGTCCTGGATACCCACCCGCCAGGGGGTGCCATCCGGCCGGTCGCCCCAGGCCAGCACATTTCCGCCCAGGCTCATGGTGGCCCGAGGGATGTTGTTTTCCTTCAAAATATCCGCCATGCGGTCGGAAGCGTAGCCCTTGGCAATACCGCCCAGGTCGATCTGCGTGCCCGGGGTCAGCGCCGCCGCATCACCGGCCAGGGTGATGTGCTCCGGCCCAACCAGGGTCAGCAAGCTGTCCAGTTCCGCCTGGGAGGGCACCCGGTACTCCTGCTCCGTAAAGCCCCAGGCGGAGGCCACCGGAGCGATGGTGATATCAAAGGCGCCGTCCGTCGCCGCGGTGTATTCCTCCGCCGCGGCCATCAGTCCGCATACCTCCTCGCCCACATCAATACCCAGGCCGCCGGCGTGGTTGAGCTGATAGATCACACTGCCCTCGTCCGTCCGGGACAGCAGCGCCTCCAACCGCCGGGCCTCATCCTCAGAGAGGTAGTCGGCGTGGGTACTCTTTTCCCCATAGGTCGTAAAGATCATCACCGTGTCCATGGCAATAACCTGGATCACCTCCCGGGCCTCGTCCGGGCTCACCGTCCGCCAGCCGCAGCTGGTCACTCCCACCATCATTATCACGGCCAGCAGGGCCGATGCAAAACGTTTCATAGGTCTCCTCCGTGTTCTCTTCGAACTGCAAAGCAGTTTTTCTGTCATATTGATGTAGTATATCACGCCCCGCCATGCTTCTCAACCGGGAATCTCCCAAAATCACAAAAGATAAAAAACTATATGTCTTTGCCCTTGCAAATGTGGGAAAAACCTGCTATACTAACGAAGTATGTCAGCGGCGTTTTCTCTGCCGCTTTCCATTTTTATGAAAACAACCCTGGAGGTCCTTATATATGCCGAAGAATTCCAACAGCAAACCCGTCAAGCGGGACGAGCCCATGACCGGTGCCATGAAGTTCTTTCTAGCCGGATGTGTGGCAGAGCTGTATCTGCTGATCGTTCGCCGCTTTTACGCCAACGGAAACGCTTTGCAGCAGATCGCGTGGTATGATCACTATCTGTTTTATCTGATGGGTGCCGGTGCGGTACTGCTGACCATCGGTGCGGTGTGCGCCGTTCTTTGGAAGGCTGATCGAAAAAAACTGTTCCCCGCCGTCTCCGTGGCGGCCGCAGGTGCGTTTCTGGGGCTGTCTGCCCTTTTGATTCGCTGGAACGTCTCCATTCTGACTCTGTTGACCGTGGTAGTTCCCGTGGTGATGTTGCTGGGCATCCTGTGGAGCCTATATGACCGGGAGTGCGCTTTGGCGCTGACCATTCTGGGCATCACGCTGATCGTCCTGTGGGTCTGCCGCCGGAGCGGTGCCAGCATGTACTTCGGTATCTATGTAAAGGCCATCTCTGTGATCTATCTGGTCCTGGCTGTGGCTGTGGCTGTGCTGGTAAAGCAGGGCAAGCTCCGCAAGCTGCTCCCCGCCAACGCGGACCCGCTGCCGGTCTATGTGGCCTGTGGCCTGTCTGTGGTAGCGATTGCCGCCGCGCTAGTCAACGTCACCGTGGCCTACTACATTATGTGGGGTCTGGCCATTGTGGTCTTTGCCCTGGCTGTGTATTACACCGTCAAGCAGCTCTGATTCATCCCGTATAAATACAGGCCCGTCCATTCGGACGGGCCTGCTTTTTATTTGACGTACCATCCCAGTACCTTTTTGTGGGGCTCCATGGGGGCGCCCAGGCGGATGTCCATGCCGATCTCAAAGGCCCGGTCCCACGGGAAGCGGTAGTTCTCCAGCGCGATACCGCCCCAACCCCGCTCGGCATAGGGCTCCAGAGACGAAATAAAATTGCTCCGCTCCAGGTTTTTCACTACATCGGCGATCTCCTGATCCATCCGCTGTGTCAGGAGTTCCACCACCTGCAGGCGGTCGATGTCCGGCTGCCAGAAGTTGTTGATATTGCCGCCCAGCTCATCCCGGACGTAGGCAGCTACATCCTCCCGTACTACGTTACGGTAACAGAAGTCCTTGATGACGCTGTCCGCCACAGTCCTCTGGAAGGCCCGCTCTGCGGTCTCGGTCTGCTGGCCCTTTTGCAAAAAGGCGTACCGGGCAACGCCATGGCTCAGGGCCGTTCCGGTGACAATGGCCATGTCAAGGAACCCGGCGTAGCTCAGAAGGTGCCCCAACTCCGCCTTCTTCGTCAGCGCGTCATGGAAAGCAGTGCCATAGCGGTTGTTCCCGGCATCCATAAGGATAACAGGCTTGTTCTGCTCCCGACACTCCTTCAAGTCATCGATAAGAGCGCCGTAATAGGCGGCCATCTTCGTTTCGTCAGCAGGCTGGGTCAGCACCAGGAGCTGTAATTCAGCATCCGCCGCCTCTGTCAGCCCGAAGAAGTCCAGATGGGCAGCCACGATCTCCGTCAGCGGCTGAAAATCGTAGATGCAAGCAGGCTGATCCTCAGTGCCGCCATAGTAGCGCACCGCAATATCGCCGCCGGTCCAGCCGCTCTCATCCAGATACAGCTTCGCCACCGCCTTGAAGGCCAGGTCATCCACGCCGGAGAGCAGCGCGTCTCCCTTTCGCAGGCCCCGGCGCAGCAGGGCGATCTCATTTTTTTGGATGCACGTCTCGGCAGAGGAATCGTCGATGCCGATGAGGACACGGAAGTTTTCATAGCCCTCTCCCGCCACCGTTTCCAGCATCCGCTCCGTCAGGCGGAGCTTCCGTTCCCGGGCGGCTAGATACGTCTCCACTTGGGTCTCCGTCAGGCCAAAGGCTTCCGGGGCCAGCGGCGTTCCTCCGCTTCCCAGGCGGTAGTCCGCCGTGACCCGCTCTACCGTCAGTTCCGCTCCCGTCAGCTCTGGCCGCGGCTCGATGCCGTAGGATCGCAACGCGTCGTACGCCTCCAGCGTGCCGCCCTGATACCCCACCGTGGGAGCAAGGCGCATCACGCTGTCCAGAAGCCATACCATGTTGTTTTCATCCTGGGCCAGGGTCGACAGCAGGGAATCCATCAGTTCAGACGAGGAGGTGGTACCGCCACCGGGGATGGAAACCTCGTCCTCCGTTACGCACCGGGAACTGACCAGTCCTCCGGACAGCAGTTGGTCCAGGGAGAGGATGTAGCGGTCACAGCCCGCAGTCTCCTGGTCCAGCACCCAGGTGTAGAGTGACCAGGGGTTCCCGCACTGGAAAGAGTCGTAATTTTTGGGTTGGCCGTCCAACGCCGTCCGGTAGTCCGCCAGCTCCGGCATTTCCAGCCGGTACCCCAGGGAGTGGGACAGATACACCACCCGCTCCACATTGTCGGGCCGATCATCCAGGGGCACATAGGCGATCTCCGGTCCCTCCGCCGCCGGTTCTGTTTCCAGTGGTGCCGTAGCACGCGGTGAACATCCGGTCAGCAGCAAGCAGGCCAATGCCGCCGCGAATATCCGCTTTTTCATAAAAGTTCTCCAATTCCAAAACGAGCGGAGCCAAAGCTCCGCTCATTTTTTGCCTCACAGCCCAAAGGCGCCCAGATTCAGTCCGCCGGTCACGCTGCTCATGCTCTTTTCCATAGCGTCCTCCGCCTGGCGCAGGGCTTCGTTGACGGCAGATACCACCAGGTCCTGCAGCATCTCCACATCGTCGGGATCCACAGCCTCAGGCTTGATGGTCACAGCCAGAACTTCCTTCTTGCCGTTGACCTTGGCCTCCACAACGCCGCCGCCCACGCTGGCGGTAAACTCCTGGGCCTCCACATTTTCCTGGGCGGAGGTCATGGCGGCCTGCATCTCCGCAATCTTCTGCTGCATCTCCGCCTGGCGCGCTGCGCCGGAAATCTTGCCGTTGGTAAATCCACGGCGTGCACTGTAACCCATGTTCGTGATCTCCTTTATTTAATTTCAATATTGTCGAATTGACTGCCGAATTTCAGCAGATTCTGCAAATTATCCTTTGTGGATTTTTGGGGCGGTTCTCCCACCCGGAACACCAGCCGCACCGGAATCCCGGTAGCCTTGGCGGCTTCCTCGCCCAGTGCGCTCCGCACCCGGTCATTGTCCAGCCGTCCCAATGTGATGTCATCCGGGGCATAGACCATCAGTTGGTCGCCCTCCAGCGTCCCCACACACATATCCAGGAACACCCGGTACATGGGCGGCAGACGGCCCTTGCAGCCCTCCGCCAGCGCCCGCCACCAGTTACCGTTCGCAGAAGCGGCGGACGGCGCCGGGCCAGGTGCCGCCTGAACAGGCTCCCGCTTGGGCATCGGAGGCGGGGCTTCCCGGACAGGGGCCGGTTCCTCCGGTACATCGAATACCCGAGCCCCAGGTTCATCAGGCAGGGGCGGCTCCTCCGGCAAAGGCGGCTCCTCCCAGGGCGGCGCGTCCTCTGCTTTTGCTGCCGGCTTTGGCCCGGTCTCTTTCTTCACGCTCTCCCGGACGGCGGTTCGAATGACCTCGCCTCGGGCGGCAGCGTCCTCCAGCCGCTGGATGCGGCTCTCCAGTGCCGTCAGGTCGCCGGAGAGGCTCTCATCGCACAGCCGGATCAGGCACAGCTCCGCATCGGTGCGCCGGTTGGAACTGGCATACAGCTCCGCCGTCACCTTCTGCAAAGTGGTTGCCAGATACAGGAACCGGGCGGCGGGGACATCTTTCCCCAACCGGTCCAATGTGGCGGTATCGTAGCCACCGGACAGCAGCGCCGCGCCGCCCTCGGGGGCAGTCCTCCGCAGCAGCAGGTCCCGGACCAGTGTGGAGAGCTCCCCCAGCACGGCGCCCACGTCCTTGCCTCCGGTGTAGAGCTGATCCAGCAGCAGCAGCGCCGCCTTGGCATCCCGCCGCAGCACACATTCCAAAAGCTGGGCGGTCTGCAGATTCCCCGCCAGGCCCAGCACATCCAGCACCGCGGCGCTGTCGATGGTGCCGCCGGCGGCGGCACACTGATCCAGAAGGCTCAGGCCGTCCCGCAGGGCGCCGTCGGCCAGCCGGGACAAAATCTCCGCGCCGTCTGGCCGCAGGTCAATGCCCTCCCGCCCGGCTACATAGGTAAGTCTCGCGGCAATGTCTGCCGGGGTGATGCGCTTGAAGGAAAAACGCTGGCACCGGGAGAGAATGGTGGCAGGCACCTTGTGCAGCTCCGTGGTAGCCAGAATGAACATCAGGTGCTCCGGCGGCTCCTCCAATATTTTCAGCAGTGCGTTGAAGGCGGGGGTGGACAGCATGTGGACCTCGTCCACGATGTACACCCGCTTTTTCACATTGGCAGGGGAGTAGATGGCCTCGTCCCGCAGGGCCCGCACCTGGTCCACGCCGTTGTTGGACGCGGCGTCCAGCTCCAGCACATCCAGAAAGCTGCCGCTCTCGATGCCAAGGCAGCTGGGGCACTTGCAGCAGGGATCACCATTCACCGGCTGCTCGCAGTTGACAGCCTTGGCCAGGATCTTGGCGCAGGTGGTCTTGCCGGTGCCCCGGGTTCCCGTAAACAGATATGCGTGGGAGGTCCGCCCCTCGGCCACCTGCTTTTGCAGGGTCTGGGTAATATGAGACTGGCCGATGACGTCGGAAAATACCTTGGGACGCCATTTACGATACAACGCCTGGTACATGGAACACCTCCCCAAAAAGATACAGTCCTCCGTAAGCAGCTGCGGATCCGGCACCCTCGCGGCACATGGAACATCCCGCTTAATGCTGCTCGGTTCCCCGCCTGACATGATTCGCGGGGCTCCATTGCGCGAGACCGGCTCCGCAGCTGCTTGCGGAGGACTTGTTCAAATTGTTTTTTATTTTACTATACTCTTGCGAAATTATCAACTGAAATTTTCATATTTCATATTTCCAAAAATCAGTCTTTACAAGTCCCAAAAATATGGTATAATATCATTTGTCGCCAGAAAACCGGCGGCAAATGGGGACGTAGCTCAGTCTGGGAGGAGACCCGGTTCGGTTCTAGCCCCTCTTTTTCCGGGGCCTAACTCATTTGCTGGCACACGGTTCACATCTCATTGAATTTTATACCCGGGGGCGTAGCTCAGTCTGGGAGGAGACCCGGTTCGGTCATAGCCCCTCTTTTTCCGGGGCCTAACTCATTTGCTGGCACACGGTTCACATCTCA
>CAMAZB010000069.1 GCA_945862785.1 uncultured Clostridia bacterium | reverse complement strand
GGCCGATGTCCATGGAGCCGGTGACGTTGATCAGCACGCCCTTGGCGCCCTCGATAGAGGTCTCCAGCAGGGGGCTGGAAATTGCCATTTTGGCAGCCTCCTCGGCCTTGCCCTTGCCTGCGGCCCGGCCCACGCCCATGTGAGCCATACCTGCGTTCTTCATGATGGCGGTAACATCGGCAAAGTCCAGGTTGATGAAGCCGGTGTCCCGGATCAGATCAGAGATGGACTGCACCGCCTGGCGCAGCACATCGTCTGCGATCTCGAAAGCGTTGGCAAAGGTGATCTTCTGGTCGGTGGCGTGCTTCAGCCGCTCGTTGGGGATGATGACCAGGGAGTCCACCTTCCCCTCCAGCTCCGCAATGCCCGCCTCGGCCTGCTGCATCCGGCGGCGGCCCTCGAAGCCAAAGGGCTTCGTGACCACAGCCACCGTCAGGATATCCATTTCCTTGGCGATCTCCGCCACGATGGGCGCGCCGCCGGTGCCTGTTCCGCCGCCCATGCCGGCGGTGATAAACACCATGTCGGTGTCCTCCAGCGCCTTGGCGATCTGGTTGCGGCTCTCCTCGGCGGACTTGCGCCCCACCTCGGGGTCGGAGCCGGCTCCCTGACCGTGGGTCAGCTTCTCGCCGATCTGGATTTTATATGTAGCGCTGGACACGTTCAGGGCCTGCTTGTCGGTATTCACCGCCACAAAGTCCACGCCCTTGGTGCCGGACCGCACCATGCGGTTGACCACATTGTTGCCGCCGCCGCCCACGCCGATGACTTTAATATTGACAACGGTATCGGGACCGGTCTCCAATCCAAATGCCATAGTGCTGCCTCCTGCTATCATTTGTATGATACCGCGCCCATGGGCGCAATATCCTGTATTCTACAAGTATTTGTTTTATACTCCTTTTCAATAAAACGATGAAATCGTTTTATCGGGCCGCATTTGCGTCCCAGCGGCAAAGCCGCTGAAAATGTCGTTCAATGATTTTTTGCCGTCTTTGGCGGCGCGGTGTATTACACAGTAATACACCGCGATAAAAACATTTTTTAATATTTTTATCTAAGAATAACATTATTGTATGACACTTTTTTCTCCCGGTCAAGTATCCCGTCAGGATTTCATCTGAAATTTCCGAAAAAACATGGCTGCGACAATATTTGCGCCGTGTCAGCGCTCATCCTGGATAAAATAGGTACGGCCATCCTCCCGGCGCATGTCGAAGGTTCCCGTCATATTGTCCTGGATCTTGCCGCTGTCCAGTGCGGCGGACAATGTCTTCAGTTTGTAGACGTAATCGTCCTCATACAGCATCTCCACCGTGAAACGTCCTGCGTAATCCATGGAAATACAGGCAGGATCGTCCAAGTGAATACCGTCCACCTGGTCCAGCATCCCGGCGTCCTCCAGCGCCGTCAGCAGAGACAGCAGGCTGGACTGCCTGGCTGCGTATTCCGTAGCCAGCACGATCTTCGTTCCCACCGAGGGTGCCAGAATCTGGACGCCGGAGATGGTGCCGTACTCCCCCGCGTCTCCGGCAGCCCGCTGTTCCACGATCTTACCCTTGGGGCTCACCAGCCAGGCGCTGCCGTCCTGAATGACCACCAGTGGCTTACCGCACTCCTTTACCTCGATCAGCAAGGTGTCCGGCAGTTTGCGGTTGATGCGCTTGACCATCTCCACATAAGGCAATGCCTCCCGGATACACTGGTTCACCGCGTTTTTGTTCATCAGGAACAGATTGTCGCCGGGCTTCACGCCGGAGGCCTCTACGATCTCCTCCCGGGTATACCGCTCCTGTCCGGTGACAACGATGGTGTCCACCTTGAAAAACAGGGTCAGTGCGATCACAATGGCGGCGCAGATCGCCAAAACAGACAGCAGCTTATAAAGGGCACCAAAGTGTCCTCTCCGCCTCCGATTGGATCTTTTGCGTCTAGCCATGATCATTACTCCTAGAATTCTGTCTCTGTCCGGGCGATATCCGCCCCCAGGCCCCGCAGGTCGCCCACGATATCCTGATACCCCCGGTCGATATGTCCGGTCTCGGAGATCCGGGTCTCTCCCTCCGCTGCCAGGGCCGCCACGCACAGTGCCGCTCCGCCCCGGAGGTCTGTGCAGCGCAGGTCGGCGCCGTGGAGAGTCTCCGTCCCGGTGACCACCGCCACCCGGCCAGCCACCCGGATATCTGCTCCCATGCGGGTCAGCTCATCCACATGGCGGTATCGGTTCTCAAAAATATTTTCCTCGAATACGGTGGTCCCCCGGCTCCGCAGCAGCGCGGCCATCAAAACGGCCTGGGCGTCGGTGGGAAAGCCGGGATAGGGCGCCGTCCGGATGGGCCGGACCGCTTTCAGTTGTCCCCGGCAGGCGCAGGCGATGCCCGCCTCCGTGCCCCGGATGTCGCAGCCCGCCTCCCGCAGCACGGCGGTGACGGTGGTCAAATGCTGTTCCTTCGCTTCCCGGAGAAACCCCTCTCCCCCGGCGGAGGCCATCGCGCACAGGTATGTGGCGGCGGCGATGCGGTCCGGCATCACGGTGTAGGAGCAGCCGTGGAACTGCCGTCTGCCCTCCACCGTGACGGCGGAGGTCCCCGCGCCGGAGACGTTCCCGCCGCAGGCGTTCAAAAAATCCTGGAGGTCCCGGATCTCCGGCTCCCGGGCGGCATTGCAGATGGTGGTGGCGCCCTCGGCCCCGCAGGCCGCCAGCATCAGGTTTTCCGTGGCTCCCACGGAGGGCAGGCTCAGAATGAGCTCCCGGCCCCGCAGCCGGGCCGCCTTACAGTGGAGCAGACCGCCGGAATCGTCGATCTCCGCGCCTAACTCCCGCAGTCCTGCCAGGTGCAGGTCAATGGGGCGGGGCCCCAGCTCACACCCGCCGGGATAGCTCAGCTCCGCCTGTCCGCACCGGGCCAGAATGGCCCCCAGAAAAATGGCGGAGGACCGCATTTCCCGCATGAGTACATCGGAGATCGCGCAGTTCCGCAGTCCGGCGGTATCCACCAGCAGGCTGGCGCCCTCCCACCGTACCTCACAGCCCAGTGCCCGCAGGATACGGACGGCGGTGTCCACGTCCCGCAGCCGGGGACAGTTCCGAACCTCCACCTGTCCCGCCGTCAGCAGCGTGGCCGCCAGGATGGGCAGCACGCTGTTCTTTGCCCCCTGGATAACGACCTCGCCATGCAGTTCTTTGCCGCCATGTACCAAAATCTGGTTCATATCTTCCCCTCCATGCCCGAAATGGTCTCACGGCCCATCCTATGGGCAAAGGGGAAAACTGGTTACTTCGTGATATCCAAAATCACCTGATAAATGCGTTCCGTAGCGTCCCGGATTCCCAGAGATGCCATGGCCTTTTCCATATCGGCCCTTCTGGCACCGTCGTGGAGGATGGCGCAGGCCGCCTGGAACAGGGCCTGTCCGGAGCTGTCCTTTTCCAGCAGCACTGCCGCGCCGCCGGCTTCCTCCAGCGCCCGGGCATTCTTCTCCTGGTGGTTATTGGTCACATAGGGGGACGGCACGATCAGGGCAGGCACGCCCAGGGCCGTCAGCTCACTAATGGTGGAGGCGCCCGCCCGGCAAATGACCAGGTCCGCCGCCCGCATCACCGGCGCCATATCGTAGATATACTCCCTCACCTGCAAAGACGGATGCTGTTCCAGGTCCACACCCTTTTCTTTCAGCAGCGCCATGATTTGGGGATACCCGCCCTTTCCCGCGCCGTGGATATGGTGGAAGGGCTCCTTTGCCGCCTCCAGGGCCAGGAAGTCGGCCATCTGGCGGTTCATACCGGAGGCCCCCAAAGACCCCCAGAAGGACACGATAAGGGGCCGTCCGTCGTCCACGCCCAGTTTCCTTTTGGCTTCCTCTTTTGTCAATGCGAAGAAATCTCCCCGCACCGGCGTACCGGTGACCAGTACCTTGTCCGGGTGCTTGTAATGCTTCCGGCAGGACTCAAAGCCCACCATGACACGGTCCGCGAAAGGCTCCAGCATCTCCGTGGTCAGCCCCGGCACCATGTTGGACTCGTGGACCGCCGTGGGAATGCCCATTTTCGCAGCAGCCTTCACCACCGGGAAGCTGGCATAGCCCCCGGTGCCGATCACCGCGTCGGGCTGAAACTCTTTCAAAATTGCCCGCGCCTCTCCCGGCGAATGCACCAGATTGCACAGAGACACCAGGTTGTGCTTGATCTCCTTCGGCTTGAAGGAACGGTGGAAGCTGGAAATATGGACGGTGCGGAAGTCGTAGCCCGCCTTGGGTACCAGATCCTTTTCCAGGCCCCGCTCCGCGCCCACGAATAAAAATTCCGCCTCCGGATTTTTTTCCGCAATCATCTGCGCCAGCGCAATGGCGGGATTCACATGCCCCGCCGTGCCTCCGCAGGTGAAAATGACTCGTCTCAGAGTTTTCTTTTCCATAGACAGCATCCTTTATGACAGGCTTCAAAGGCCGGAGGCTATCCGGCCTTTGTTGGCTTCATTTGACGTGACACCGATAACACAATCCCCATCTCCGCCAACTGTATGGACAACGCCGTGCCGCCGTAGCTGAAAAACGGCAGCGAGATGCCCGTGGTGGGCAGCAGACCTGTCACCACGCCGATGTTCAAAAACACCTGCATGGCGATCAGGGTGGTAACGCCCACCACCAGCAAACAGCCGAAGCGGTCCCGGGCGTGGAGGGCGATCCAGTAGCCCCGCAGGATCAGCGCCGCAAACAGCAGCATGATAATCCCGGCGCCGATGAGGCCCAGTTCCTCGCAGATGATGGCGAAGATAAAGTCATTGTGTTCCTCGGGCAGGTACAAAAACTTCTGTCGGCTCTTGCCCAGGCCCACGCCCAAAAGGCCGCCTGAGCCGATGGAGATCAGGCTCTGGGAGAGCTGGTATCCCTTGCCCCGGGCGTCGATAAAGGGATTCTGCCACATGGCGATACGGGACTGGCCGTAGGAGATCACGCCGGTGAGCATCAGGGCCGCCACGCCGCCCGCAAAGCCTACCGCCGCGCCGACCCAGACCCAGTTGATGCCGCCCACCAGCATCAGCGCCGCTCCGGCGCTGAGGATCAGCACCGTGCCGGACAGATGGGGCTCCAGCATCATCAGCACCGCCAGCACACCCAGTATCACCAGATAGGGGACGATACCGTAGCGGGTGGTCCGCATCTTATCTTTCTTTTTGGAAATGCTGTCGGAGAAATACAGCACCACTGCCAGCTTGGCGATCTCGGAAGGCTGGAAGGTAAACAGATCGCCGAAGCCCAGCCACCGCCGGGCGTTGTTTCGCATGATGCCGATGCCGGGGATGGCCACCAGGATCAGCAGCACCACCGACAGATACAGCAGCGGCCGGGCGAATTTCCGGAACCACTGGTAATTGATCTTGCTGATGAGGAACATGGCGGCGATGCCCATAACGGCGAAAATACCCTGCCGCACAAAGTAGTACATGGGGTCCTTGCTCTTGGTCTCGTAGTAAGCGGAGGGAAAGCTGGCGGACAGCAACATCACAAGGCCGACGGCTGTCAGCAGCAGCACCAGCAGGCAGAAGGGCAGGTCGATGGGCCCGCGCCTTGCCAGTTCCCGGCTCTCCTGTTCCTTTTCCTTCCGCAGCCGCTGCCGCTCCTGGCGGGCCAGCGCCTCCTCCCGGCTCATAGGCCGGCGGCGCTGCTTCTGCTGTGCCATGTTCTCCACCTCCTTTTCCACAAAAGCTCCGCTTTTGCGGAAGCCCCGGAATTCCACTCAAATCGTCCGAACTTGATTCGGCCGATCTCAAATATTCAGTGCTTATTTAAGGAAGCTCTGATGAAATCAACATGTGCAGATTTGCGTCGGAAATTTTCGCTGACGAGGAAGAAAAGTGCGGAAATACTTTGTGTATTTCAAACTTTTCTGACAAAGTTCAGCGGAAAATTCCGGTGTGAAGATGCGCGTAGGGATTTATTCAGAGGTTCCTTAATATCTTCCCAGCACACCCAGATACGCCAGCACGCAGAACACCGCCGTGATGCCGGAGAATACGCCAACCAGCTTATTCTCGCTCCAGCCGGACAGTTCCAGATGATGGTGCAGGGGTGCCATTTTGAAAAAGCGCTTGCCGTGGGTGGCCTTGAAATAAGCCACCTGGATGATGTCGCTCATGGTCTCGGCGATGTAGATGATGCCCACAGGGATCAAAATCAGGGGCATATCCATGGCAAAGCCCAGAGCCGCCACAGCGCCGCCCAAAAACAGGCTGCCGGTATCGCCCATAAACACCTTTGCAGGATGATGGTTATAGACAAAGAAGGCCGCCAGGCCGCCTGCCAGAGCCGCAGGGAACAGGGCCAGGGTGCTCATATGCCACAGCAAGGCCGTCACGGTGAAGAACACCATCACCACAAAGGTCACGCTGGTAGCCAGGCCGTCGATGCCGTCGGTCAGGTTCACGGCATTGACAGCGCCCACGATGACGAACGCCGCGAAGATCAGATACAGCACCCAGTTCACCGTAAAGGACACCTGGAAGAAGGGCACATACAGCTCGTTGGTCAGCAGTCCCTCGTACCGCATCAGGCACAAAAATACCACGGCAGCCAGAAGCTGCAGCAAAAATTTCTGCTTCGCGGTAAGGCCCTCGTTCTGGTGCTGACGCACCTTGCGATAGTCATCCACAAAGCCGATCAGGCCGAAGCACAGGGCAAACAGGTACACATACAGGTGGGCAAACTCCCCCCGCAACATCTGTCCCCAACCCAGCAGGAACACCACTACGCCCGCACCCAGGATGAACATGATACCGCCCATGGTGGGGGTACCGGCCTTCCCGGCGTGCCACTTGGGGCCGTCCTCCCGGATCTCCTGCCCCGCTTTCAGCTTCCGCAGCTCCACGATCACGAACCGGCCGATGACCAGCGTCAGCAGGAAGCTGACCGCCATGGCGGCCCATGTCAAAATCGCCATCAGGTCCATTTTCTTCTCTCTCCTTCCGCCGGTCTCCTCCGGCGCTTTCCTTCTTCCGTTCAAGCCGGACTCCCGGCGGGTCATTTCCCGGCATTCAGGTAGTCCGCCACGATCTCCCGTTCATCCATATGATGTTTCACATGGTTGATTTCCTGGTATGTCTCATGGCCCTTGCCGCACAGAACGATGACATCGCCCTTTTCCGCGTGATCCATGGCCCAGTGGATGGCCTGGATGCGGTCTTCCACCACGATATAAGGCGTGTCGCTGCCCTCAAAGCCCGGCAGAATGTCACGGATGATATCCGCGGGCACCTCTGTCCGGGGATTGTCAGTGGTGACGATGGCAAAGTCCGCCAGGTCCGCCGCCACCTTGCCCATCTTGGGCCGCTTCGTCTTATCCCGATCACCGCCGCAGCCGAACAGAGCGATGGTACGGCCCTTGGCAAAGCCCTTGACGGAGGACAACACATTCTCCAAGCCGTCGGGGCTGTGGGCATAGTCGATCAGAATGGTATAGTCCTTTCCCGGGGTGGGCACTACCTCCACCCGGCCTTTCACATGGGGCACTCCGGCCAGGACTTCGGCGCTCTTTTCCAGGGAAACACCCAGCGCCAGGGCGGCGCCCAGCACATCCAGGGTGTTATACACCATGAATCCGCCGGGGATGTTCACCCGGATGGGTACTTTTTTCTCTTTTGTCACAGCGGTGAAAGCGATATGGTCAGCTCCCAGGCTGACATTCTCCGCCCGCAGGTCGCTTTCCGCTTTTTCGCTGTAAGTCAGCACTTTGCAGGAAGCATTTTCCATCAGCCGCCCAGTCCAGGGGTCGTCGGCGTTCACCACGCCGGTGTCGCAGTTTCGGAACAGGATGGCCTTGGCGTCGCAGTAAGCCTCCATAGTCTTGTGGAAATCCAGGTGGTCCTGGGTCAGGTTCGTAAAGATGCCCACGGCGTAATGGATACCGTACACCCGGTTCAGGTACAGGGCATGGGAGGATGCCTCCATCACCACATGGGTACAGCCCCCATCCCGCATCTGGGCCAGAAGCCCTTGCAGTTCAAAGGATTCCGGAGTAGTCCGCTCCGTGGGAAGTGCCTCCTGCCCGATCATGTTCTGGTTGGTACCGATCAGGCCCACCTTGGCCCCCAGAGCCTGCTCCAGGATGGCCTTGAGCAGATAGGTGGTGGTGGTCTTGCCGTTGGTTCCGGTGACGGCCACCATGGTCATGGCATCGGCGGGATGGCCATAAAAGTTAGCGCCCACCACCGCCAGGGCATGGCGGGAATCCGCCACCCGGACATAGGGAATCTCCCCCTCTGGCGCTTTTTCGCACAGCACCGCTGCCGCGCCGGCCTCCATAGCCTTGCCGATGAATGTATGGCCGTCCACGGCGAAGCCGGACATGGCTACGAACAGGTCGCCGGGCCGGGTCTGGCGGGAGTCATAGCTCACACGGGCAATCTCCATTTCCAGATCTGCCGTGGCTTCCAGAATCGTCAATCCCTGTAAAAGTTCTTTCAATTTCATATGAAACAGCCTCTTTTTCCGCGAAATCAGCAGCCATGGCCGCCTGCCGGTATTATATACGGCTGATTTTGCGGTTTATACGGTAAAATGTGTTTAAAACCTTGCAATTCCTGTCATATCAGCAAGCAACTCAAAACGTTGCTTTACGGCATCAATCCGCGCCGGCGGACTGACTGCCGAACTGGACTGTGACGACACTGCCCGCCTTCAGTTCCGTACCCGCCTCTTTGTCCTGGGAAATGGCGAACACATTGCCGGAGGTTGCCGAGGTGGCGCCCGCCACCTTCATGATGAGTCCCGCGTCGGTCAGCGCCTGGTTGGCCTGAGCCGCCGTCTTGCCCACTACATTGGGCACGGTGCAGGGCGCGTTGGATTTCTCCGCGCCCAGGTAAAGAATGATGTTGGCGTTGTTGGGCACGATGGCGCCGCCCGCCGGAGTCTGATCGGTAACGGTCTCACCGTTGCCCACCGTCTTGCAGGTGAAGCCAGCGCTCTCCAGGATGGTCTTGGCATCAGCGGCGGTCTTGCCCACCACATTGGGCACGGCGGCGTCGGCCCCTGCCAGCTGTTCGGCGGTGTAGTCCGGCTCGATGCCCAGATACGGCAAAATCTCCGCCATGATCTGGCTGGCCGTGGGCGCCACCATATTGCCGCCGGAGGGATAAGTACCGGTGGTACGGCTGGGGGTATCCAGGGTCAGGAGCATGATATACTGCGGATCGTCCGCCGGGGCAAAGGACATGAAGGAGACCACCAGGTCCGGCTTCTTGCCGGGGCCCTTCGTCTCGGTCTTATCCGCCGTGCCGGTCTTGCCGCCGATGCGGTAGCCCGCCACCTGGCCGTTTTTGCCGGTGCCCTGGGCCACCACGTACTCCAGGCATTGGCGCACCTTGGCGGAAGTCTCCTCGCTGATGACCTGCCGGATGGGGGTGCTGTCATGCTGGCTGAGGATGTTTCCCTCGTCGTCCAGCACCTGGTCCACGATATAGGGGGTATACAGGTAGCCGCCGTTGATGCAGGCCGCCTGGGCCCGGATCAGCTCCAGCGGGGTGACGGTGAAGGTCTGGCCGAAGGAGTAGGAGGCCAGGGCAGCCACGTCAGTCTTGAGGCTGTTTTCACTGATGATGCCCTTGGTCTCGCCCACCATATCCACGCCAGTCTTTTCCGTCAGGCCGAAGGCCTTCATATACTTGTAATAGGTCTCGGCGCCTACGCTCTGACCAATTTTGATGAAGGCCGGGTTGCAGGAGTTTCCCACTGCCTGCTCCAAAGTCTGGTGTCCGTGTCCGCCCCGCTTGGAGCAGTTGATGGTCCAGACGCCCACCTTCACGGAGCCGGTGCAGTTGAAGGTGGAATTCATATTGATGGTGCCCTCCTCCAGCGCCGCCGCCAGGGTGATGGGCTTATAGGTGGAGCCGGGCTCATAGGTGGAGTCGATGCACTTATTGCGCCACTGGGTCTGGAGGGCGCTGGACTCCGCATTGCTCACCGCGGCCTCGTACTCCTCCGCGGAGGGGAAACTCACGCGCTGCGCTTCCAGGTCCGCCAACGTGGCCTCCAGCTTGGCTTTCAGGGCGTCGTCATACAGGGTGCCGTAGTCGTTCAGGTCATAGTTGGGATAGGAGGCCATGCCCACGATGGCGCCGGTATTCACCTCCATGACGATGCCGGTGGCGCCGTTTTTGGCGTCAAACTTCTTCGCCATGGCCTCGATGC
>CAMAZB010000068.1 GCA_945862785.1 uncultured Clostridia bacterium | reverse complement strand
CTGCTTAAGATTTCAGAACTTTCAAAAAGTTCTGAAATCTATTGATTTGAATGACACAGGGCACCCTTCCCGGGTTTATCGACAGCCTGAGGGCAGTAAATTCCCTTATCAAATAACAAATTCAAAGCCCAGGGCCAGAAGGGCTGTGAAAATACCGCTGATGCCAATGGCCAGTCCGCTCATGGCTCCCTCGGTCTCTCCCAGCTCCAGGGCCTTGGCGGTGCCCAGAGCATGGCTGCAGGTGCCGATGCCCAACCCCGCCGCCATGGGATCCTTTACCCGGAGAATCTTGATGAGCAGCGGCGATACCAGGTTGCCCAGGATGCCGGTGACGATCACCGCCGCCACCGTGATGGGCACGATGCCGCCATGTCCCTCGGACACGGCGGTGGCAATGGGGGTGGTAACAGACTTAGGCAGCAGGGACACTGTGATGGCCTTATCCAGGCCAAACAGGCGGCTCATCAGCAGGATGCTGCCGATAGCGGTCAGCGTCCCGGCCAGGCAGCCCGCCAGCACCGGCAGCCAATTCTTTTTCAAAAGGTCCATCTTCGCATAGACCGTCACCGCCATGCAGGCTGTGGCGGGGCCCAGAAACATGTTGATGAGGCTGCCGCCCTGGTAATAGTTTTCATAGGGAATGTGGAACACCAGCAGAACGGCGATCAGCAAAGCCACCGTGATGATCATGCTGTTGCAGATCACCAGGCCCGTTTTTTTCTGGATCTTGACACCGATCCAGTAGGCCACTACCGTCAGGGCGATTCCAAAGAAGGGGGAACCGGTCAGTTCGTTCATTTCGCCGCCCCCTTCCGCTTTTCCAGCAGGCGGCTGGTGAGCTGCACCGTCCATGCCGTGACGGCGAAGCACAGCACCGTAGACACCACGCAGATGGTAAAGAACGCCGCGGCATTATCCCGTACCACGTCCACATAATTCATAAAGCTAACGGACACTGGCACGAAAAAGAAGCTCAGGTTCCCCAGCAGGAAATCCGCCTTCTCCCGGATATGGTCCACCTTCACTACTTTCAGCACCAGCAGAATCAGGAGCAGCAGCAGGCTGATGACACTGGCGGGAAACGGAAAGGGCAGCGCCGCCTCGATGCACTGGCTGAGCCAGTACAGGCCGAACACGATGCCGATCTGCAGCAAGATCTTCAAATCTACCACGACCTTTTCAACAAAATCGTCCTCTATTGTATGGTTTCAATAGTCAGAAGTCAAACAAAATCTCTCTTTTCAGCAAATAGGGCAAGGCCCCGCTGTGAAAGCAGCGGGGCCTTGTTCGATATGTCAAAGGTACTTCTTTAATTCTTCCCGGAAGTCCGGGTGGGCAATGGCAATGAGGGCTTTGGCTCGCTCCAGGGTGCTTTTGTACCGCAGGTCCGCCACGCCGTACTCCGTCACTACATACTGGACGCAGGTGCGGGGCGTGGTGATGATACTGCCGGGAGCCATCTGAGGAACGATCTTGGAATGGAGCGTCCCCTGCTTGTCCCGGTAGCTGGAGCGCAGGGCGATGATGCTCTTGCCCTCCCTGGACCACTGGGCGCCCAGCACCCACTCCAGCTGACCGCCGGTGCCGGAATACTGCCGGGGGCCGACGCTCTCCGCGTTCACCTGGCCCGTCAGGTCGATCTCCATAGCGTTGTTCACCGACACCACCCGGTCATTCCGGGCGATGTTCCGGGGATCGTTCACCCAGTCGATCTCCTTGAAGCTGAAGGCCGGATTATCCCTGGCGAAATCCCACAGGGCCTTATCGCCCACAAAATAGGCGCCCACGGAGCGGCCGGGACAAGTCTGTTTGCGGCTGTTGTTGATGACGCCTTTTTCCATCAGCGTCACCACGCAGTTGCTCAGCACCTCGGACTGGATGCCCAGGTCCTTCTTCCCCGCGTCGGCCAGGCACTCGCCCACGGCGTTGGCAAGGCCGCCCAGGCCAAACTGGACGCAGGCGCCGTCCGGCACCAGGTCCGCGATGTAGCCGGCGATGCGACGGTCCGTCTCATCCGCTGGGGCCGGGGGATTTTCCGCCGGAAAATGGCTGTTCTCCACGATAGCGTCTGCCTCGGAGACATGAAACATCATGTGGGCCTCGCCGTCGCTGGCGAAGGAGGGGAGCTGGTCATTGACCTCCACGATGACCACTTCCGCCTGCTCCAGCACCCGGCGGTGGACCTGAGCCCCCCAGAGGGACCGGCTCATCCAGCCGTTTTCATCCGGGGCGGAGCAAGTGATAATCGCCACCCGGGGCTTCCGGGAGGCCATCCAGGCACCGGTGGCGCTCAGATGCGTGGGGACGAACCGGACGTTCCCGTGTTCCATCAGCTTCCGCTCACCGGAAAAGAAGTTGGCGTTGTAGTCCACCAGGTCTGTGTTTTCCGCCGAAAGCAGCGCCGTGTCCAGCGGGGCGAACAGGGCGTCCAGCTCGACATGGCCGCGGATGGCCCGCAGGCGCTCCGCCAGGGCGCCGTCCACCGCATAGGGCCAGTTGGCGGAGGAGGTCATCACTACGGTATCCCCGTCCCGAACCAGCGCCGCCGCGCCGGCCGGTGTCATGCGTAATGCCCGGTATTGTTCCTGCCAGCCGCCCTGGCCCGCCATGCGGCCTTTTCGAATCGGTGTCCATGGGATCATAGTGCTCCTCCTAACTGTATCATTACGGCTATCATACTATTTCCTGTCAAAAGATGCAATCACGTCTCCCGTGTCCGTTCAATATTTTCTGCCTGTTGCAGGCGGTGTGGCAGTTTGTCGAAATTTTTTGACAAGCTGTACAAGTTTTCAGAACCTTCCGAGCCTTCGGGACGGCGGACACATTCGCGGTCAAATGTCAAATTGCACAAATTCCCACTTGCACCACCCGGAACTGCATGGTATACTGAAGCCGTTCAAGTACCTTGCTTTGGAGGTGTCTGCCTTGCAAAAACGCAGCCACACTCTGCTGGCCTCCGCTCTGCTGCGGAGCCATCAGGGCTTTCAGGCCAGACGGTTCGAGCTGGCCTTTCTCTTCGGCTCCTTTCAGCCGGACTGCAATCCTCTGAGCTATCTGAAGGGCTCCCTCCGGGCCCGGAAGTTCGGCGGACACAATTACAGCAATTCCCGCGATTACATCTATGGCCATATTCAACGTCTGCAGCGCCGGCACAAGGCCTGGACCATGTGGCAATACTATACGCTGGGTAAGCTGACCCACTATCTGGCGGACGCATTCACCTATCCCCATAATGAGGATTTTCCGGACACCATGCTGGATCACCACCGCTATGAAACGGAGCTGCGGCAGTACTTTTCCGGCTACATGGCACACCGTACCCTCCGGCGGCAGAACGCCTGCCGGGAACTGACCGCCGCGCTGGCGGAGCTTCACGACCAGTACATGGCCGCCCATGCCACCATGGGCCGTGACACCCGCTACATTCTGGAGGCCACCAGCCTTCTGATGGCCGGCTGTCTTCCCGTCTGATTCGTCAAGTAGCACAGTTTTTCTTCGCTTTTTTGGCAATACTTATAATTTCCTTTTTCTTCTCAAAGTGTTATGCTTTAAACATCTAAAGAACGTTGAGAGGGAGCACTACCTATGACCAACATTGCCCGCGCTGCTGAATACCGCTACTTTAGCTTTACCTATTTTTACGGTAAGGCTTATTTCGGTTTGGCTGAAAGCGTGCGCGTGTAAGTCGGTTCATAACTGCTTATACATGACAGCCCGCAGCCAAACGGCTGCGGGCTTTTTTGTACCAGCGAATGTAAAATACAAGGAGGAACTTGTTATGATCGTCATTCTGAAACACAATCCCAACCATGACCAGCTGGAAAGCCTGATCGCCTGGCTGCAGGAAAAGGGTATCATTATCCACACCAGCATCGGTGAGGCTCACACCATCCTGGGCCTGGTGGGCGACACCTCTAAATTGGACATCGATCTGATCTCCGCCCTGGACATCGTGGAGGACGTCAAGCGTGTTCAGGAGCCCTACAAAAACGCCAACCGTAAGTTCCATCCCGAGGACACCGTCATCCAGGTGGGCAACACCCAGATCGGCGGGGGCAACCTGACTATCATGGCAGGCCCCTGCTCCGTGGAATCCGAGGAGCAGGTGGTGACCATTGCCAAGGCTGTGAAGGCCAGCGGCGCCACCATGCTGCGGGGCGGTGCCTTCAAGCCCCGGACTTCTCCCTACTCCTTCCAGGGCCTGGGCGCTACGGGTCTGGAATACCTGAAGGTCGCCAAGCAGGAGACTGGCCTTCCCATCGTCACGGAGCTGATGGACCTGAGCCAGCTGCCCCTGTTCAAGGATGTGGATGTGATCCAGATTGGCGCCCGCAACATGCAGAACTTCGATCTTTTGAAGGCCGTGGGCCATCAGGACAAGCCTGTCATGATCAAGCGCGGCATGTCCGCCACCTACGAGGAGTGGCTCATGAGCGCCGAGTACGTGATGGCTGGCGGCAACGAGAACGTCATCCTCTGCGAGCGTGGTATTCGCACCTTCGAAAGCTACACCCGCAACACCCTGGACCTGGCGGCCATCCCCGTTCTGCGGAAGCTGACCCACCTGCCCATCATTATCGACCCCAGCCACGCCACCGGCAAGAGCTGGCTGGTAGAGCCCCTTGCCATGGGCGCTGTGGCCACCGGCTGCGACGGATTGCAGATCGAGGTCCACAACGACCCCGCCCACGCTCTGTGCGACGGCCCCCAGTCTCTGAAGCCCGAGGTGTTCGATTCCCTGGCAAAGAAGCTGCTGAAGCTCCATGAAACGCTGAAAACCCTGGAGGGATAACGGAATGAATGTTGGCATCGTCGGCCTGGGGCTCATCGGCGGCTCCATGGCAAAAAGCATCAAGTCCCGTACCGCTAACACGGTCTGGGGCATCGATCTGGACGCCGAAACCATGACCATGGCCCGGATGTGCGGCGCCATCGACGCGCCGCTGACGGACAGTAACCTGCCCCAATGCGATCTGATCCTGGTGGCCATCCGTCCCGGCGCCGCCGTGGAATGGGTGCGGCAAAATGCGGATCACATCACTTCCTCTGCCATCCTGGTGGACCTGTGCGGCGTGAAGCGGACTGTGGTGGCGGGCATTGCCCCCATCGCCGAGCAGCACGGCTTCGCCTACATCGGCGGCCATCCCATGGCCGGCAAAGAGCGGGGCGGCTTCACCGCCGCCAGCGACAGCCTGTATGTGGGCGCGTCCATGATCTTGACACCGGATAAGCGGACGGACATGCAGCTTTTGGAAACGCTGAAAGCCTTTTTCCTGGATATCGGCTTCGCTGGCCTGACCTTCTCCGACCCGGAGGAGCATGACCGCATCATTGCCTTTACCTCCCAGTTGGCCCACATCACCTCCAGCGCCTATGTGAAGTCTCCTGAAGCCCAGCGCCGCCGGGGCTTCTCCGCCGGCAGCTTCCAGGACATGACCCGTGTGGCCCGGCTGGACGAGGATATGTGGACAGAGCTGTTCCTGGACGACGCCGACTACCTGACAAAGGAGCTGGGCGAGCTGATCCGCCATCTGACGGAATACCAAGAGGCCCTGGAGGCCCGCGATGGGGAAAAGCTCCACGCCCTTTTGAAGGATGGCCGCGAAAAGAAAGCCACTGCGGGCGGCAACTAATGCTTTTCAGGGGTAGACTTTCCCTGCCCACTTTTCCGTAGGGGCGGATGATATCCGCCCTTTCATCCGAATTCCTTATAATAATGCGTACTGAACAAAGCCGAAAGCCTTGAAAAACAAGACTTTCAAGGCCATTTGGCTTTGTTCGAGTGCAAGGCTTTTTGGACTAAATTGTCTAAAAATTTTGCACCTTCCACTGGTGCGCCGCAGCGCACCAGTGGAAATACGCATTGTAACAATGGCTGAATTCCATAAAAGCGGCCTCTTTGAGCCGTTTTTACGGAATTGCGCGGCTACCGCCGCGCGAATAAACCGCAAAGCGGTTTATTCAGTAGACACTATTATATGAAGGAGGGACCCTATGTCCTCCATCCAGACCATTCAAGTCCATACTGCCCCCGCCTATGAAGTGTCCATCGGCGGCGGGCTGCTGACTGCCTGCGGCCAGCGCCTCCGGGAGGTGCTGGCCCCCTGCCGCGTTGCCGTCATCACCGACAGCACCGTGGCTCCCTTATATCTGAAGACGGTGACCGGCAGCCTGGAGGATGCCGGGTTCACCGTCTGTTCTTATATCTTCCCCGCCGGAGAGGGCAGCAAGAACTTCACCACGCTGGCCGCCATCCTGGAATTTCTGGCCGAGCAACACCTGACCCGTACCGACTGCGTGGCCGCTCTGGGCGGCGGCGTCACCGGGGACATGGCGGGGTTCGCCGCCGCCTGTTACCTGCGGGGCATCCGCTGCGTCCAGCTGCCCACCACCCTGCTCTCCGCCGTGGATTCCTCCGTAGGCGGCAAGACCGCCATCGACCTGGCGGCGGGCAAGAATCTGGCAGGAGCCTTTTTGCAGCCCACGGCAGTCCTGTGCGACACGGACTGTCTCCGTTCCCTGCCTTCGGACGTCTTTGCCGACGGCACCGCCGAGGCCATCAAGACCGGCGTGCTGGATGACGAGAGCCTGTTCGCCCTGTTTGAGGGCAACACCTTCACCGCCGCGCCCGAGGAGGTCATTGCCCGGTGCGTCCGCTACAAGGCCGGTGTGGTGGAACGGGATGAAAAAGAGCAGAATGAGCGCCGCCTGCTGAACCTGGGCCACACGGTAGGCCACGCCATCGAGAAGTGCAGCGGCTACGCCATCCCTCACGGGCACGCCGTGGCGGCGGGCCTTTCCATCATTGCCCGGTCCGCCGAAGCCTTGGGCTGGACCGAGGAGCCCATCGCCGCCCGCATCGCCGCCTGCCTGAAAAAAAACCATCTGCCCACTGGCACGGAGTTTTCCGCCAAAGCCCTGGCAGAGGCGGCTCTGGCGGACAAAAAGCGGGCAGGCGGAAACATCACCCTGGTCATTCCGAAGAAAATCGGCGTCTGCGAGCTGAAAAAAGTCCCGGTATCGGAGCTGCTGCCCATTATCCGGGCAGGACTGGAGGGCTGACATGGATATTCGCATCACCCCCCGGAAACTGAATGGCGCCGTGACGCCCCCCGCCAGCAAGTCCATGGCCCACCGGGCGGTGCTGGCGCTGGCTTTAGCGGACGGACAGGGAACCCTCTCCAACCTCAGCGACTCCCAGGACATCCAGGCCACGAAACGCTGCGTGGAGGCACTGAAGGCCCTCCGGCCCGACGGGGCGCTGCCCTTCCTGGACTGCGGCGAATCCGGCTCCACCCTCCGCTTTCTCATCCCCATCGCTCTGGCGGTATCTGGTGGCGGCGTGTTCACCGGACATGGCCGCCTGATGGAGCGGCCCCAGGGCCCCTACTTTGATATTTTCAAGGAAAAAGGCATTTTTTACGAGCAAAAGGACGGCGTGCTCACCGTTCAGGGCACGCTGACCCCCGGCGTATACCGCCTGCCGGGAAACGTGTCCAGCCAGTTCGTCACGGGACTGCTGTACGCCCTGCCCCTGCTGCCGGGAGACTCCACGATTGAGATCACCACGCCGCTGGAGTCCAGCGGCTATGTGGATATGACCCTGAATATGCTGGAAAAGTTCGGCATCTCCGTGGAAAACCGGAACTATGAGAGCTTTCGGGTTCCCGGAAATCAGGCCTATCAGGCCCGGGACATCGCCGTGGAGGCCGACTGGTCCCAGGCGGGCTTCTGGTACGCCGCCAATTTCCTGGACAACCACGTTTCCATCCAGGGCTTGAACGCCGACTCCACTCAGGGCGATCGGGTGATGGCCTCCCTCTACCGGAAGCTGGCGAAGCCCGGCGATGTGGATATTGACGTATCCGGTTGTCCCGACCTGCTGCCGCCCCTGGCGGTGATGGCGGCGGTGCGAAACGGCACCACCCATTTTATAAACGCCGCCCGGCTCCGCATCAAGGAGAGTGACCGACTGGCCACCACCGCCGCCCTGTTGAATCGTCTTGGCAGTAGCGCCGAAGATGGCCCCGACAGCCTGACGGTCCGCGGCATACCATCCTTCTCCGGCGGAACGGTGGACGGGGCCAACGACCACCGCATCGTTATGGCGGCGGCCATTGCCGCCACCCGCGCTGACTCCCCGTTGACCATCCTGGGGGCGGAAGCGGTGAACAAATCCTATCCCAGCTTCTGGGATGACTACAAACGATTGGGAGGTGTGTTTGATGTCCTCTGAATTCGGCCGCATCCTACGGGTGTCGGTCTTCGGCCAGTCCCACGGCAGAGCCATCGGCGTCAATATGGACGGCCTGCCCGCCGGAGAATCCATTGACCTGGAAGCCCTGTACGCCTTCCTGGACCGCCGTAAGCCGGGGAAGAGCCCCCTGTCCACCCTGCGGAAGGAATCGGACACACCCATTTTCCTCTCTGGCCTGGAAAACGGCGTCACCTGCGGCGCGCCGCTGTGCGCCATCATTGAAAACAGCGACCAGCACTCCTCGGATTACAGTGAGCTTGCCGACAAGCCCCGGCCCTCCCATGCGGACTACACTGCCTGGGTAAAGTGGGGCGGCCAGGCGGATATGCGGGGCGGCGGCCACTTTTCCGGCCGCCTGACGGCTCCGCTGTGCATTGCCGGCGGCATCGCCAAACAAATTCTGGCCCGCCGGGGCATCTATGTAGGCGCCCACCTTGCCTCCGTTGGCATGGAAAGCGATTCCGCTTTTCCCCTGCACCCCAGCGCCGCACTCTTTGACGAGGTGGCCTCCAAGCCCTTCCCGGTGCTGGATGACCAGGCCGGAGAGCGGATGCAGGCCCTGATCCTGGAAGCACGGCAGAATCTGGACTCCGTAGGCGGCACCATTGAGTGCGCCGCTATCGGTCTCCCCGCAGGATTGGGCGATCCCATGTTTGACGGCATTGAAAACCGTTTGGCGTCGGCGCTGTTCGGCATCCCCGCCGTCAAGGGTGTGGAGTTCGGCCTGGGCTTTGGCTCCGCCCGGCTCCACGGGTCGGAGAACAATGACCCCTTTACCGTGGAGGACGGCAAGATCGTCACAGAGAGCAACCGGGCGGGTGGCATTTTGGGCGGCATTACCACCGGGATGCCCATTACTCTGCGGGTGGCGCTCAAGCCTACCCCGTCCATTTCCCTGGCCCAGCGGACCGTCAGCCTCTCCGCCATGGAGAACGCCGAACTGGTTATCCGGGGCCGCCACGACCCCTGCATTGCCCACCGGGCTGTTCCGGTGGTGGAAGCCGTCACCGCGACGGTACTATTAGACTTACTTTTGGAGGGAAACCATGGAACTTTCTGAGATCCGCACGAAAATCGACGCCGTGGACGACCAACTGCTGCAGCTTTTCCTGGAGCGTATGGACCTGGCCGAGGAAGTGGCCGCCTATAAAAACGAGCATCATCTCCCCATTCTGAACAAGCAGCGGGAGCGAGAGGTCCTGGCCAAGGTCACAGAGAAGGCCGGGGACAAGGAGCGTTACGCCTATCACCTGTATTCCACCCTGTTTGAGCTGGCCCGGTCCCGTCAGGCGGAACTGATCAATGCCCCCACCAAGGTGGCTGCCCAGGTGGAGGCCTCCCTGGCCGCCGGAGACCCTGTGTTTCCCCAGACGGGCCTGGTGGCCTGCCAGGGCGTGGAGGGCGCCAACAGCCAGGTGGCCTGCGACCGCATCCTGCCCCGGGGCAACATCGTGTACGTCAAGACCTTCAACGCCGTGGTGTCCGCCGTGGAGTCTGGCCTGTGCAAGTTTGGCGTGCTTCCCATTGAAAACAGCTCCAACGGCTCTGTCCGTGCGGTGTACGACCTGCTGCAGAACCGCAAGCTGTCCGTGGTGCGCTCCACCCGGCTGTGCATCCGCCACGAGCTGCTGGCTCTGCCCGGTGTGAAAATGGAGGACATCACCGAGATCTACTCCCATGAGCAGGCAATCGGCCAGTGCTCCAAGTTCCTGAACAGCCTCAACGGCGTCCATGTCTCTCCCTGCGACAACACCGCCATGGCCGCCAAGATGGTAGCCGAGAGCGGCAGCCGCCACGCCGCCGCCATTTCCTCCCACCCCTGTGCGGCGCTGTACGGCCTGGAGTGCGTCAGCGACGCCATTCAGGACAGCGACAACAACTACACCCGTTTCTTCTGCATCGCCAAGGACCCCGTCATCTACGCCGGTGCCAACCGCATCAGCCTCATCATTGCCTGCGACAACAAGCCCGGCGCCCTGTACGAGATCCTGTCCAAGCTGGCGGCTCTGAACATCAACATGACCAAGCTGGAGTCTTGTCCCGTCAGTGGCCGGAACTTCGAGTTCATCTTCTTCCTGGAGCTGGAGGCCTCTGTCCAGGAGCCCGGCGTCCTGTCCATGCTGCAGGAGATGGAGCG